>CANCQD010000064.1 GCA_947380285.1 Burkholderiaceae bacterium | reverse complement strand
ATTATTAACATACATCACTGAAGTCAAAATCGTGCCAGGCTTCATGGCAGCTTCAAGCTGTGCAAAGTCAATCAAACCGCTTGGCAATACATCCAAATAAGTCACTTCATAACCTTCACGCTCTAGCTCACGACAAGTATCTAAGGTTGCCTTGTGTTCAGTCTTCACAGTAATGATGTGATTACCACGATCTTTATAGAAATGCGCGGCACCTTTTAATGCGAGATTGATACTTTCAGTTGCACCACTTGTAAACACAATCTCTCGTGGATCAGCATGAACTAATTGTGCAACTTCTGAACGCGCCCACTCAACCGCCTCTTCAGCAGCCCAGCCATAAGCATGACTCCGTGATGCGGCATTACCAAACTGCTCACGCAAGTAGGGCAACATTTTGTCAACCACTCTTGGATCAATTGGGGTTGTGGCCGAGTAATCCATATACACCGGAAAGTGCTTAGGACTAAACATCGGAACCGGTTGCTTTGGAAGGTCTTGCGGTGCGTTCATGATTTGCTTATAAATGAATAATTACTATTAACTTTGACGCGCCCAATTAAATACTGAATTAATTAATGGTGCTTTAGGTGCAACTTCTTTTTTAGCTGCAAGTGCTGGTACTGACTTTTCAGCTTTTGCACTCTCAACTTTGACTTTCTTCTGGCGCATATCCTGAATCACTACTCCGCGCCCTTCTTGTTGCTGAACCAAGTTACGCAAACTAACCGAGCTTAAGTACTCAACCATTTTGAGGTTGAGGTTGCTCCAAAGATCATGGGTCATGCAATGGCCATACTCATCTTCGTCGCTATGACAATTACCTTTACCGCCGCATTGAGTCGCATCTAATGGCTCATCAACAGCAACAATGATGTCTGCAACGCTAATGGCATCTGCACTGCGTGCGAGGGTGTATCCACCTCCAGGGCCGCGAGTACTCTCGACGATATTGAAGCGGCGTAATTTGCCGAACAATTGCTCTAGATAGGAAAGGGAGATCTTTTGTCTTTGGCTAATTCCAGCCAAAGTTACAGGTCCATGCGCTTCACGCAGGGCTAAATCGATCATTGCGGTTACTGCAAAACGGCCTTTAGTAGTAAGTCTCATATTTCACCTTGGTAATGGATTGTTTATGGACAGCTCATGGTCAGATGGGTAATACCCGACCAATCCACTCAACTTTACCATAATCCCGATCAAATTGCTCGGGAATACCCCCTAAAACCCTTTTAGCAACTAGCCTATGGAGTCTCTGGAGCGCGCTCCAAAGGCCATTTCTTTTACCTTGGTCAGGCGATCCCGGGTGCTGGCGGCCTTCTCAAATTCCAGATTTTTGGCCTCGGCGTTCATTTGCTTCTCCAAACGCTTGATTTCACCTGCCAGGTCCTTCTCGCTCATATCCTCATAGCGAGCCCGTTCCTGCTCAATCTGCATCTCGACTCGCTTCTCTTGGACGTCATAGACCCCATCAATGATGTCCTTAATCCGCTTTTGGACCCCCTTAGGCTCAATTCCATGGAGCTTATTAAAGGCAATTTGCTTGGTACGGCGTCTTTCGGTTTCGCCCATTGCCCTGCGCATGGAGTCGGTCACCCTATCGGCATACAAAATGGCTTTGCCGCGAATATTTCGTGCAGCGCGTCCAATCGTCTGAATCAAGCTGCGTTCAGAGCGCAAGAAACCTTCTTTATCAGCATCCAAAATAGCCACTAGAGAAACCTCTGGAATATCTAAACCTTCGCGCAATAAGTTAATACCCACTAAAACATCGAAGACTCCTAAACGTAAGTCCCGCAAAATTTCAACCCGTTCAACAGTATCAATGTCTGAGTGTACATAGCGCACTTTCACACCGTTATCAGAGAGGTAATCCGTTAATTGCTCTGCCATCCGTTTAGTCAACACTGTTACCAAAACGCGCTCACCTACTTTGACGCGCTCATGAATCTGATCCAACAAATTATCAACTTGAGTACTTGCAGGCAATACTTCAATTTCTGGATCAACTAACCCTGTCGGTCTAGCTACTTGCTCAACTACCTTACCTTGGTGGGTATTCTCATAATCGGCTGGTGTCGCAGAAACAAAAATGGTTTGACGCATCTTGGTTTCAAACTCAGTAAATTTAAGTGGCCGGTTATCCATCGCCGAAGGTAAACGAAAACCAAACTCCACCAAAGTATGTTTACGCGATTTATCGCCGTTGTACATAGCGTTGAGTTGCCCAATGAGGACATGGCTCTCATCTAAGAACATCAAGGCGTCATTCGGGAGGTAGTCCACTAAAGTAGGTGGCGCCTCTCCTGGAGAAGCACCAGATAGGTGGCGAGAGTAGTTTTCAATGCCTTTGCAAAAACCCAATTCATTGAGCATCTCTAAATCAAACCGCGTACGCTGCTCTAGGCGTTGCGCCTCAACCAGTTTTCCATCTTTAACAAACTCATCTAAGCGGGTGCGCAACTCCGTCTTAATCGTTTCAATCGCTTTGAGAACGGTTTCGCGGGGTGTTACATAGTGCGAACTTGGGTAGACCGTAAAACGCGGGATCTTTTGACGAATCTTCCCAGTGAGTGGATCAAAAAATTGCAAACTCTCCACCACATCATCAAACAATTCAACACGTACTGCCAACTCATTATGTTCGGCCGGGAAAATATCAATCGTATCCCCGCGCACTCGAAATACTCCACGCTTAAAATCCGTCTCGTTACGATCGTATTGCATGGCAATTAGTCGCATCAAAATATCGCGTTGACTCATCTTGTCGCCAGGACGCAATGTCATCACCATGCTGTGATAGTCGCCAGGATTGCCAATGCCGTAAATTGCAGAGACAGTTGCGACGATAATGACATCGCGTCGCTCTAACAAACTTTTAGTTGCAGACAGTCGCATCTGCTCAATGTGCTCATTAATGGATGAGTCTTTTTCAATAAAGAGATCGCGCTGAGGAACATAAGCCTCAGGTTGGTAATAGTCGTAGTAACTCACGAAGTACTCAACCGCATTTTTGGGGAAAAACTCCCTAAATTCGCTATAAAGCTGAGCAGCCAAGGTCTTGTTCGGGGCAAAAATGATTGCTGGACGCCCCGTTCTGGCGATCACGTTAGCCATGGTGAAGGTCTTTCCAGAACCCGTAACCCCAAGAAGGGTCTGAAAGGTGAGCCCGTCCTCAATGCCCTCAACTAAGGCTTCGATCGCCTGCGGTTGATCGCCAGCAGGGCTAAAAGGCTGATAAAGCTGATAGGGAGAATCCGGAAAGCTGACAAATTTGGCAGGGTCCAGATCATGGCCAGCCTCGCCCAATGGGTCGGGAACCGGTTTTTGGGCATCTTCTTTAGCTGTGAAATTCGACGGCGTTTTCGGGGGCTTAGGGGGCATCTCAGCTATCATTTGAACTGTGAGTTTTCTTCACAGCGAATTTAGTACAAACAATGATTTTGCCGTTTTTATTTGGAAATAGTTAATTCTGGCCTCTAAAACCATTAATTAAGCCAAATTGAATGGTAATTTATAGCAAAGCTACCTTTAAACCATCATTTTCGACCGCCAATGACTCTTTTTGCCTCCGTCCAACTAGCCCCTAAAGATCCTATTTTTGGCCTCACAGAAGCCTACGTTGCAGATCAACGTGCTGACAAAGTGAATTTAGGTGTTGGCGTTTACTACACAGACGAAGGCAAGGTTCCTCTTTTGAAGGCGGTTATCAAAGCTGAAGAGGCGATTGTTGCAAAGCATTCACCACGCAGCTACATCCCAATCGAAGGTCCAAATCCTTACAACAGCGCAGTGCAAAACCTCTTGCTTGGTGCTGACTCTGAATTAATTAAAGATGGTCGCGTTGTTACTGCTGAGTGCCTGGGTGGAACTGGTGCTTTGCGCGTTGGCGCCGACTTTATTAAGCGTCTTAATTTAAATGCACCATGCGCAATCAGCAATCCAACTTGGGAAAATCACCGCGGCATTTTTGAATCCGCTGGATTTGAAGTTGTTGAGTACACCTACTTCGATGGTAAGACTCGTGGTGTTGATTTTGATGGCATGGTGAAGTCCTTAGAGTCTTTCCCAAAGAACACAACAGTACTCTTGCATGCATGCTGTCATAACCCAACTGGTGCAGATATTACTGAAGCGCAATGGCATCAAGTGATTGAGATCTGCAAGAACAAAGGCTTGATTCCTTTCTTGGATATAGCATACCAAGGCTTTGCCGCTGGGATCGAGCAAGATGGAATTGCGGTGCGCCTGTTTGCCCAATCCGGCATGTCTTTCTTTGTTTCTAGCTCTTTTTCAAAATCATTCTCACTCTATGGTGAGCGTGTTGGTGCCTTGTCTATCGTGACACAAAGCAAGGATGAATCTACTCGCGTACTTTCACAATTAAAACGTGTGATTCGTACCAACTATTCCAATCCCCCAACGCACGGAGCCGCGATTGCAGCTGCCGTTTTAAATTCACCAGAATTACGTAAGCTCTGGGAAGATGAGTTGGCAGAGATGCGGGATCGTATTAAAGCAATGCGTCAAGGTCTGGTTGAAAAACTCGCTGCTGCTGGTGTAAAGCAAGATTTCGCTTTCATTGAGCAACAACGTGGAATGTTTTCTTACTCAGGTTTAACAGCTGAGCAAGTTGAGCGCTTACAGAAAGAGGATGGCATTTATGCCCTTTCTACTGGACGCATTTGTGTTGCAGCCCTCAATACTAAAAATATTGATAAGGTGGCAAAAGCAATCGCCCGCGTATTGGCTTAAAAAGCGTAATAAGCGGATACACTGAATTACCGGAGGTACCATGCTATATCAGTTACACGAATTTCAAAAAGCCTTACTTCAACCAGTGAGTTCATGGGCGCGCGCTGCCTCTGAAGCTTTTATTAATGCCTCCAATCCTGCCTCTAAGGTTCCAGGATCAGATCGATTAGCTGCCAGCTATGAACTACTCTACCGTTTAGGCAAACACTACAAAAAACCAGAATTTGGTATTCGCTCAGTGCAAGCACATGGCAAAGAAGTTGCCATTCATGAAAGAACTGCTGTTGCGAAACCTTTTTGTAACTTAGTTCGCTTTAAACGCTTCTCCGACGATATTGAAGTCATCAAAAAACTTAAAGATGATCCTGTTGTTTTGGTTGTAGCTCCAATGTCAGGTCACCACTCAACATTGTTGCGCGATACCGTTCGCACCCTCTTGCAAGACCATAAGGTTTACATCACCGATTGGATCGATGCTCGCCTGGTCCCATTAGAAGATGGTGACTTCGGTCTGGATGACTACGTACACTACATTCAAGAATTCATTCGCGCTATCGGTGCAAAAGATTTACATGTGATTTCTGTCTGCCAACCAACAGTACCCACCCTAGGCGCAATCTCCTTAATGGCATCCGCTGGCGAAATAACTCCAGCTTCAATGATTATGATGGGCGGACCGATTGATGCACGTAAGTCACCAACTGCGGTAAATAACTTAGCAGATCAGAAGTCTTATGAGTGGTTTGAGAGTCATGTGATTTATAACGTGCCTCCTAACTATCCAGGCGCTGGTCGTCGCGTGTATCCAGGCTTCTTGCAGCACACTGGCTTCATTGCTATGAACCCACAGAATCATTTGCAGTCTCACTGGGATTACTTCCAGAACTTGGTCCGCGGTGATGAGCAGGATGCTGAATCTCATATTCGTTTCTACGATGAGTACAACGCGGTATTGGATTTAGATTCCAAGTTCTACTTGGATACTATCAAGACTGTTTTCCAAGACTACGCATTGCCAAATGGCACCTGGAAAGTTGCAGACGAACTAGTTAAACCAGAAGATATTAAAAAGACCGCCCTACTAACCATTGAAGGTGAGCTTGACGATATCTCCGGAAGCGGTCAAACACGTTCAGCACATGGTTTGTGTGCAGGTATTCCAAAAGACAATAAAGATCACTACGAAGTTACTGGTGCTGGTCACTACGGCATCTTTTCTGGTCGTCGTTGGCGTGAGAAGGTTTATCCAAAAATTAAAGCGTTTATTCGTGAGCATCAGAGCACGAAGAAAACAGCTACTCGGACTACCAAGTCCGCATAAATTAAGGGCTCTTCGGAGCCTTTAATTTTAAGAAGGTCACCATAAGTAATTTCCATGAGCCAAACAAATAAACTCATCGATCAACTTGAGGATATTCTTCCGCAAACGCAATGCACTAAGTGTGGCTATCCAGATTGCCGTGGATATGCAGAAGCAATGGCCAGTGGTGAAGCCCTACCAAATCGCTGCCCTCCTGGAGGCGTGGAAGGTATTCACCGCCTGAGTGGAGTACTGAAATCAATTTATCCGCAAGATGCATTTGATCTTCACCCCACAATTGATCCAGATTGCGGACCAGAGCGGCCTAGGCCAGTCGCATTTATTGATCCTCAAAAATGCATAGGCTGCACGCTATGTATTCAGGCATGCCCCGTTGATGCAATTGTTGGCGCTTCCAAACAAATGCATGTAGTTTTGACTGAGTGGTGCACTGGTTGCGATCTCTGCATTCCACCATGTCCAGTCGACTGTATCAGCATGATCAACGTCACTGAAAATCAAACCGGCTGGGATGCTTGGTCCCAAGATCTTGCAGATGTTTCTCGTAAGCGTTATCACGATCGTGAGCAACGCCTTAATAGGGAACAAAAAGATAACGATGATCGCTTAGCCAAAAAGGCAGCAGCAAAATTATCTGCAGTCATTGCAGAAAGGCCATCATCAGCACATGAACTTCAAGAGCAAGAGCGTAAACGCGCCATCATTGCAGCAGCAATTGCACGAGCCCAGCAAAAGAAATGATGAATCTAGAAAAGCGTCGTGCTTTATTTGAGCAGCTCAAAGCAAATAATCCCAAACCCGAAACTGAGTTGGAATACAGCTCACCATTTGAGCTATTAATTGCAGTATTGCTATCAGCGCAAGCGACTGATGTATCGGTCAACAAGGGAACACGCAAACTCTTCAAGGTAGCCAATACCCCGCAGGCCCTTTTAGATCTTGGCGAAGATGGCGTCAGACCTTATATTCAGCATATTGGTTTATTTAACTCCAAGGGTAAGCATATCCAGGAGACCTGTCGACTGCTCCTAGAAAAACATGGGGGCAAAGTTCCGCAGACTCGCGAAGAATTGGAGGCCCTACCAGGTGTTGGTAGAAAAACAGCGAACGTCATATTGAACACTGCATTTGGACAACCCACTATCGCCGTTGACACCCATATCTTTAGGGTATCGAACCGTACAGGACTAGCACCTGGCAAAAATGTTGTAAAAGTGGAAGAGCAATTACTGAAACGCGTTCCCAAGGAATACCTATTAGATGCCCATCACTGGCTCATTCTGCACGGTCGATATACCTGTAAAGCGCGCAACCCAGATTGTGCGCAATGCATAGTGGAGCCACTGTGCGGCTTTAAACAAAAAACTGGCAAAGGAAAAGTTCGTGGCGATATTTAATCCAACTCGTGAAGAAGTACGTCGCTTTTTCTGTGACACCTGGAAAAAGAAAACTGAAAACCACATTCTGGATCCAATGGAAACGCTTGCGAGCGATTGGATGGTTGAGCATCCTGAATATCACGATTTACTTGCTGATCCAGAAGGCGCTCTAGGACAAGATTACACACCAGAACGAGGTGAAACCAATCCATTCCTGCACCTATCAATGCATCTATCTATTAGTGAGCAGATATCCATTAACCAACCCCCCGGCATCAAAGAGATTGCGGACAAGCTCTCACAGAAACTAGGCTCAATGCATGATGCCCAGCATGTGATGATGGAATGCCTAGGTCAAGTTATGTGGGAAGCGCAACGCGAAGGTCAGCCTCTTGATCCTGAGAAGTATTTAGAGGCCTTAAAGGGGCTGAAGTAACTTCTACTAAGCATTGCAAGGTCATATGTTGAGCGCCACTATCGATGCGCAAATACCCCAAAACAAGGGATACTCACACCCGCCATTGGTCCACAACCAAGTCCTGTGTACTTTGTAATCCACAAATGCAGCAACAAACATGAAAACGGCAGCAAGTCCTGCTGCGTAGGGTGCCAGAATACCGAGAACCAATGCAATACCAACAACAACCTCAAAAGCAGTTGCAAAGTAAACAAATAATCTAGCATTTGGAAAACCAGCAGACTCAAAAAAGCCTATTGAACCACTGGGATTGCGCATTTTTGCAAATGCATTAGGCAGCATGAATAAGCCACAAATAATTCTCAGCACTACGTAGCCATTACTTAGATCAAAGTTAAACACAAGGGGCCTCATTAAACGTTGCTAGCAGGTAAAGATATCCAAAATAAACCAATAGTCTCTGGTTTTTTTCGCCAACATTTTTCAATGCTGGCAGTACCCCACTATACCTAGGCGAGCGTGGCAATGGCGGCCTTAATTGCGGCTGGCAACTCGCTCGCTTTTTTTCTTCTAGCCTCTAAAGTGGCAGCGGGGATTTCTTGCGTCTTATTGGACCAAGCAGAGCCCGGAAAGAAAGCATCATCCTTAAATCTAGGAATGACATGCCAATGAATATGGGGAACCATGTTACCTAGGGCGGCAATATTGATCTTATCGGGGTGCATGACTTGACGCATAGCCTCTTCTACAGCAAATACCAAAGCCATTAAGTGCTCACGCTCACTGTAGGTGAGATCGGTCATCTCAGCCACATGGCGATTCCAGATCACTCGGCAGAAACCAGGCAGATCAGGATCATTCACCAAGATGATTCGACAATCATCACCGCGCCAAATAACTTCCCCTTCTTCTGGCTTAAGTTCGTATTTACAAAGTACGCAATTGGTCATGGGAAGAATGTAAACGAAAACGGCACCTAAGTCACCCTTGTGGGGTCATTTAGGTGCCGTGGCAGTATTGGTACATTATTACTGCACTGCTTACTACGAACTACTTAGGGATTCTTAATGGAACTGCTCTTCTTCAGTAGATCCAGTCAAAGCTGTTACGGAAGACTTACCACCCTGGATAACAGTAGTTACGTCGTCGAAATAACCAGTGCCGACTTCCTGCTGATGTGAAACGAATGTGTAACCACGGTCACGGGCAGCAAATTCTGGCTCTTGTACTTTCTCGATGTATGCAGTCATACCTCGCTGCATATAGTCTTGAGCCAAGTCGAACATGTTGTACCACATAGAGTGAATACCAGCCAATGTGATGAACTGATACTTATAACCCATGGCACCTAATTCACGTTGGAACTTAGCAATGGTTGCGTCGTCCAAGTTTTTCTTCCAGTTAAAGGATGGTGAGCAGTTATAAGCCAACATCTTGCCTGGGAACTTCGCACGAATTGCTTCGGCGAACTGACGAGCAAAATTAAGGTCAGGCGTACCAGTTTCACACCAAACCATATCAGCGTAAGCAGCGTATGCCAAACCACGTGAGATCGCTTGATCCAAACCTTTGCGTGTTTTGTAGAAACCTTCAGGTGTGCGCTCGCCAGTTAAGAATGGCTTATCGTTCACATCGTAATCAGATGTCAATAAATCAGCAGCTTCTGCATCAGTACGAGCCAAAATGATAGTAGAAACACCCATAACGTCGGCGGCTAAACGTGCAGAGATCAACTTCTGAACAGACTCAGCAGTAGGCAACAATACCTTGCCACCCAAGTGACCGCACTTCTTCACTGAAGACAGTTGATCTTCAAAGTGAACTCCAGCAGCACCCTGCTTGATCAATGCTTTGCTTAATTCAAATGCATTTAATACACCACCAAAGCCAGCTTCAGCATCAGCAACGATTGGCGCGAAGTATTCAATATAACCAGCATCGCCTTTGTTGATACCTTTGGCTGTTTGGATTTCATCAGCACGTTGGAATGAGTTATTGATGCGCTCAACCATCTTAGGAACTGAATCTACTGGATATAAAGATTGATCTGGATACATCGCTGCGTAAGAATTTCCGTCAGCAGCAACTTGCCAACCTGACAAGTAAATTGCTTGTACACCAGCTTTAACTTGTTGCATTGCTTGACCGCCAGTCAAAGCACCTAAACAGTTAACGTAAGCTTCATTGTTTACTAATTCCCAAAGACGCTCAGCACCATGCTTAGCTAATGTGTGCTCAATTTTCAATGAGCCACGGAGGCGAACTACATCCTCAGCGGTGTAGCCACGTGTAATACCTTTCCAGCGTGGATTGGTATCCCATTCTTTTTGTAATGCTGCGATTTCTGCTTTGCGATCTGCCATGTTTTTCTCCCTAAGTTAAACAAGTACTTCAAAATTTGAGGACCTTTAGGACTCATTCAAGTCTTATGTCTTATATAAGAGTTTAGACAGATCAAAAAAGCAAGCAAGAGAAATTTGAGCTATTTTTAAAAATATTTAGTTATTTAAATTCAATAACTTATGTTTATATTTTTACAATATGGAATGGCTATCCACCGCTTGGAATGAAAAGGTTAGCCGCATACTGCAGTGCATTTTACGCAGCGTAATGACGTTTCATATTGTGAAAATTATTCGGAACCAACTAGGCGGCTTTTGGGGCAGCGCCAGCCGATACCTTAAACACGGTTGGAATAATCATGAGTTGGAATAAAACAATGCCTAAGAATAGGGCTTTAGGAAGGCCTGCATCCATGAAGAAACCGAAGATAAATGGGCCTACTGCCGCCCCCAAATCAATTCCTGAATAAACGATTCCATATACCCGCCCGGCTACACCCTTGGGTGTCACAGACTTCACCAAAAGATCCCGTGAGGGAGCAACAACACCATAACCAAAACCCAACCCAATAAAAAGAAATGGGATCAGCGCCGCAGGAATGAATCCAGTACCAAGCAACAAGCACATCGCAATCGTCACTGAAAGACAAGAGGAAACGATGCGCTCTGGCGCTTGCAATTTTGCGGCTAAGTAGCCGCCAAACAACACACCACCAGCACTACCGAGCGCCAGCAGGGTTATGTAATAACTTCCCACATCTATAGGAACTTGATAAATATTCAATAATGCACTTGGCGCAAATGATTGCAAGCTTGATGTAGAGGCCATGCTGAAGAAAAAGAAAATCCAGCACAACCAAACGGCAGTTAACTTCAGAAATGCAAATGGACTCTCCTGAGCAACGCCAGGATGAGCGGCTTGAGTACTTGCATGGGTGTTCTCGTGGCGCTCTTTGACGTTATCTAAGAGGTATTTTTTATTTACCCAAAGAATCACTAAGATGCAGGCTTCTAGCAGGGCTGCAGATAGGAAGGCTATACGCCAATCGGCAAATTGAGCAATCGCAACCATAAAGGCTGGCGCCGCTGCCCAACCCAAATATCCTGTTACACCATGCATTGAGTATGCATATGGGAGGTTGGGTGGCGACACCTTGTGATTGATAAGCGTGTAATCAACAGGGTGAAAAATACCGTTACCGCAACCAGCAATGACCGCCCCCAGTAGGAGCATGGCATAACCATTGCTTTGTGAATACACAAGTGCTGCGAGCACAAGCAAGCTAACACCGCCAAATAACACTGGTCTAGCCCCAATTCGATCAACTAAAAAACCAGATGCAGCTTGAGCGATACAGGACACTACAAAGAAAACTGACATGAGCAAACCCAGTTCGGCATAACTCAATGCAAACGCATCCTTCAACCATGGGAACATGGGAGGAAGTACTAAATGAAAGAAATGGGAGCTGCCGTGAGCTAGGCTAATGAGACCAATAACCCGGACATCACTGGCACGCCGATCAAGCGCAACAGTCATGCACCGAGTTTACTGGCGCAGGAAAATTCCTGCTGAACTACATTCAATACTGTTTAGTGAACCTGACGCGTAAAGCTAAAGTCACCTTTTTTATCTACATCCACAGGGACTACATCCTTAGGCCCAAATGTGCCTTCCAAAATCATCTTGGAGACGGGGTTCTCAATGTGCTGCTGAATGGCCCGCTTTAGCGGCCTTGCTCCAAAGACTGGATCAAAGCCTACCTCGGCAATCTTATTCAGAGCTGCATCACTAACCTCAAGCTGCATATCCACCTTTGCCAAACGATCTGACAAGTTCTTTAGCAAGATCTTCGCAATGTTAGCTATATTGCCTTTATCCAAGCCATGGAACACAACAATTTCATCAATACGATTCAAGAACTCAGGACGGAAATGATTCTTCAACTCTTCAAATACAGCCTCTTTAATTTCAGACTGCTTCTTATCAGTCATTGACTGAATCAAATGCGAACCAATATTACTAGTCATCACGATGACGGTGTTCTTAAAATCTACGGTGCGCCCTTGACCATCCGTTAGACGTCCATCGTCCAAAACCTGTAACAACACGTTAAATACATCTGGATGCGCTTTCTCAATCTCATCAAACAAGATCACACTGTAAGGATGACGACGAACTTGCTCAGTTAAATAACCACCCTCCTCGTAACCTACATAACCTGGAGGTGCGCCAATTAAACGCGCAACACTATGCTTTTCCATGAACTCACTCATGTCAATCCGAATGAGATGATCTTCGCTGTCAAACAAGAAGCCAGCTAGCGCTTTACAAAGCTCAGTCTTGCCAACACCAGTAGGTCCGAGGAATAAGAATGAGCCGTAAGGACGATTCTCTTCGGATAAACCAGCACGAGAACGACGAATAGCATCGGATACCGCACGGATAGCCTCTTCTTGACCAACTACGCGCTTATGTAATAACTCCTCCATCTTCAGCAACTTATCGCGCTCGCCCTGCATCATCTTGGATACAGGGATACCAGTTGCACGAGAAACTACCTCTGCGATTTCCTCTGCACCCACTTGAGTACGAAGTAACTTGTTCTTGACCACGCCATCTTTGTCGCCCTTTGCTTCCGCAGCGGCAGCAGACTTCAACTTAGCCTCAAGCTCAGGCAACTTGCCATACTGCAACTCAGCAACCTGCTCCAACTTACCTTCACGCTGAAGTTTTGCAATATCAGCCTTCACTTTTTCAATTTCTTCCTTCAGATTTGCAGCGCCCAACACGGCGCCCTTCTCTGCTTTCCAGATCTCTTCTAAATCAGCATACTCAGCGCCAAGACGCTTAATCTCTTCCTCAATCAGACCCAAGCGTTTTTGAGAGGCTTCATCTTTTTCTTTTTTAACTGCTTCGCGCTCAATCTTCAATTGAATGAGGCGACGCTCTAACTTATCCATTACCTCAGGTTTAGAATCAATCTCCATACGAATGCGAGAGCCAGCCTCATCAATCAAGTCGATTGCCTTATCTGGCAAGAAGCGATCGGTAATGTAACGATGGGATAACTCAGCAGCAGCCACAATTGCTGGATCGGTGATTTCAATGCCATGATGAAGCTCATAGCGCTCTTGTAATCCACGCAAGATAGCAATCGTTGCTTCAACACTAGGCTCTTCAACCATTACTTTTTGGAAACGACGCTCAAGCGCAGGATCTTTTTCGATGTACTTACGGTACTCATCCAAAGTGGTTGCGCCGATACAATGCAGCTCACCCCGAGCCAAGGCAGGCTTGAGCATATTGCCAGCATCCATTGCACCATCGCCTTTGCCAGCGCCGACCATCGTGTGAATCTCATCGATAAAGATAATGGTTTGACCTTCATCTTTAGCAACGTCACTGAGCACTGCTTTTAAACGCTCCTCGAACTCTCCACGGTACTTTGCGCCAGCCAAGAGCAAGGCCATATCCAGAACTAAGACACGCTTGTTTTTTAGTGTCTCAGGCACTTCGCCATTAACGATACGTTGCGCTAAGCCCTCAACAATGGCGGTCTTACCTACGCCTGGCTCACCAATGAGTACAGGATTATTTTTACCCCGACGTTGCAATATCTGAATGGTTCGACGAATTTCATCATCACGTCCAATCACTGGATCGAGCTTACCCATACGAGCACGCTCTGTTAAATCTACTGTGTATTTCTTTAAGGCTTCACGTTGGCCTTCAGCATCTGCACTATTCACCGATTCTCCTCCGCGCACTAAATCAATAGCCGCCTCTAATGATTTACGATTTAATCCATTTTCACGAGCAACTTTACCGAGCTCGCCTTTGTCATCAGCCACCACCAGCAAAAATAGTTCGCCTGCAATAAATTGATCATTGCGCTTATTGGCTTCCTTTTCACATAAGTTCAGCCAATTACTCAGATCACGACCCACCTGCACTTCTCCACTGGTACCTTGCACTTCAGGGAGATTGCCGATCATTTTCTCAACGCCTTTTTCAAGGCCAGGGACATTGACCCCTGCTCGAGTCAATAAACTCTTGGCACCACCATCGGAATCACGCAACATGGCCAGCAACAAGTGGGCAGGCTCAATATATTGGTTATCTTTAGCTAAAGCGATACTTTGGGCCTCACTTAAGGCCTCTTGAAATTTGGTTGTTAATTTATCTATTCTCATTTTTGCACTCCATATATCTATCTATAGAATATAAGGGCAATATGACATATTTCAAGGTTTTTACACCCACTTTTTAAGCAAAATTACTCCATTTTGACCTGGCTTGTTTACCTCCTCGAATGCGCTGAC
>CANCQD010000063.1 GCA_947380285.1 Burkholderiaceae bacterium | reverse complement strand
CCTTTTGCATCATTGAACCACTTAACAATTCCGGTCGCCATGCGAACTCCATTACATAAACTTAAAACAACCGTGATGAGGGTAAATACTTTTTAATCAGTCTCAATCCACAACACGCCTAAATAGAACCTCTCTTGAAGCCTACCCCCTGATTGTTTGCCCTTTTTCGAGGGGTGTCAAGGAGTTATATGCACCTACCCCCTAGTAAATACCCCTTTTTTTAAAGAAAAATGCCCCAATATAGGTTTAAGAGGGGTTTTTGCGTGGTTTTCGCAACAAGATCCTAGTAAATTAAAGTTTGGATATCTGTGTTTAGAATGTTTCTCATGAGTCGCGCACCAAAAAACCCCACTACTGGCAACCCCGGCAATCCATATGCTGAGGACACCATTCTTCTCGAAAAACAAGTCGAGCAAGTTAAGGCGCCATCGATGTATAAAGTTTTACTATTGAATGACGATTACACACCTATGGAATTTGTGGTGATGGTAATTCAGGAGTATTTTAATAAAGATCATGAAACAGCTACACGCATCATGTTGCAAGTGCATTTAGTTGGCAAAGGCGTTTGCGGAATATATACCCGTGATGTTGCTGCTACGAAAGTGCATCAAGTTATTGAACTCTCCCGTGAAGCGGGTCACCCACTACAGTGCACTATGGAGGAAGCATGATTGCCCAAGAATTAGAAGTGAGTTTGCATATGGCGTTTGTTGACGCAAGGGCATCGCGACATGAGTTCATCACGGTCGAGCATTTGCTTGCAGCCTTACTGGATAATGCTACTGCGGTAGAGGTCCTAAAGGCATGTGCAGTCAATATTGCAGAGCTGCGCGCTCAACTCAAAAACTTTATTAACGACAACACACCTGTAGTACCAGGTAATGATGATGTTGATACACAACCTACGCTAGGATTTCAGCGAGTCATTCAGCGCGCCATCATGCACGTGCAGTCAACATCAAATGGCAAGAAAGAGGTAACCGGTGCAAATGTATTGGTAGCTATCTTTGGTGAAAAAGATTCACATGCGGTGTATTTCTTACAACAACAGGGCGTTACACGATTGGATGTGGTGAACTTCATCAGCCATGGCGTGCGTAAGGATCAGTCCGAGCATGTGAAACCCGTTGAGCCTTCTCAGGAGACCGAGGAATCTAGTTCTTCTGGTAAAGAAAGTCCTCTTGAGCAATATACGCAAAACCTTAATGTATTGGCCCGTCAAGGCAAGATTGATCCATTAATTGGTCGTGAGAGCGAGGTAGAGCGCGTGATTCAGGTGCTGTGCCGTCGTCGCAAGAACAACCCTTTATTGGTGGGCGAGGCTGGTGTAGGTAAGACAGCTATTGCTGAGGGCTTGGCCTGGAGAATCGTTAAGGGTGATGTGCCTGATATCTTGGCTAATGCCACTGTTTACTCTTTGGATATGGGTGCTCTTTTAGCGGGTACTAAATACCGCGGAGATTTTGAGCAGCGTTTAAAAAGTGTGCTGAAGTCTTTAAAAGACCATGCCCATGGTGTTTTGTTCATTGATGAAATTCACACGCTGATTGGTGCGGGCGCAGCTTCTGGCGGAACATTGGATGCTAGCAACTTATTGAAGCCTGCATTGTCTAATGGTCAACTCAAGTGCATTGGCGCAACTACCTTTACTGAATATCGTGGAATTTTTGAAAAGGATGCAGCTTTATCGCGTCGCTTCCAGAAGGTGGATGTTGTAGAGCCAACGGTAGATCAAACAGTGCAAATTTTGCGTGGCTTGAAATCACGTTTCGAAGAGCACCACAGTGTGAAGTATGCGGCTGGTGCCTTGGTGGCTGCCGCAGAACTTTCTGCTCGTTACATCAATGATCGTCATTTGCCTGACAAGGCTATTGATGTCATTGATGAAGCTGGTGCGGCACAACGTATTCTGCCGAAGTCTAAGCAGAAGAAAACTATTGGCCGTCCTGAGATCGAAGAGATTGTGGCTAAGATTGCACGCATACCGCCACAATCGGTCACCGTTGATGATCGTAGCAAGTTACAGACTTTGGATCGCGATATTAAGAGCGTGGTCTTTGGTCAGGATCCTGCTATCGAGGCCTTGGCTAGTGCCATCAAAATGACTCGTGCTGGTCTTGGCAAGATTGATAGACCAATTGGATCATTCCTATTCTCTGGGCCAACAGGTGTTGGCAAGACTGAGGTTGCAAAACAGCTTGCTTATATTCTAGGTATTGAACTCTTGCGTTTTGATATGTCCGAGTACATGGAGCGCCATGCGGTGAGCCGTTTGATTGGTGCGCCCCCAGGTTATGTGGGATTTGATCAGGGCGGCTTGCTTACTGAGGCTGTGAATAAGAAGCCCCATTGTGTGCTTTTGTTAGATGAAATTGAAAAGGCCCATCCAGATATTTTTAACATCCTTTTACAGGTGATGGATCACGGCACTTTAACGGATAACAATGGCCGTAAGACTGATTTCCGTAACGTGATCATTATCATGACAACCAATGCTGGTGCTGAGGCAATGCAGAAGTCAACCATTGGCTTTACCAATGCACGCGAGTCTGGTGATGAGATGGCGGATATCAAGAAGTTCTTTACACCAGAGTTCCGCAATCGCTTGGATGCCATCGTTTCCTTTAAGGCACTCGATGAATCGATCATCATGCGCGTTGTTGATAAGTTCTTAATGCAGTTGGAGGAGCAGCTTCACGAGAAGAAAGTGGATGCAACTTTTAGCTCTGCATTGCGAGCTCATTTAGCTAAGCATGGCTTTGACCCTTTAATGGGTGCGCGTCCAATGCAGCGCATTATTCAAGATACTGTGCGTAAGGCACTTGCTGACGAGCTTCTGTTTGGTAAGTTAGCTCAAGGTGGTCATGTGGATGTCGATATTGATGCTGACGGTAAAGTACTTTTGAATTTTGAGGCTCCCGTATTGCCTGGAAAACGTACCAAAGCCGATGTGGCTCCAGCTGAAGAAATTTAATGACTTAATTTATGCAAATAAATACAAACCAAAAAGGAAAATATGTCCCATCATGATAAATTGCTAGAAGCTTTTGAAACTTACAAAGCTGAGAATGAAAAGTTTCAAGGTAAAGGTATTAAAGCTTCTGCTGCTCGGGCTCGTAAAGCATTGCAAGAAATTGCCGGCTCTTGCAAAGAGCGCCGTAAAGAAATTACTGCTGAAAAGGAGTCTCGTGAAGGTGCTGGTGCCGGTATGTCACAAGATGCAGCTCGTAAGGCGCATATTCGTAAGTAAGCAATATTTGCTGATTAAAAAGCCACCCACGGGTGGTTTTTTTATAGCCATCCCAAAGGTGGGGATCCCGGGTTGGTTGTTCGCATTGTTTAAGAATAGAATCTCCTCTTTAGGTAAATAACGCAATATTTTTATATATGAGCTCAACCGATGGCTTGGCAAAAAATTCTCTGGGCGTATTTGAGTCAATCATCATGGGTATTGCGGGAACTGCACCCGCCTTTAGCGTTGCCGTAACTAGTGCTGCCATCGTAGCCTCAGTTGGCGTTTTATCTGTAGGGAGTATTTTGTATTGTGGTCTCATCATGTTTGGGATCACTTTGGCTTTTATTCATTTGAGCAAAATTCAGCCAAATGCTGGTGCTGCCTATGCTTGGGTTGGGCATGTTTTCGGGCCCACATGGGGATTCTTTGCTGGTTGGGGTTTATTAATCGCCTCTATTTTTTTTATGGTTTCGGCAACCATTCCTGCAGCCAGCTCTACCTTACTACTAGTTGCGCCTGATCAGGCCGAAAATACCCAGCTAATTTCAGTAATAGCGGTCGTCTGGTTGACGGTTGTCTCGTTGATTGTTGGTCGCGGAATAAAGCATTCAAGCTTTATGCAGATCACTCTCACTCTTTTTGAGACGGTAATTTTATTTGCACTGATTACTGCCGGAATCATTAGTTACTGGTCAAACCCAGCACACCCGCCCTCATTTGTATGGATTTCTCCACTCTCATTTTCTCCACAACTATTTGCTACGGGTGCACTTACTGCCATCTTTTTCTTTTGGGGGTGGGATGTCACGATGAACTTAAGCGAAGAGAGTAAGGGCGGGTTAAAAAATTCAGATGGTGCTGCAGGCAAGGGGGCATTTTGGGCTGTGCTGAATATGATGCTTTTCTTTGTGCTGATGATGGTTGTGGTTTTAATGGTCTTAACTGATCGCGAAATTGCTGAATCTGGTACCAATGTACTTTTTGCAATCGCCAATAAATTATTCCCCGCCCCCTGGAGCTACCTTGCGGTCTTTTGTACCATATTTAGTACGGTCGGAACAATAGAAACTCAGATTTTGCAGTTCAGTCGCAGTATGTTTGCAATGGCGCGTGACGGTATGTTGCATCCAGTCTATGCAAAAGTGCATGGCGAATATAAGACACCTTGGGTGGCTACTTTTGTGATTTGGTTTTTAGGAGTGGTATTACTTTTTTCTTCCTCCTTTATGCCTTCAGTAAAGGCTATCTTGACCAGCTCTATTTTGGCAATTGGATTTCAGATTTGCTTTTACATGAGTCTGACTGGCTTTGCTTGTGCATGGCATTACAGGAGTAAGCTAAAAGCTGGTTTCGGGCCGGCAATGGCTTATGTTATCTGGCCTAGTTTTTCAGGCGCATTCATGGTGTTCGTTGCCATTTATAGCATTCCCACATTTGATGCATTTACGATCATGATGGGGGTTGGAGGTTTGCTACTAGGTTTTTTGCCCTTAGCGTTTAGTCGTAAAAGAGCCCTCAATACCACCCATTAGAATTTTGGACTAGGCGCGTCCCGTGCTACCAAAGCCACCAGCACCGCGACTGCTTTCAGTGAATTCTTCCACGACTTTGAGTTCCACTTGTTGCACCGGCATTACTACCAGTTGAGCCAAACGCTCCATCGGCTCAAGCTTGAATAGAGTGGCGCCACGATTCCAGGTGCTCACCATGAGCTGGCCTTGGTAGTCAGAATCTATTAAGCCAACAAGATTGCCAAGCACAATGCCATGTTTATGGCCTAAGCCGGAGCGCGGCAGAATAAAAGCGGCATAACGTGGATCTTCAACATAGATTGCCAAACCAGTAGGCACAAGCACAGTTTGGCCAGGTGCGATCTCCATCGCTTCATCAATGCAGGCACGAAGATCTAATCCAGCACTTCCAGGGGTGCCATAAGTTGGCAACTGGTCGCGCATACGTTCATCAAGAATTTTTACTTGGAGGGATTGCATGAAATTTCCTAAAGCGAGGGAATTAATGTGAAGAATAAAAAACTAAAAAGAATTTGACCTAGATTTTCTTGGCCACGAGCTGAATGAGCTGGCGTGCTAATTGCAGTTTTTCAGCCTTAGCAATTTTTTTGCTACCACTTGCGTCGATAACAAGCAATTGATTCAGGTCGCTACCAAAGGTATCGGGGCCAATATTGCCAACAATCATCGGAATGCCTTTGCGCTTACGCTTCTCATTGGCATGCTTTTCTAGATCGGTTGATTCAGCTGCAAAGCCAACACAATAGGGGTAAGGTTTTCCGCCTCTGGTTTTTACTGCTTTAGCAACATCGAGAAGAATGTCTGGGTTAGCAATAAATTCTAGGTTAGGCGCTTGATTGCCTTGGCGCTTGATCTTTTCTTTGGCCGGTTTGGTAATGCCCCAGTCAGCAACGGCAGCTACAGCAAAGAAGATATCGCTGTCGGTGGCGTTAAGAGTGGCTGCGTACATTTCTTTAGCACTGACCACGTTGGTACGGATGATTTGTCCAGTTGCCAACAGTGGCGTATCTAGGCCACATGGCCCAGCAATTAAATGTACTTGGGCGCCAGCTTCAACAGCCGCTCTTGCAAGGGCAAAGCCCATTTTGCCCGAGCTGTGATTGGTAATCCCGCGCACTGGATCAATTGCTTCAAATGTGGGGCCTGCGGTAATCAATACTTTTTTGCCAGCCAAAGATTTTTTCTGAAAGAAGGCAATGACCTGCTCTGTGATTTCTGAGGGCTCGAGCATTCTGCCCATGCCCACTTCGCCACAAGCCTGAAAGCCGCTAGCAGGGCCCAAGAGGGTAACGCCATCATCCAAAAGTCGTTTCGCACTTCTTTTGGTAGCGGCATGCTCCCACATCTGCTTATTCATTGCAGGAGTGAGTAGCAGGGGGCAATCTCTTGCAAGGCAAAGGGTAGTCAACAAGTCATCCGCTAAACCCAGAGAAAGCTTTGCCATCAGATCAGCACTTGCAGGGGCAATCAGGATGGCATCTGCAGAGCGCGATAACTCAATATGCGCCATATTGTTTGGAATGCTGCTGTCCCATTGGCTCAAATACACTGGATTACCAGTGAGAGCCTGCATTGTCACGGGCGTCACAAATTGCTGTGCAGCCTCAGTCATTACCACTTGTACAGAGGCGCCTTCTTGCATCAATTGACGTGCAAGCTCAGGAGCTTTATATGCTGCAATGCCGCCAGAGATGCCGAGAACGATCTTCTTGTTTAAAAGTGATTGCATGGCGCCAGCTTAATGGGATTGGGCAGATTTGCCAAATGACTTACGTAGTTCAGCCCAAATAATGAGGGCTGCCCCAATACAAATGGTGCTATCGGCGATATTAAATGCTGGCCAATGCCAGTTTTTGTAATACACGTCAATAAAATCGACTACGGCACCATACATTACGCGATCCAAGACGTTCCCTAGGGCGCCACCCAGGATTAAGCTGAGAGCAATGCAGAGCAGCTTGTCGCTTTGGTTTTTATAAAGGAGCCACATAATGTAGATGGATGCTGCCAAGCCAAGAATGGTGAAGAACCAGCGTTGCCAACCAGATCCTTGCGCCAAAAATGAAAATGCTGCGCCTGGGTTAAAGAGCAGTAACCAGTTCATAAAAGGAAGAACGGGTTCAGGCACACCCATTTGTAAATTACTCAGCGCTGACCACTTGCTGAGTTGATCTAGCAATAGCACGATGATCGAAATTGCAAGATAGCGAAGTAGAGTCAGACTTTTCATATTGATGCTACTTAAGCAAAAAGGCGATGATCACCATCACCAAATAGGTTGCTGATGCAGCGACCACATAGTTCAGGATGATCGGCATTGTTTCCTACATCTTTGGTGTGATGCCAGCAGCGACCACATTTTTTGTATTGGCTACCTCGCACGAAGACTGCTAGCCCCTCATTGCTGAGCTCAATATTGGCGCTAGAGGTAATTGTTACAAAGCGTAAATCATTCTCAAGTGAATGCAGAATTGCAAAGTCCACATCACCCACTTTGATTGTGAGTTCGGCTTGTAATGATGAGCCTACATTGCCTGCTTCGCGTTCAACTTCAATTGCTTTGGTAACCTCCGAGCGAATTTCGCGGATACGAGCCCATTTAGCGAGTAATTCACTGGCATGAGCAATTTCCGGGAACTTGCCAAACTCCTCCATGAAGATGGATTCTGCAGGCTTGCTTCCAGTGCCATGCGGGAAATCTTTCCAGGCCTCTTCGGCCGTGAAGGACAGAAATGGAGATAGCCACTTTAAGAGATTGCGAGTGATATGGAATAAAGCGTTCTGAGCAGCGCGGCGGTCAGGAGAATCAGGTGCACTCGTATAGAGACGATCCTTGAGAATGTCCAAATAGAAGCCACCCAAATCTTCAGAGCAGAAAGTCAGCATGCGAGCAACTGCAGGCTGGAATTCATATGCTTTGTAATGTGCTTCGACATCGCTCTGCAATTGATTGGCAAGAGCAACTGTATAGCGATCAATTTCTAGCCACTGATCGGCAGACATCGTATGTTTGCTGGGATCAAAATCCGATAGATTAGCTAGCAAGAAGCGCAAGGTGTTGCGAATACGACGATAGCTTTCAGTAACGCGTTTGAGAATCTCATCGGAGATAGTCATTTCTCCAGAGTAGTCTGTTGAGGCCACCCAAAGACGAATGATTTCAGCACCGAGTTTGTCAGCAACTTGTTGAGGTGCAATCACATTGCCTACAGACTTACTCATCTTGCGACCTTGGCCATCGACAGTAAAGCCGTGGGTCAATAGCGCTTTGTAAGGCGGCTTGCCATCGAGCATCGCGCCGGTGAGCAACGAGGAGTGGAACCAACCGCGATGCTGGTCTGATCCTTCGAGATAGAGATCTGCCAGGCGCCCGTTTGGGGTTTCTGCATCTACAGTGAGTAGTTCATCACGGTGAGAACCGCGAATGACATGCCAGTGCGTAGTACCAGAGTCAAACCAGACATCTAGAGTGTCTCGATTCTTTTCGTACTGCGCAGCTTCTTCACCTAGTAGCTCGGCAACTTCTAATTTTTGCCAAGCTTCAATCCCTTCTTTTTCTACGCGCTTAGCAATTTCTTCTAGTAGCTCCACTGTGCGTGGGTGCGGCTCACCACTTTCTTTATGAACAAAGAAAGCCATCGGAACACCCCATTGACGCTGGCGTGACAAAGTCCAATCGGGGCGATTGGCAATCATGCTACTTAAACGTTGTTTGCCCCACGCTGGGAAGAATTCAGTGTTATCAATCCCTGCCAATGCAGTCTCGCGTAGGCTAGGATTTCCATCTGAAGGCTTTTTATCCATGCTCGCAAACCATTGTGAGGTTGCGCGGTAAATGATGGGCGACTTATGACGCCAGCAATGCATGTATGAGTGGGTGTATGTTTTGTCGCGCAGGAGACTTCCTGCTTCGCGCATAGCCTCAACAATTTTTGGATTTGCTTTCCAGATGTACTCATTTGCAAAGAGTGGTAACCAGGATGCATACACGCCATTCCCCATCACTGGATTCAGAATATCTTTATCAGCAAGTTTATTAGCCTTGCAGGATTTAAAGTCTTCTTCACCATAAGCGGGTGCCGAGTGAACAACGCCTGTGCCGGTATCAAGCGTGACGTATTCGGCTGGATAAATTGGTGAGAGACGCTTATAGCCCTCATGCAATGATGCTAGTGGATGCCAGAAAGAGATATTTGCTAATTGAGCGCCTTGGCAAGTAGCAATAATCTTGCCTTCCAGGCCATAGTCTTGCAAGCAAGTCTCAACACGATCTTTAGCCAGAATTAACAACCTGTCACCAACATCGACCAATGCATAAGTCAATTCTGGATGAACATTCATTGCCTGGTTGGCGGGAATTGTCCAAGGCGTAGTAGTCCAGATAACAATCTGACCTGGTTTATTCGGCAGTTCAGCTAACCCAAACGCTTTTGCAAGTTGTGGGCGTTGTGCATCATCAAATGCAAAACCGACATCCACTGTTGGATCAGTTTTATCTTGGTACTCCACCTCGGCTTCAGCAAGTGCAGATCCACAATCAAAACACCAGTTCACTGGCTTCAATCCACGGAATACATAACCTTTTTCCCAGATCTTGCCCAGTGCTCGAATTTCATCAGCTTCATTGCGGAAGTTCATGGTGAGATAGGGGTTATTCCAATCCCCCAATACACCCAAGCGCTCAAAATCTTTCTTCTGTTTTTCTACTTGAACATGAGCATAAGCGCGCGCTTTAGATTGCACTTCAGCAGTTGGTAAATTTTTACCGAACTCTTTTTCGATCTGAATTTCAATTGGCATGCCATGGCAATCCCAGCCAGGAACGTAAACAGAGTCAAAGCCCATAAGCCAGCGTGACTTGACGATCATATCCTTCAGAATCTTATTAACTGCATGACCAATATGAATGTCTCCATTTGCATAAGGTGGGCCATCATGCAAGATGAACTTAGGCTGGTTTGCATGGGCTGTACGAATCTTTTCGTAGAGCTTATTTTTTTGCCAGCCGGAAACCCACTGCGGTTCACGCTTAGCTAGATCCCCTCGCATTGGAAAGGAGGTATCTAGTAGATTAACGGGATATAAGTTTTCTTTTTCAGACATAAGCTTTTTTCTGGAAATAATTTCTGGCATGCGTTGCATCTGCTGCAATCGCTTGTGTAAGGGTTTCGAGGTCTGGGTACTTCGCCTCATCACGGATTTTTTCTAATAGTTCTACGGTAATAATTTTTCCGTAAACGTCTGCGTTGTAATCAAAAATATGAGTCTCAAGCAACACTCTGCCTTCATCCTCCACTGTTGGTCTTACGCCTAAGCTAGCTACCGCAGGAAGAGGTTTATCGGCTAGACCTAAAACCTGTGCCGTAAAGATGCCAGTTGTTGCTGGTTTGCGATGGTGAAGATGATTGGCAACTGCTAAATTTAAAGTAGGAAAACCAAGCTGTCGTCCGAGTTGCTGGCCATGAATAACATGACCAGAAATTCCATAAGGACGACCCAATAATTTTTCGGCCAATTGAATGTTGCCACTAGCTAGCGCAGCACGTAGCGCAGAACTAGAAATGCGTTCACCATTCTCATGAATAGTTTGGATGCTGGAAACCTCAAAACCATACTTTGCACCGGCAGCCTTGAGACTTGCAAAGTTACCAGCACGTTTTGCGCCATAACAAAAATCATCTCCAATCAAAATCCATTTTGCATTCAGTCTTTTGACAATAATTTCCAAAACAAATGCTTCGGGTGAAAGTTTTGCAAAAGCTGAATTGAAATGTTCTACAACAACACGATCAATTCCGAGGTCAGCAAAAGCAGCTAACTTATCGCGCAAATTCAGGATGCGGGGTGGAGCCTGCTCAGGTGAGAAGAATTCTTTTGGATGCGGCTCAAAGGTCATGACGCAACTGACCAAGCCTAGATCCTGAGCTCCATTTATAAGTTCTTTCAGCAGGGCGCGATGACCCCTGTGCACGCCATCAAAATTACCGATGGTTAAGGCACAAGCTGGTCCTGCAGAAAACTGGGTGGGGCCACGGAATACGTTCACAAAATAGCTTTCAGGGTAGCCATCAATTATATTGTGGGCATGCCTTCTATCGTCACCTTAATCTCCGGCCGTGGATCCAATTTCGAGGCCATTGTCAAAATAGCTCAAAAAGAGCAATGGCCAGTCACATTTGCTGGGGTCATAGCCAATCACTCGGCAGCTAAGGGGCTTGATTTTGCTCGCTCGCAGGGTATTCCGACCTTTGTCATTGACCATCAGGCTCACCCAACCCGCGAATCCTTTGACAACGCCTTAATTGCGCAGATTGATGCTTTAGGGGCTGATTTGGTGGTTCTTGGAGGTTTCATGAGAATTCTGACCCCAGGATTTATTCGCCATTTTGAGGGGCGATTAATCAATATCCATCCCGCTTTATTGCCTGCCTTCCCCGGTTTGCATACCCATGAGCGGGCTTTGGAGGCGGGGGTGAAGGAACACGGCGCCACTGTCCACTTTGTGAATGAGGGCGTGGATGAAGGACCCATTATTTGCCAGGCCTCAGTTCCAGTGCTTGAGGGCGACGATCCCGACACCCTGGCTGCCCGTGTTTTAGCTGCTGAGCATCAAATTTATCCGCGGGCCGTAAAATGGTTCCTTGATGGACGATTGCGCAAAGAAGGTAATCAAGTGAAGTTACAACCCCCGGAGTCGCAATTTTTTAAATTATGAGTGCAGAACGTCCACCCCGCAAATCTGGCAGCAGACTAGCCCCCCACAAAAGTTACGCAACGAAATCGAAAGATCCGTTGCGTCGTCCCGAGCGTCGCAATGCCAGTGGTAATTTAATTGCGCCTGAAGGGCAGAAGAATTTCTCCAATGCGAAAGCATTGCCACAGCATGCGATTCACCTTGAACGTTTGCTTCCCGAGTTGCTTGGTTTTGAACAGCCAGCTGACCGAGTAGTCAGTCGTTATTTCAGAGAAGAGAAACAACTTGGAAATCGCGATCGCGCTCTGATTGCGGAGAGTGCGTTTGCTATTTTGCGTCGTAAAAATGAGTTCTCCCAATTCGCCTCGAGTGGTGAAGGCTCACAGGCTAGACGCTTAGCCCTATTGGGTTTGCTGTCTGCCTTGTCTGAAGGTGGGTTGGGTTCTGCTAATCGTGCAGAGAGTGCAATTGCTGATTTAGCTCACGTACTAAAGCCTGGTGAATATGAATGGTTGCAACGTTTTACAACGGTTGATCCGACTGCCTTAAATCCCCTTGTGCGGAATAATTTGCCCGAGTGGTTATGGGATGCTTTTGGTAAATATCCTGGTGAAGAAACTCGCGAAGAACTGGCTAAGTCATTAATGCATCCAGCGCTTTTGGATTTGCGTGCGAACACCATGAAAACGAATCGCGAAGAGTTACTTGCGCAAATGAATGCATTAGGCGGTCGCTATCAAGCCATCCCAACTCCATATGCACCTGATGGTGTGCGCATTATGGGTAAACCCGCTTTGCAAAATACGGCTGGTTTTAAAGCGGGCATGTTTGAAGTCCAAGATGAGGGAAGTCAACTCTTGGCTTATTTACTGGCACCCAAGCGCGGTGAAATGGTTGTGGACTTTTGTGCTGGGGCTGGTGGAAAAACTTTGGCAATTGGAGCGCTCATGCGTTCCACAGGGCGTTTGTACGCTTTAGACACATCAGAGCGCCGCTTAGCAAATCTGAAGCCAAGGCAGGCCCGTAGCGGCCTTTCTAACGTCCATCCTGTGTGGATTGATAGCGAGAATGATGCCAAGATCAAACGCTTAGCTGGCAAGGTTGATCGTGTCTTGGTAGATGCCCCTTGTAGCGGCATGGGTACTTTACGACGTAATCCAGACCTCAAGTGGCGCCAAACCCCAACAGGAGTCTTAGAGCTAAATCAGAAGCAGATGAGCATTCTTAGCTCTGCTGCTCGCCTGCTTAAACCGGGCGGACGCTTGGTTTACGCTACTTGCAGCCTCCTGCCCCAAGAAAATCAAGCTATTGCTGAGGATTTCTTGGCAAAACACCCGCAATTTGAGGCTGTTCCAGCGGCAGAAGCACTTAAACCATTGTTTCCAAAGGATAAGTTACCCTTAGGTTGCAGTACGGATAATCCTTGGTGGCAGTTATGGCCACATATTCATGGAACAGATGGCTTCTTTGGAGCTGTATTCCAGAAAAAGGCCGCAGCCCCAGTTCTTGAATCAGAAAAAGACGCTCAAAAAGAGATTAAGGTCAAAAACAAGAAGGCCCCTAAAGAACTAAAATAGGATTTTAGATCTCCTTGGGGACACCCTTTTGAATACAGTTTCAGACTTTGATTTGTTCCTCCATTGGCTTGCGAATGGGGTGTTGGATTGGTCATGGTGGCAGATTATCGTTTTCACCCTGATAGTCACCCACATCACCATTGCTGCGGTAACTATTTTCTTGCACCGATGCCAAGCGCATCGTGCTTTAGATCTTCATCCTATTGCTTCTCATTTTTTCCGTTTTTGGCTTTGGCTAACTACCGGTATGGTGACTAAAGAATGGGCTGCGATTCATCGCAAGCATCATGCCAAATGTGAAACTGTTGACGATCCGCATAGCCCACAGATTTTAGGAATCAATACCGTTCTATCACGTGGTGCTGAACTCTATAAACAAGAAGCCGCCAATCAAGAGACTTTAGACAAATTCGGCCATGGCACTCCAAACGACTGGTTAGAGAACAAGGTCTATTCCAAGTTCTCCTGGCAGGGTGTTGCCATCATGCTCATCATTGATGTGTTTTTGTTTGGCGCAGTTGGGTTGACTGTCTGGGCAGTACAAATGTTATGGATCCCAATTACTGCTGCTGGCGTTATTAACGGTATCGGCCACTATTGGGGTTATCGTAATTTTGATTGCGAAGACGCTTCTAGAAACATTGTTCCTTGGGGTATTTTGATTGGCGGCGAGGAGTTACATAACAATCATCACACTTTTGCAACAAGCGCAAAGCTATCGAATAAATGGTATGAGTTTGATATTGGCTGGATGTATATTCAAATCATGAGTGCAGTTGGATTGGCTACCGTGAAGAAGACTCCACCCAAGCCGGTCCTAAGTGATTTGCGTCCAGCCGATCAAAACACGCTGGAAGCTATCATTGCGAACCGTTATGAAATCATGGCGCGCTATAGCAAGACATTGCGTAGTTTCTTTAGTAATGAAGTGCAGCACATGCAAGTCTTGGCGGCGCATCTCAGTGATGCTCGCATTTGGTTGGCTAAAGATGAAGCTCGTTTAACCGAACAAGAAAAAGCAAAGCTCGAAGAACTAATGGCAAGTAATACGCAGTTACACAAGATGATTGAAATGCGCCGTGATCTTCAGGCTATTTGGAGTCGGTCTAGCGCCACCAAAGAGCAATTACTTTCCCAGTTACACGCCTGGTGTCAGCGCGCTGAAGATAGCGGCTTAACGAGTCTACGTGAGTTCTCTTTGAGATTGCGTCGTTACGCTTAAAGAAATAGCGCTAACCAATTGCCCGGGAACAATTTCTGGGCAATAAAAAACCCGCTGATGTAGCGGGTTTTTTATTTGCTGGAAGTACGAATCGAATCGATACGAATGAATGCCTTACTTCAGCTTTGTTTCTTTATAAGCAACGTGCTTGCGAATGGTTGGATCAAATTTCATGATCTCCATTTTCTCAGGCTTAGTACGCTTGTTTTTTGAAGTTGTGTAGAAGTGACCAGTACCTGCTGATGACTCTAACTTGATTTTTTCTCTGCCGCCTTTAGCCATTTGTGCGCTCCTTAAATTTCGCCACGTGCACGCAGA
>CANCQD010000062.1 GCA_947380285.1 Burkholderiaceae bacterium | reverse complement strand
GGGGAAAATAAGGTGGCTTACAAATGAGTACACCTTCCTTGAATGATTTGATTGAACTTGGCGCCATATCTGAGGCACAAGGTTTGCAGGGTCAAGTGAAGGTAAGACCTCACTCATCAGAGCCTGTAGCACTTCTCTCTTCTAAGTCGATTTGGTTATCTCTTATCCCACGAAGGGATGCGGGTGTTTCTGCGTCTCACGCGCAGACCTCTCTGACGCAGTACAAAGTCAAGAGCGCCAAGATGCACAGTGGTAATGTCGTAATGACATTGGATGGTGTTACAGATCGCGATCAGGCGCTTGCTTTAAAGGGTTCACGTATTTTAGTAGCTCGTGATGCTTTTCCAAAAGAGGAAAGTGATTCGTATTACTGGGTAGATTTGATTGGATGTAATACGGTCAATTTGCAAGGTGAGGCACTTGGTGAGGTGATTGATGTCACTGAAAATGGCGCTCATGGTGTCATTGCTATTGGTGATGCGCCAACAAAGACGATCAAGTATTTGGTTCCGTTTGTAAAAGAAGTAGTACAAAACGTCGACCTACCAAATAAAACAATTACCCTTGATTGGCAGTCTGACTGGCAATAAGAATTCCAACATCAATTTAAAAAATAATTACCGATATGCGCTTTGATGTTGTCACTTTGTTTCCGGAGATGTTCTCTGCTTTAACGCAGTGGGGCATTACAGGTCGCGCTTGTGAACAATCGCTTGCTAGTGTTCACCTGTGGAATCCCCGAGATTTTTGTTCCGATGCCCGTAAAACGGTGGATGATCGTGCCTATGGCGGCGGTCCTGGAATGGTAATGATGGCCAAGCCATTGGAAGACACGGTTGCCGGAATAAAAGCATCCCATGAGTCAGCGGGGATCAAAAGTGGACCAATTTGCCTATTGGCACCCCAGGGTGAGCGCTTTTCTCAGAAGATGGCGACAGATATTCTGAATTATGGGAATTTAAGCTTTATTTGTGGGCGCTATGAAGCTGTAGACCAGCGTTTTGTCGATCGAAACGTCGATTTACAGCTTTCTATTGGGGATTTTGTGGTTTCAGGCGGAGAAATTCCGGCCATGGCCATGATGGATGCGGTCATTAGGCTTATTCCAGGGGCGCTTGGAGATGGTGAATCCGCCACTCAGGACAGCTTTATGAACGGTCTTTTGGACCATCCACACTACACCAGGCCCGAAATATATGAAAATTTATCGGTTCCGGACGTGCTTTTAGGCGGACATCACGCTAAAATAGCGGATTGGCGTCGGCAGAAGTCTTTAGAGCTGACGTTCAGGTTAAGGCCGGACTTAATTGAATCGGCCAGAGCCAAAGGGTTGCTAACCCGAGAAGATGAACAATTTCTTCGCTCGCTGTAAATACTTTTAGTAGTGTGCGGTAGTGAAAAAGGAGTTTGGTTTTTGGTTTAGTGAAATTGTTTTAACTGCATCCTCTATTAGGTCCGTTGATTTACATCTCGGGATTAAACGCTAATACGATGTTTAAGGATTAAAAATGAATTTAATTGAAAAAATTGAGCAAGAAGAAATTGCTCGCTTAAGTGCTAATAAAGTATTGCCAAGCTTTGCTCCTGGTGACACTGTAATTGTTAGCGTAAACGTAGTTGAGGGTACACGTAAGCGTGCCCAGGCCTTTGAAGGCGTTGTGATTGCTAAACGTAATCGCGGACTCAATTCAAGCTTTATCGTTCGTAAGATTTCTTCTGGCGAAGGCGTAGAGCGTACTTTCCAAACTTACTCACCATTGATTGCTGGTATCGAAGTGAAGCGTCGCGGTGATGTGCGTCGTGCTAAGTTGTATTACTTGCGTGATCGTTCAGGCAAGTCTGCGCGTATTAAAGAGAAGCTTCCTGCCCGTAAGGTAGCAGTAGCAGCTCCAGCCGCAGAATAAATATCGGCTCGAAGTAAAAAAGGCGGCCTCGGTCGCCTTTTTTGTTGCCTTAGAATATGAAGATGGCCATGACCTCAACACCAGAAGACAATGCAATGAATGTTGCTGCGCCTCCAGGATTTGATGCGCAAGCCATTCCGATTCATCAGGTATGTGCTGATGAGAAGAAGGTTGCAAAAGAATTTCTGGAGCCATCGGGTCTGAGGGCGCGACTTCAATCGCCCCCGCAATGGGAGCCAGAGATTACCGATGAAAACCGTCATGTGATTGCGGCCGACATTATTGCTAAACGTCAGATGGCTGGAAAGGTTACTAGAGCAGCAGTACTCATACCTCTTCTTTTAAAAGAAGAGGGCCTCTCAGTATTGCTGACGCAAAGAACCAATCATTTGCGTGATCATGCAGGGCAGATTAGCTTTCCAGGTGGACGCATGGATCCTGAAGATCAAAGCCCAAATGACACTGCTTTGCGTGAAAGCAAAGAGGAGATCGGCCTAGATCCTGAGCGAGTCGAGATTATTGGCCACTTGCCTCAGTATTTAACAGTTTCTGGTTATAGCGTTACACCCGTAGTAGGATTGGTCCAAGCTCAGGCAGAATATGTCTTGGATGAGTTTGAGGTGGCTGATGTATTTGAGGTGCCCCTGAGTTTTTTGTTGGATCCTGCTAATCATCAGGTCAGATTGTGGCAAAGTGAGCAGGGTGGACGACGTTTTTATTCAATGCCTTATGAGAAGCGCTTTATTTGGGGTGCTACTGCGGGAATGTTGCGTAACCTTTATCATTTGTTAAAAGTATGACTTTCTTTTCTATTCTCTTCGCTCTCATTGCTGAGCAATATCGTCCGGTAACTTCAAGTCATTGGATTGCGCGTGTATGCGCTCGCTGGTTGGATTGGGTTGCCTCTGAGTTCGGTGGTAAGACTGAAGAAGGCGCAAGCCCTATAGGTGCTCGTATAGCCTGCTTAGTAGCCTTCGTACTGCCAACCTTTTTAGTTTTCATTGTGTACGTCACTTGTATGGTGACTTATCCAATCCTAGGTTTCATTTGGAACATCGTCATTGCTTATTTATTTTTTGGCTTCCGTCAGTTCAGTCATTCTTTTACTGCGGTTCATGAGGCGATTGCACTACATGATTTACCCGCAGCTCGAGCTGCCTTGGGTGAGTGGTATGGCCCAGAGTTCGATACTTCAAACCTTACCGAGACAGAGGTCATCTCTTTAGCCTTAGAGCGTGCCATTATCGGTTCGCATCACCATGTCTTTGGCGTATTGTTCTGGTTCATGATGCCAATGGGCCCTGCGGGTGTGGTGCTGTATCGCTTGGCTGATATCGCTGCGCAACGATGGTCTGATCGAGGTGACTTCAACTTAAGTGATTCTGCCCGTCATTTTTTCTACGTATTGGATTGGATTCCTGCGCGTATTACTGCAATGGGCTTTGCTATTGTTGGTAACTTTGAAGGCGCTGTATATGGCTGGCGTTATCTCACGCAAAAATGGTCAGACTCTTTGTCTGCGGTGATTTTGGCTGCAGGCAGTGGTGCTCTTGGTGTTCGTTTAGGTGAGCCTATGAGTGAGCCCGATAGCGATGAGGCCTTACGCATGGCAGAAGCAGGTGAACCAGTAGTGTACGAGGTGGGTCTTGAACCAACTGAGCGGACGATGCGCTCTGCAGTGGGATTAGTATGGCGCTTGGTTATCGCTTGGATGGCTTTGTTGCTAATGCTGACCATCGCTCTTTGGCTTGGCTAATACCCTGAATTTGTACATCAGCTGTTTTTGAATCTGAGTGCAGCTGTCTAAATAGCGTCAGTCTTTCTGGCGCTATTTCATTTCTGTCTACTGCTTCCCGAACAGCGCAATCGGGTTCAGATAGATGGGCGCAGTTATGAAAGCGGCACTTTCCTAATAGGTCTTTAAATTCTCTAAAGGCATGCTGTAATTCACTCACAGACATGTGAGCTAAACCAAATTCTTGAAAGCCTGGCGAATCAATCAGGGCGCCAAGCTTACCAGTTGCATCTCTTCCCCATGCTTCAGGTAATTCAAAATAGCGACAAGCAGTAGTGGTGTGTTTGCCAGTATCTAAGCGCACGGAATACTCTTGTGTAAGAGCGGCTGCATTTGGAATCCAAGCATTGAGGAGGCTAGATTTACCCATACCAGACTGGCCTACAAAGACGGAGACTTTGCCCTGCAGCGCAGTACGTAATGCATCAATAGAAGCTGGATCAAACTTGGCAGAGACTTCGCTCACTTGATAACCCATACGCGCGTAGGGTGCGATGATTTTACGAGCATGCTCAATATTATCTTTGAGGTCGCACTTATTTAGCAGGATATGTAGGCCAATCTGATTGGCTTCTGCAGCCACTACTGCTCTACCCAAAAGATCTGGCGAGAAAGCGGGTTGTGTTGCAAGTACTACTAGGATTTGATCAACGTTGGATGCAATCAGCTTGCTCTTAAATGCATCCGACCGATAGAGAAGATTTTCTCGAGGTTCAATTTGGATGATGCGCGCTTGATCGGCTGAAGTCATCTCCAGCAACATGCGATCGCCCACGGCGCCGATGTGTTGTTTAGCTGGTGTGCTCACTTGAATCAATGAACCATCAGGCGATTCCTGCCCGCTTGCATCAGCGATCAAACGCTGCGCTAAATAATGCCTTCCGTAGGAAGCAATCAGTAGCGCATGAAACTGCTCCATCGTTATGAGCTAAACCGTTGTAAGTTGGCAATGCGTAATGGAGCAGGTGGATGTGAACTATAAAAAGCGGTATAGATTGGATCGGGCGTTAGGGTTGATGCATTATCTTGATAGAGCTTCACTAGCGCAGTAATTAAATCTTTAGCGGACGATTTCTCAGCAGCAAACCCATCGGCTTCATATTCATGCTTACGTGACGCTAGGCTAGATAGTGGTGTGAAGAAAAAACTAAACACTGGCGATACCAGCATAAAGAGTGCCAATGCAAGACCACCGTTATAGCCATTGAGGTTCGGCATAACGCCTAAGTCTGTATAGAACCAAGCCTTGGTACTGACCCAGCCTAAAAGGGCAAACATGGCAAAGCTCAAGGCGAATGAGACCAAGAGGCGCTTACGTATATGTTTGCATTTGAAATGACCAAGCTCATGTGCGAGTACCGCCTCCACTTCGCCTGGGTTGAGTTTTTCAATCAATGTATCAAAAAATACAATGCGTTTGGCTTTGCCCATGCCTGCAAAAAAGGCGTTGCCATGAGCGCTACGCTTACTGCCATCCATGACAAAGAGTCCTTGACTAGCAAAGTCACAACGTTTGAGTAATGCTTCAATCTGATTCTTTAAGGGTCCATCTTCTAAGGCTTGAAATTTATTGAAAAGCGGGGCAATAAATGTTGGAAAGATCCACTGCATCAGCAAGCTAAACACAGTCAATACAACCCATGCCCACAGCCACCATAAGTCTCCTGCTTTGGCCATCAATGTCAATATGACCCAGAGTAGTGGAACACCTATCGCACCACCTACTCCCATGCCTTTGATCATGTCGGAAAAGAATAGTTTCTTCCCCATACGGTTAAAACCAAAGCGCTCCTCTAGATGAAACTGTTTGTACCAAGAGAAGGGGATGTCAATAATGCCGGAGATGATCACAATTGAAATGAGCAGGGCCATTTGCTGGGCAATTCCTTCGCCTAAAAACTGGAGCAATGCCATATTCAGAATCTGTAAACCACCTAATAAGGTGAAGCCAATTAAAATGATGGCGCTGACACCATTTTCTAAAATACCCAAGCGTAATTTAGCGATGGTGTAGTCAGCCGCTTTTTGATGTTCGGCTAAAGTGACTTTTTCAACAAAATCTGCGGGGACGGCATCACGATGCTGCGCTACATAGCGAATTTGACGTTGGGATAGCCAGTGGCGCAAGCCAAAACTAGCAATAAAGGCGATTAGAAAAATAATTGTAAATGTCATGAGATCATTATAGATATGAGCGAGCAAACGAACACAGCAGCAACTAAGGTGGCGCCAGCCAATGAACATCTCATTTGGGTAGATATGGAGATGTCGGGTTTAAACCCTGAAACCGAACGGATTCTGGAAATTGCCATCATTGTGACGGACGCCCATCTCAATACCATCGCCACAGCCCCTGTCTGGGTGGTACATCAAGATGATGTGGTTTTAGATGCAATGGACGCCTGGAATAAGGGCACCCATGGCCGTTCTGGTTTGATTGATAAGGTGAAGGCATCCACCTTGGATGAGGCAACCGTGGAGGCCGAGTGCATCGCCTTTCTGAAAAAATACATTAAGGCAGGTATTGCTCCGATGTGTGGCAATACGATTGGGCAAGACAGACGCTTTATGGCCAAGTACATGCCAAAGTTAGAAGCCTACTTTCATTATCGGAATATTGACGTGTCTACTTTGAAAGAGCTTTGTAAGCGTTGGCATCCTGAGTTGGTGAAGGGTTTTACTAAGAACCAGGCTCACACCGCTTTAGCGGACATTGAGGAGTCTATTGAAGAGCTCAAGTACTACCGCGAGAAGTTTATCGTGCCTCTGCCTCAGTGATTCGCTAGGCACCTCGAAATGAAAAGGTCCGCAATGCGGACCTTTTCATTATTGGCTTAAACGAATTAAGCTCCAGATTTCTTAATGGCGCTCTTCGGTCTGAAGACTTTAATGACTGTTTCATCAGTTTCGATATAAGGACCGCCAATCAGATCAATACAGTAGGGTACCGCGGCAAAGATACCGGGAACAATTGATTTGCCGTTTTCATCCTTAAGGCCTTCCAGTGTCTCCGCAATCGCTTTGGGTTGCCCCGGTAGATTGATTACCAGAGCAGCATGACTATCGATTTCTCTGAGGACAGCGGTTTGCCGGGAGAGAATTGCAGTAGGCACGAAATTGAGGCTAATTTGACGCATTTGCTCGCCAAATCCAGGCATTTCACGTGTTCCAGCTTCGCGGGTAGCCTCGGGGGTGACATCTCTTCTAGAGGGGCCAGTACCGCCTGTAGTGAGCACTAGATCGCACCCGAGCTCATCTACCAGCTCGACGATCGTCTCGGTAATGCTTTCAGACTCGTCTGCAATGAGGCGCTCATGAAAGGCGCAGGGATTATTGATAGCCTTCATAAGCCATGCCTGCAGGGCAGGAATACCTTCATCCTGATAGACGCCACTGCTGGCTCGATCTGATATGGAGATAAGGCCGATTTTGACTTCGTTTGGGCTATTTCGCTTTAGGGCTTCTGTATGCTTCATGTTTCTATTCTAGCTATTATTAGGGCATGTTTACATACACATCCAACCAGTTTCAAGAAATCATTGATTTCATGCTCAAAGAGGCCAAAAGAAGGGGTGCCTCAGATGCTGTAGCCGAGGTTTCGGAGGGGCAGGGGCTATCCGTCACCGTTCGCAAGGCTGAGGTCGAGACCATCGAGCAAAGCTTAGATAAGCAAGTCGGGGTTACTGTCTTTTTGGGTCACCATCGCGGCAATGCCAGCACAAGTGATTTTTCTAAAGAGTCTTTGAAGGCTACAGTAGATGCCGCCTATCACATTGCACAGCACACTGCAGAAGATCTATGTGCGGGCCCTGCTGAGGCTAAGCTCTTAGAAAAAAATCCACTTGATTTAGATTTGTTCCATCCCTGGAATTTAGATGCGGCACTTGCTGTGGAGATTGCACGCACTGCTGAGGGCGCTGCTTTTTCGGTGAGTAAACAAATTCAGAATAGTGATGGCGCATCAGTGTCAGCCCATCATGCGCATTTCATGATGGGCACTTCGCACGGATTTATGGGTGGCTATCCATTTTCTCGCCACTATATTTCTTGCGCGCCGATTGCAAGCGAGGGTGGTAAGAAGGCGCACATGCAACGCGATGATTGGTATTCCAGCTCACGCATTCCTGAAGAGCTAGCTGATCCTGCTGCAATTGGAACTTATGCTGCACAGAGAGCCTTATCGCGCCTTAAAGCAAGATCTTTAACTACTCGACGTTGCCCGGTGATCTTTGAGGCGCCTTTGGCTGCAGGTTTATTAGGCAGTCTGGTACAGGCAGTCTCAGGTGGCGCCTTGTATCGACGCTCCAGCTTTTTACTAGATAGTTTAGGTAAGCAAGTGTTACCAAAGCATGTCAGCCTATTTGAAGATCCGCATATGAAGTCGATGACGGGTAGCGCACCATTTGATGAAGAAGGCGTAAAAACTTCTGCTAGAACAGTGGTAGATAAAGGAATATTAGAGGGTTACTTCTTGTCTACTTATTCTGCGCGTAAGTTAGGTATGAAGACCACTGGTAACGCTGGCGGTTCCCATCACCTCACCTTGCAAAGTAAGAAGACCCCAAAAGGCGGCTTACCTGCTTTACTAAAAGAAATGGGTACCGGCCTACTAGTTACTGAATTAATGGGGCAAGGCGTGAATTACGTGACGGGTGATTATTCTCGTGGTGCCTTTGGTTACTGGGTGGAGAATGGGGAAATTCAGCACCCAGTTGAGGAAGTGACGATTGCTGGTAACTTGCGCGATATGCTGATGGATATTCAGTTAATTGGTAGCGATACGCTGATCCGTGGCACCAAAGAAACGGGATCTATTTTGCTTGGCTCGATGACAGTGGGTGGAAAGTAAATAGAGACCGAAGCATTTTTACAGGGAGACAGTAATGCAAAGACGTTCATTTTTAAAGAATGCCACTATTGGAGCTGGAGCCGCAGCCTTAGCTACTCCATCCTTAGCTCAAGGTTTGCCAACGCTAAATTGGCGTCTAGTATCAAGCTTCCCTAAATCACTAGATACCCTATTTGGTACTCCGGAAGTTTTTGCTAATTCCTTACGCAAGGCGACTGATGGCAAATTTAATGTCAAGATATTTGCAGCGGGTGAGGTAGTACCAGCGCTTCAGGTATTGGATGCTGTTCAAAACGGTACGGTGGAATGTGGACATACTGCTAGTTATTACTATCTTGGTAAAAATAGCGCTTTTATTTTCGATACTGCTGCACCATTTGGCATGACAGCTCGTCAGCAGTCCGCATGGATGTTGCACGGTAACGGTATGAAATTAATGCGTGAGCTCTATGCAAGTTACAACATTGTTAATTTTCTGGGTGGTCAAACTGGTACGCAAATGGGCGGCTGGTTTCGAAAGGAAATTAAATCACCTGAAGATCTCAAGGGTCTGAAATTTCGGATTGCTGGTTTTGCTGGCCAAGTACTTGCAAAACTCGGAGTTGTTCCACAACAACTTCCTGCTGGAGAAATTTATTCAGCCTTAGAAAAGGGCACGATTGATGCCGCTGAATTCGTTGGCCCATATGATGATGAGAAATTGGGCTTGGCTAAAGTAGCGAAGAACTATTACTACCCCGCTTTCTGGGAAGGCGCTGCTGGACTTTCTTTCTTGGTAAATAAAAAGCAATGGGATTCTTTGCCGCCTTCTTATCAGGCAGCCTGGGAAGCTGCTTGCTATGAGGCGCATACCGATATGTGTGCCAAGTACGATGCGCTTAATCCGCCTGCATTACAACGTCTTTTACAAAATGGTGCTGTTCTGCGTAAATTTAATACCTCTGTTTTAGATGCTTGCTTTAAAGCAAGTCAAGAAACATATGCAGAAGAGTCTGCAAAGAATCCGCAATTTAAAAAGATTTTTGAGGACTATCGCGCTTTCAGAAATATGGAGGCACAGTGGTTTAATGTAGCCGAGCAAGGATTTGCTCAATACAGTTTTAGTAAGAAACTTTGAGATTAAAGTTCTCAGCTAAAAGGGCTCCTAGTGAGCCCTTTTTCTTTGGAGTGATCCCACTTCCACACTCTATTAGGGGCTACACTGAAGCGATGAATATCTCATATTGCTTCGCATGAATTTCTCTGCAATATGGACTCGTCTTAAACAACATCCCTTATCTCGGGTTGGCCCCGGATTGGTGACGGGTGTTGCTGATGATGATCCCAGTGGAATTGTTACGTATTCTCAGGCGGGAGCACAGTTTGGTTTAAATATGCTGTGGACAATGCCATTTGCATATCCCTTAATGTCGACGATTCAAGTCTTGTGTGCACGCATTGGGAGGGTAACGGGGCGCGGCTTATCAGCCAACATGAAGATTGCTTTTCCTCCTGTAGTATTGATAACCCTCGTATTTCTGTTATTGATTGCAAATGTCTTGAACATTGCCGCCGATATTGCTGCGATGGGAGAAGTTGCACAGTTAGTGACGGGTGTTAATTGGCACATCATGACTGGCGTTTTTGTGTTGGTGACGCTAGGTTTACAAATATTGATTCCATATCGTCACTATGTTTTCTTTTTGAAGTGGCTCTCTTTGTCATTGTTGGCTTATGGGGCAGTGCTCTTTACTGTACATATTTCTTGGGGTGATGTTCTCTGGTGTACTTTTTTCCCGCAGCTTACTTGGAGTGCGGAATCAGCTGCGGTTGTTGTTGGTATTTTTGGGACCACTATAAGTCCTTATTTATTTTTTTGGCAATCATCCCAAGAGGTGGAGGACATGAACTTGCGTGGCGAGCCCAGTCTGATGGATTGCAAAAATGATCAAGAAGTCAAAAGAGAGCTCAGAAGAATTCATTGGGATACCTGGAGCGGCATGTTGTACTCAAATGTTGCTGCGTATTGCATTATTCTTGCCACAGCAGTGACTCTACATGCGGCCGGTATACATGATATTAATACTGCTGCCCAAGCTGCATCAGCACTCCGACCCCTTGCAGGCGAATTTACTTTTCTTCTTTTTGCTCTTGGAATATTAGGCGTAGGTCTGATGGGCGTTCCTGTCCTTGCAGGTTCGGCTGCCTATGCCTTATCTGAAGTATTTGGTTGGCGCTCCAGTTTGGAAGACTCGGCGGCTCAAGCCAGCAAGTTCTACGCCATCATTGCGTTTAGTGTTTTGGGCGCCCTAGCAATTCAATACTCACCTATTAGCCCTATGAAGGCCTTGTTTTGGAGCGCGGTGATTAATGGCATTGTTGCTGTACCTTTGATGGTGGCTATTATGGTTTTATCGTCAAAAGTATCAGTAATGGGAAGTCATGTGGCTTCTTTAAGCATGAGGATCCTAGGATGGTTAGCAACGGGCTTTATGGCTATGGCTGCTATCTATTTATTCATTGCTTGGTAAGATCGTCGGATGTTTGATTTTGCTATTACTCCGCTAGTCCAGTCTTTTCATGCGCATTCGCTTGTATTTTTTGTGTGCGCCGTGATCAGCGTCATTATCCTTGGCGTATCCAAAAGTGGCTTTGGTGCAGGGCTTGGGATTCTTTCTTTGCCGTTAATGGCAAGTCAGTCCAGTATTAATGAGGCTTTGGCAATTTTGTTGCCACTCTTGATTGCAATCGACCTGGTCGGCTTACGTCGCTTTCTTCATAATGCAAATTGGCGCATTCTGAAGATCATTACTCCGCCTGCAATAGTGGGTGTTCTGTTGGGAATGTTTTTCTTTACCGCTATCACCCCAAAAGTGTTAACGCTCTCCATTGGTATATTTACCTTACTCTTTTTAATTCAGAATCTCGCTATGTCCCGCATGGATATGAGGGAGACAAAGTCCTATCCATGGCTTGGGCGCGTAATGGGTCTAACTTCGGGTTTCACTTCCTTTGTTGCGCATATTGGTGGGCCACCAATTACGGTGTATATGCTTCGAGAAAAGCTCTTACCGATGGTATATACCTCAACCTTGGGAATCTTTTTCATGTTCATTAATTTTGGCAAGTTGGGCCCTTATGCCTATTTGGAATTGCTAAATTATCGGCAGTTGGCAACCTCAATCATCTTGTTACCTTGCGTGCCGATAGGGGTTTATTTCGGCTTTTACCTCGCCAAAAGAATCTCCATGAAATGGTATTACCGTTCGGTAAGATTCTTTTTGCTGATTGCCAGTATTAAGCTCATCGCCGATGGACTTATTTAGTCGTTAATACCTCTTGCAAGAAGCGTGAAATATCCATGAGCTCTTCATGATTCACTGAGTGCTCCATCGGATACTCATTCCAATCCACTGGATAACCCATGTTTTCTAATAAGGCATGAGATGCTTGAGCGCGATCAAGGGTGACCACAGGGTCATAAGTTCCGTGTGCCATAAAGATGGGTGTATTGGAATTAGCCACATGCTTTTCGATATTGGCAGTCATTGCTAGGGGTAAGTAGCCTGATAAAGCCATAATGCCTGCAAGCTTGTGTGGAAAGCGCAATCCAACCTGTAAAGCCATTGCACATCCTTGTGAAAATCCTGCTAAAACAATCTGGTCATATGCAATACCACGCCCAGCTTCTTTTTCAATTAACTGAACAATGGCCGCAGCAGATTGGCGAATGCCTGTAGCATCTTCTTGATCCATGAGATTTCTGCCGATGATGTCATACCAAGCTGGCATTACATAGCCACCATTGACTGTGACGGGCATGCTTGGGGCGCTTGGAAAGATAAAGCGAATTCCGGGGCATCCGGTCAGCTTTAGTTCGGGAACGATAGGTACAAAGTCATTGCCATCTGCGCCAAGGCCATGGAGCCAGATGACGGCTGCTGTTGGGTTTGGGCTGGTTTCTAGTTCAATACAAGGAAGCATATTTATTTTCTCAAAAGTATGTTCAGCCGATAATAATCGACTCCTACAGGCCCCTTATTTTAAGTTGATATCCAGTAGAGCCCTTGCAAGGGGCAAAATATTCCCGACAACTACAGGAAAAGGGCGGGCGTTGCTGAAAGGGTCTGAAATGAATCCCACTTTAATAAAACTCAGGTGTAATATGTTTTCATTAACTTGATCTGGATAAAGAAGGGTGGCAATGAAACCGTTTTATATCGACTACCCCCAAGAGAAGATTGAAGAACATCAGCACGCATATCGATGCCTTCATTGCAAAATCCCAACCACCATTATTTTTGGTTTGTTAGAGAATCATGCAAAAGATTGCTCCTATCGCATTCAACAAAGCAAATGGACTCAGTTAGAAGCAGGGCTTAGGCCTCACAAGACGCATTTTGATGAACCCCATATTGACGAGGTGGATTGATGAAAACATACCCCATTGCATTGGAGTTAACGGTTTGGGAGGATCTCGGTCTGAACCAATACGAGGTAACGATCGACGAGGCCTCTAAGATTTCGATTAAGCGCACGGATGATGTACTCCGTACGCGAGAGCTAACCGGCAATGAGGTAAGTACCTTGATTGCTGCAATAGAGTCCCTAAGGGTGCCCGTTAGCGAAGAGCCTCAAGGTGGCCAGAGCAATAAAACCTCTGGGAGCTGTGAATTAATCGTTGAGTCTGCCCATTTCTCATTAGAGTTTAATTGGGAAGATATCGATACAAGTGGCGTGAATTCAAAAGCATTTGAATCTGTCTCAGCATTGGCTGCTGTAGTGGTGAGTCTGGATTTAGCCCATTAAAATCGGAGCTAAGCCTCCATCACGATAAACTCTCCTAGCGATACTCTTTCTCTAAATTGGGAGAAGGAAAAGAGTGCCTTTATTTTGCGAGTATTAATCACCTCAATCTTTCCGTCTGGTGTGAGGTTGGCAAGATAGTCGCCCTCAGGAAATAGGGCTTCTGGAATACTTTCTGTCTCAAGTATTTGGGCTGGTAAAACCAGACTTTTGGTAATTTTGATCCGCATGCCCCATCGTAAGTAATAAGAATTAGAACGATATTTTGTTTTGCACAGTTACAAAATCATATGCACCAAAAAGGGGTTAAGCAGGAAAATCCGAAATAGCGATTACCAAGGGCCTTGAAAGCTTGTTTGAGGGAAATGATGTAAATATTGGCACTAAAGTAGGGCACACTGAAATTGAAATCCATTCCGTAATGCTTCTAAGAGTTACTCAATAAATGAAGAGTAAATCTTTCGATTTTGTAGATAGCAGCTACAGGAAGCAGCCATCAAAGAGGGACGATTCAATATTTTCATTTCACCTCGGCGGTATTCAATCAGACCATTTCTTTTAAATTCTGCAGCCGCAGTAGTGATGCCAACACGTCTCACACCTAGCATTAGGGATATGAACTCATGAGTCATCAGAAAGGTTGAGGACTGAGCGCGATCCTCGCTCATTAAGAGCCACTTTGCTAGTCGCGGGCCGATTTCATGGAAGTGTTCACAAGCGGCCGAAAGGCTTAGCTGTTTAATTCTGACAGCCATGTACGAGAGAATAATTTTCTTTACTTCTGCATGGCTATTCATTATTTCCAGGAAAGATTCTTTTTCAATTTTCCAGGCATTGCCGGAGCCTTGAACAAGGGCTCCAAACAGATTCTTTTGAATATCGAACGCAATCTCTGCGCCTAGGACGCCTTCTCTACCGATCATTCCAATTTCTAGGGGTGGGTGATGATCAAGACTTTGCACTAATGATATGAATCCATCCGTTGGAAAGTGGATAAATTGAATGGGTTCATCTTCGACGCAGATAATTTTCGATAAAGTAAGTTCAATGAGCTCACCTTTTTGAAAAATGAATTCTTGGATCTTTTTTGGAAGTAATTCAATCAAGCTATTCTTATTCATCTACTTCACCCCAGTGTTGCGCACACATAGTCAGCTTGTACGATAAATCCCCCACCAATTGACCTGGTAGGTATGGATTGTGAAATTTAGCCGAATTCTTAAAAAATTCTGCTAAATCTTTTGCCTTATTACTGAAGCT
>CANCQD010000061.1 GCA_947380285.1 Burkholderiaceae bacterium | reverse complement strand
GATCGACTACGACAACGCTTTGAAGCCAACTCTGTCTAAAGCAGGTTTGGTAACTCGCGATGCTCGTGAAGTTGAGCGTAAAAAGGTTGGTCTGCACGGCGCGCGTCGTCGTAAGCAGTTCAGCAAGCGCTAATTTCTTTCAGTCGCTTAAGTTTTATCGAAAGGGTCGCGCAAGCGGCCCTTTTTGTTTCTACAATCTAGGTATTAAAGAAATAAAATTTATCAGTTGGTATTTTGGAGAATGGCATGATTAAAGTTGGCATCGTAGGTGGCACTGGATATACCGGAGTGGAACTGTTGCGTTTATTGGCACAACATCCTGAGGTAGAGCTCACCGCAATTACTTCTCGCACAGAAGCCGGCATGGCAGTGGCTGATATGTTCCCATCTTTACGCGGTCGTGTTGCCCTAAAATTTACAACGCCTGACGAAGCTAAATTAAATGAATGTGATGCAGTGTTCTTTGCAACCCCTCATGGCGTTGCCATGGCGCAAGCAAAGGAATTGCTCGCCCATAATGTGAAGATTCTGGATCTTGCCGCAGATTTCCGTCTCAAAGATGTTAAAGAATTTGCAAAGTGGTACGGCATGGAGCATGGTTGCCCAGAAATTTTGGCCGAGGCGGTTTATGGTTTGCCAGAGATCAATCGTGATGCCATTAAAAAGGCACGCGTCGTTGGTTTGGCTGGATGCTACCCAACGTCTGTGCAGCTTGGCCTTGCGCCATTGCTTTCGCCAAGATCGACTGGCGGTAAGCATTTGATCGATGGTAATCATATTATTTCGGATTCGAAGTCAGGCACTTCTGGTGCTGGACGTAAAGCAGAGATTGGTACGCTCTTGTCTGAGGCGGCAGATAACTTCAAAGCCTATAGCGTGAAAGGCCATCGTCACCTCCCTGAAATCGAGCAAGGCTTAAAAGCAATCGCTGGCCACGATCAGATTGGTTTGACCTTCGTACCCCATTTAACGCCGATGATTAGGGGCATTCATTCGACTTTGTATGTACGTTTAACTGACGCTGGTAAGGATGTTGATTACCAAAAGCTCTATGAAAACTTCTACAAAGATGAGTCATTTGTTGATGTGATGCCAGCAGGCAGCCATCCAGAAACACGCTCTGTACGGGGTAGTAATGGCATCCGGATTGCAATCCATCGCCCAGGCGGCGGTGACACTTTAGTGATTTTGGTGGTTGAGGACAATTTGGTAAAGGGTGCTTCAGGCCAAGGCGTGCAGTGTATGAACCTGATGTTTGGCTTCCCGGAGACCACGGGCCTCACCCAAATCGCGGTATCCCCTTAAGCAATAAGAAATACCCCTTCAGCAAGCTAGGCATTTAAAGCCTAGAATGTCAGTATTGCCTTTTGAATTAGGAGTAGACCATGACCCAATTAGCCATCCAAGAAACTGCACAACCCGCACAAGATTTAGCTGAACCACCAACCCCGTTGGTATTTACAGATAGCGCTGCTACAAAAGTAGCGGACTTGATTGCTGAAGAAGGTAATCCAGAGTTGAAACTCCGTGTATTCGTACAAGGCGGTGGTTGCTCAGGATTTCAGTATGGCTTCACATTTGATGATGCTGTGAATGAAGATGACACGCTCTTTGAAAAGAATGGCGTTACTTTGTTGGTAGATTCAATGAGCTTCCAATATTTAGTGGGTGCTGAGATTGATTACAAAGAAGACATCAATGGTTCACAGTTTGTGATTAAGAATCCAAATGCGCAAACTACTTGTGGTTGCGGATCTTCTTTCTCTGCTTAAATAAAAAAGAAATTTAATTACTTCATTAATAAAGTTAGGCAGGATAGCAAGCACCTAGAATTCTAGGACCTTTCGCTCCCGTAACGGCTGGCAAATTTGCTGGCCGTTTTTCTTTGTGGGCCCACGCCAGCCATGCAAAAGCAAGACCCTCAACAAGTTGCGGATCAATTCCAGCAGAATCACTTGTAGTAATTTCTAATGGCTGCTTGAAAAACTGCTGCGACTTCAATTTGAATACATTCATCAGAGCATTATTTCTGGCGCCACCACCACAGACAATTAGCTTCTGGATTTGTGGGGCATGGCGCTCTAAAGACTCTAAGGCGGTATGGGCCGTTAAGTGCAGGAGTGTAGCCTGTACATCTTCGGCATTTATATTCTCAGAACCCATTTTTTCTTGCAACCAAGCAAGATGAAAGTCATCTCTACCAGTACTTTTTGGTGGGGCTTTTGAAAAGAAAGCATCAGCTAACATTTTTTCAAGCAAGGCTTCATTCACTTTACCTTGTAAAGCCCACTGGCCATTCTCGTCAAAGGCATTACCTTGATGTTCATGTATCCAGATATCCATCAACATATTTCCTGGACCACAATCAAAGCCAGTCACTTCACCACCTTTAGGTAGTAGTGTGAGATTAGCGATACCGCCAATATTCAGAATAGCCAAATCATCAGACGATAAAAATTGCTGTGCATGAAAGGCGGGCACCAGAGGGGCACCATGTCCACCAGCAGCTAAATCCCGACTTCTAAAATCAGCAATCACATCGATGCCAGTTTTTTCTGCCAAGAGGGCTGGATTGAGTGTTTGATGTGTATAAGACAAGTCACCAAGCTGAGGTTGGTGACGAATGGTCTGTCCATGCGCACCGATGGCCGTGATATCAGAGGGCTGGAGCTTGGCTTTTCTGAGTAGCTGATCGACAGCTTCTGCATAAGCCATGGCTAGAGCATTGCCTGCCTGCTTTTCGCGGTGGAGCTCATTTGGGCCAGGGCTTTGCAGCTCAAATAAGGCTGTACGGAGCATGGGTAAAAAGGGGGTGCTGACAGCCTGTAGAGCGCTGGATTCACCGTTCGGCCCTATCTTGGCTAGAACGGCATCTATCCCATCTAGGCTGGTGCCAGACATTAAGCCGATATAGAGGGAGTAGGGTTTGTTCATGTGGCTCTCAGGAATGCGACAATTATGCTTTAGCAATTTAACTACTAATTTAACTGAATCAGCAATCCGAATCAGCATGACGGCCAAACCAGAACAAAAATATCCATTGACCCCCGAAGTCTTTGCAGCGCTTGAAGTCACTAAACGTGGCTGCGATGAGCTATTGGTTGAGGCCGATTGGGTGCAGAAGTTAGCACGTAGCCAAGCTACCAAGACTCCCCTCAGAATTAAATTAGGTTTAGATCCAACTGCCCCTGATATTCATCTGGGTCACACTGTTGTTTTAAACAAATTGCGTCAGCTGCAAGATTTAGGGCATACCGTTATTTTCTTGATCGGTGATTTCACCAGTATGATTGGTGATCCATCAGGCCGTAACGCTACCCGTCCTCCATTGACCGCAGAAGATATCGCAGTCAATGCAGAAACGTACTATCGCCAAGCGAGTATGGTGCTCGATTCTTCTAAAACCGAAGTGCGTTACAACAGTGAATGGTGCGATCCATTGGGTGCGCGCGGCATGATTCAGTTGGCCGCTAAACATACGGTTGCTCGCATGTTGGAGCGTGATGACTTTACTAAGCGCTATCGCAATGGTGTACCGATTTCCATTCATGAGTTTTTATATCCTCTCATGCAGGGTTATGACTCTGTTGCATTGAAAAGTGATTTAGAACTTGGTGGTACAGATCAAAAATTTAATCTTTTAGTTGGGCGTGAGCTCCAGCGTGAGTATGGCCAAGAACCACAATGTATTTTGACAATGCCGCTTTTAGTGGGATTGGATGGCGTTGAGAAGATGAGTAAGTCCAAGGGTAATTACATTGGTATCAGCGAGCCTGCTGGCGATATGTTTGGCAAACTCCTCAGCATTTCAGATGACTTAATGTGGGATTACTTTACCTTGCTGTCATTCCGACCAATGTCTGAAATTGATCTGATGAAGCAAGAAGTTGCTGCTGGCCGTAATCCAAAAGATTGTAAAGTCCTGCTCGCACAAGAAATCGTGGCGCGCTTTCATTCGCAAGCTGCCGCAGAAAAGGCCTTAGAAGACTTTAATCATCGCGCTAAAGGGGGTGTACCAGAAGACATTCCTGAGGTGAGCCTTGCTGGTGGGTCGATGGGTATCGCTAACCTTCTCAAGGCTGCTGGTTTGGCCCCATCCACATCAGAAGCGAATCGCAATATCGAGCAAAACGGCGTAAAAATTGATGGCGCAACAATAACTGATAAACAGTTAAAAATTGAAGCTGGAACTTATGTCGTGCAGGTCGGTAAACGGAAGTTTGCAAAAGTAATCCTCACTTAATTGATGGTAGATATGAGTGATCAAAAAAGCATTGAAGTAAAGGCAGAAGAGCTCGAGCGACTTTCAGTTAAGTTGATTCAAGACAAAAACTGGGAAGCCCTAGAAAAATTACTTGCCCCAGGATGTCAATTTGTTAGCTCCCAGGGCGCATGCGATAAAGAGAGTGCAATGCGTCTCATGAAAGAGATGCATCTTGGTCCCGTAAGGTTTAAGGACTTTAAGGTCACTGAGGCGCAAGATAATTTAATAGTAAGCTTCTGGATTGCTGCGCTGGAATATCGCGATGGCAAAGAGCTTTCGCCGGAATATTCTCCACGTCTAAGCGTTTGGAAAAATATAGATGGGCAATGGCTATGCATTGCCTATGCCGATCTGATTACTAGCTAGTTACAAATCTAGGCTAGTACTTCCGCTAGGCGGGGTTAATCCAAAGTGCTCATAGGCTTGACGGGTTGCCACTCTTCCTCTAGAGGTTCTTTGCAGATAGCCCTGTTGAATCAAATAGGGCTCTAGAACATCTTCAATGGTGTCGCGTTCTTCTCCAATGGCTGCTGCTAAGTTATCGATACCTACTGGGCCACCATCAAACTTATGCAAAATGGCTTCCAGCAGTTTTCTATCCATCACATCAAAGCCACTTGGATCAACATCCAACATCTTAAGTGCAGCATCGGCCATGTCCTTAGTAATAGTGCCAGTGCCTTTGACTTCTGCATAGTCGCGCACTCTTCTGAGTAGGCGATTGGCAATCCGTGGTGTTCCACGAGCACGCTTGGCTATCTCAACGGATCCTTCTGGATCAATATCAGCCTTAAGTAAGCTGGCTGAGCGATTAATAATTTTGGTGAGTTCTTCAGTGGTATAGAACTCAAGTCTCGCTACGATACCAAAGCGATCACGCAATGGATTAGTGAGCATGCCAGCTCGAGTAGTTGCGCCAATGAGGGTAAAGGGCTTGAGATCAATTTTAACACTGCGTGCCGCAGGACCTTCTCCAATCATGATGTCTAGACTGTAGTCTTCAAGCGCTGGGTACAGGATTTCTTCTACTACTGGGGAGAGGCGATGAATCTCGTCAATAAAGAGCACATCGTTTTCTTCTAGATTTGTTAGTAAGGCTGCTAGATCACCTGGCCTGTCAAGGACGGGGCCACTAGTTTGACGCAAGTTCACACCAAGCTCTCTCGCAATAATATGGGCAAGCGTGGTTTTACCAAGACCGGGAGGTCCAAATAGAAGAACGTGATCTAGGGCTTCTTGTCGAGCTCTGGTAGCGCTAATAAAAATCTCTAATTGCGCTCTAGCTTTGGTTTGACCAACGTATTCATCAAGTTGTTTCGGGCGAAGGGCTCTTTCAAAGACGGCTTCAGTATTGCCTGCTGCACCACTTACAATGCGGGCATTACCTTCCGGTAAATCTTCAGGAATAGAGCTGAGGTCGTCTGTATGTATTGCCATGCTGAGAGTTTAGTGCTCTTTGGCTATTAGGCTTTAGATAGATACTTCAAGCCCATTCGAATGCCATCAGAAACACTGGTATCGGGTGGAATTTGCTTGAGTGCTAAAAGCGCTTCTTTTTCTGAATAGCCCAGAGCAAGGAGGGCTTGCAACACTTCGCTACTTGCTTCAATGGCCTGAGGTTTGTCGCCTGTAATGCCTAGATCTGGCGCCAACTTACCTTTGAGTTCTAAACAAAGACGCTCAGCAGTCTTTTTACCAATTCCGGGAACTTGGGTTAGGCGTCCAGCTTCTTGCAATGTAATTGCCTGAGCTAATTCATTGACACTCATGCCAGAAAGCACTGCCAGCGCAGTACGGGAACCGACGCCACTAATTTTGATGAGTTGTCTAAATGCCTCACGCTCAGTTTCGGTAGCAAAGCCAAAAAGTTGCTGTGCATCTTCGCGAACTTGAAAATGAGTTAGCAGGGTAATTTTTTGACCAGCCTGAGGCAATTGATACAAAGTGCTCATAGGAACATCAACCTCATAACCAATGCCTTGACAATCCACAAGGAGTCGTGGGGGATGAACTGAAACGAGAGTACCTTGAATGCGACCAATCATGTAGAGATCTTAACCTGTGATGTGTATTTTTACTTGCTTCGTTTCTTAGGCGCTAACTTAGGCGCTAATGCAGCGGTGATTGCTTTTGGTATTTGTGCGTGATGGGCGGCGCAGATAGCGACACCTAATGCATCAGAAGCATCAGTCCCTGGGGCGCGATTGAGTCTAAGTAAGCGCTTCACCATTTCTTGTACCTGTGGCTTAGCCGCACGACCCGTACCAACAATTGCTTGTTTTACGCGAAGGGCGCTGTACTCAGCAACTGGGAGCTTTTCAGAGACAAGTGCCGCAATGACTGCGCCCCTAGCTTGGCCCAGCATCAGTGTAGATCGAGGATTTACGTTTAAGAAAACCTCTTCGATTGCAGCAGATTCAGGTCGGTAGGTCTCTAGAACTTCTTTAACGCCGGCATAGAGGGCACCTAAGCGCTCAGGAAGACCTTTCGCTGGATCTCCACTTTCAATCGTCCCAGAAGCTATGTAGGTCAATTTTTGGCCGTCGACATCAATGATGCCAAAACCGGTAGTCCGTAGGCCTGGGTCGATACCTATCCAGCGCATGGGCAATTATTTTTTCTCAGTCTTTTAGATTGCTTAGTGACGGAAGTGGCGTGTGCCAGTAAAGATCATAGCAATACCATGCTCATTGGCTGCTGCAATGATTTCATCATCACGCATACTACCGCCTGGTTGAATTGCGCAGCTGGCACCCCCATTCACCACAACATCTAAGCCATCCCGAAATGGGAAGAATGCATCGCTAGCTACAGCAGAGCCCTGAAGACTTAAGCCAGCGTTCTCCGCCTTAATACTTGCCATGCGTGCAGAATCTACACGACTCATTTGGCCAGCGCCAATACCTAGGGTCATGCCGTTGGAACAATAGACAATGGCATTGGATTTAACAAACTTAGCAACACGCCATGCAAACATCATGTCGTGCATTTCTGTTGGGGTTGGTAGACGCTTGCTGACAACGCGCATTTCATTTTCAAGAACGTTTTTAGCGTCTGGAGATTGCACGAGCAGGCCACCACCAACCCGTTTGAAATCAAAAGCGTTAAATGCAGTACCCAATGGAATCTCTAGAAGACGAACATTTTGCTTGGCTGCAAAAATTGCTTTTGCTTCTTCGCTAAAGCTTGGAGCAATCAATACCTCCACAAATTGCTTGGAGACTGCTTCGGCTGTAGCGGCATCACAAGGCACGTTGAAGGCAATGATGCCGCCAAATGCTGAGCTTGTGTCGGTCTTAAATGCTTTTTGATAAGCCTCGAGTGCATTGCTTCCTACGGCAACGCCACAAGGATTTGCGTGCTTAATAATGACGCAAGCGGCAGCGCCACCAGAATTACCGGTAAAGCTCTTGACGCATTCCCAAGCAGAATCTGCATCCGCAATATTGTTATAGGAAAGCTCTTTCCCTTGTAGCTGCTTGTAATTAGCTAGTGCGCCATCTACGGGGTAAATATCTTTATAGAATGCCGCAGATTGGTGTGGGTTCTCGCCATAACGCATCTCTTGAACTTTTTCAAATGCCAAGTGCAAGGTTTCTGGATACGCTGAGCGCGCTTTGTGATCCAAATCATCGCCTAAGGCTGAGAGATAGTTAGCAATGGCGCCATCGTATTGAGCTGTGTGAGCAAATACTTTTTTAGCTAAAGCTAAGTTGGTTTTGTAAGAAACAACATTTTTATTAGCTTTCATTTCAGATAAGACTGGCGCGTAGTCTGCCGGTGAGATCAGCACTGTAACGTCCTGGTGATTTTTTGCGGCAGCACGCAACATGGCCGGTCCACCAATGTCAATGTTCTCAACTGCATCTTCAAATGAACAATTTTCCTTGGCAACAGTCTCATTAAATGGGTAAAGGTTGATGACCAGCATATCGATCGTGTCAATACCACGCTCTTTTAAGGCTGCCATATGTTCTGGGAAATCTCGGCGTGCCAATAAGCCGCCATGCACCATTGGGTGGAGTGTTTTTACACGACCATCTAGCATTTCTGGAAATTTCGTTAATGAAGAGACCTCCACGACAGGTAGATTATTTTCGGCCAAAAGTTTGGCGGTGCCACCTGTAGAGATGAGCTTAATACCTTGCTCATGGAGGGCTTTAGCAAAAGGCACGATGCCATTTTTATCAGATACAGAGAGGAGGGCAGTGCGGATCATATTTTCGGAGGGTTTAATTTAAAAAATGGCTTTGTTATTTGTAATATTTAAATTTACTTGAGTAGTTGATGCTCAACTAATTTTTTGTGTAGGGTATTGCGATTAATGCCCAGATATTGGGCTGCTAATGATTGGTTTTGTTTAGCATGTTGCATTACTAATTCCAGCATTGGCTTTTCAACTACCGCCAATACCATTTGATAGATATCCGTCGGCGCAGTTCCCTTGAGATCATTTAAGTAACCCTGTAACTGGGTTTCAATACATTCGGTAATCGGGTGCTTATTGGTCATAACAATCTATCAATGCAAAATTAAAAATAAGAAAACTTAATACGGCGATAACTACGCTGCCTCTAAAAATAACAAGCGGTCAGAATGGAATTTCATCTCGTTAAAATAATCATTAATCATTTGAAGTTGAGTTTTACAGTCGTCGGCAGTATTCATGCGCTGACGGAAGGCATGTGAATCACGCAAGCCTTTGCAGTACCAGCCAATATGTTTACGAGCAGTACGCAGGCCAATATGTTCCCCATAAAACTCGTAGTGGTCTAAGAGATGGGCATTCATGATGGACTGAATCTCATTGATCTCGGGGGTTGGAAGCATGCCACCAGTTTGGAGATAGTGATTGATTTCGCGAAAAATCCAAGGGCGACCTTGAGCGGCGCGACCAATCATGATGGCATCGGCGCCAGTAATCTTTAAAACTTGCTCTGCTTTTTCTGGGCTGTTGATATCACCATTAGCCACTACAGGAATACCTACGCTATTTTTGACCGCGGTAATTGTTTCATACTCTGCTTCACCATGGTAAAGGTCTGCTCTTGTACGACCATGCACAGTCAGCATTGAGATGCCAGATTTTTCAGCAAGACGCGCAATCTCCATTGCATTCTTATGTTCGCGATCCCAGCCCGTACGAATTTTCAAAGTAACGGGCACAGCATCTGGTCCGACTCCAACAGCATTTACAACTGCTTCTAGAATTTGCTGCACCAAAGGCTCATCGCGAAGTAATGCTGAGCCAGCAGCAACATTGCAAACTTTCTTAGCGGGACATCCCATATTGATGTCGATAATTTGGGCACCGTGATCTACATTGATTTTTGCTGCCGCAGCCATCATCGCTGGATCAGCCCCTGCGATTTGGACCGCAATGGGTTTGAATTCGCCAACATGGTTTGCACGCCGTTGCGTCTTTTCACTTTTCCAAAGCAGGGCATTTGAGGCCACCATTTCAGAGACGGCGTACCCAGCGCCTAATTTCTTACAAAGCTGCCTAAATGGACGGTCCGTTACCCCAGCCATAGGGGCCACAAATAACTTATTTGCGAGGAGGTGAGGACCAATATTCATCTAAAAGGGGCTTGGGCGGAAAGCATGACACTTTAGCATAGTCAAACCCTTTTTTGCCTATTTTTTAGGCAGAATGCTTGCTCTAGATCAAATCGAGAAGGCTTTGATTTTGGAGGCCATTAAAGCCCTTTAGCGCCTGCCAAACATCATCTGACGAGCTAAGGCTGTTTTGACTGGTGGGAGCCACTGAAGGGCCGATAAAGCTAATCCACGAGCCACCACAATTGGGGCTAGATTAGATGTAAATACCCTGGCCATGAAGTCTGTAAGACCAATGGTAGTCGCTCGATCGATTTTTCGACTTTGCGCATATCCCTGAAGTGCAGCTTGAATGTCTGTCGGGGATTGCTCTTTTGTGGATCCGGAAAATACCCCAACTAACTTCTCCGATAGCAAAAAGGCATCTCGCAACCCTAAATTCAACCCCTGACCTGCCACAGGGTGCAAAGTTTGGGCAGCGTTACCAATCCATACCTCGTTGTCTTTAGTAATTTCTTTGCGATAGTTCAAACCCAGTTCATACAAACGACGATCTTGAACTTTCAGAAATCTTCCAATGCGTGAACCAAATTCTTTTTGTAGTTCATTCAAGAAATCTGCATCGTTCAGATGCAAGCGCTGCTGCGATGATTCTGGAGAGCCACACCAAACAAGATTCAGAATGTTATGACCGTAATGACTCGGCAATACGGCTAATGGACCTTCAGCAGTAAAGCGTTCCCAAGCTTGATGAGATTCTGCATTTTCTACTTCAACTAGCCCCACCAAAGCAGACTGCCCATAATCGCGACCAGACTCTACCCAATCTTGTGTCTTGAATAAACCACCTTCAGCATGCACAACACATTTGGCATGAATACTCATATCTTTGGCATCGTGATGAATATGCTGCCAAATAAAATGAGGACTCTTCGCTTGAATAATCCTTAAGGCTTGGCGTAGCGTAATGTGAATATCGCGATAGCGAATAATATGCCCAAGCGCATCTTGATTGAGCTCTTCGCGTGTCATCAGTGCGCGACCAAAACGTCCAGCTTGTGAAACGTGAACGCGATGAATTGTGGCCGACTCTTTTGGCCATGCATGAATCGTGTCGAGCAAGAGTTTGCTGCCATGAGAGAGTGCAATCCCTCGACTATCGGCGCTTGCTAAATCCTCATCATTAATGGGATTGCGATCAAGTAATGTGATTTTTGCATCAGGAAATTTCTGCAAGGTCCATGCTGTGCAAGCGAGTCCGACTGGACCGCCACCCTGAATCAAGATATCGCAACTAGATGGACTCATTTTGATGTGGATGGTCTTAAGCGTTTTTCATGAGTGCTTCAATCTCATCTGCATTGACGGGCACACCACGAGAAATCAATTCACAACCAGAGTCATTGACGACAGCATCATCTTCAATGCGGATACCGATATTCCAGAATTTCTCATCTACATCATCCGCCGGTCTGACATATAGGCCTGGCTCCACCGTAATGACCATGCCATTTTTGAGTATGCGCCAAGGCTTTTCTGCAGTAGATGAATCTTGTGTAGCTTCACGATATGAGCCGACATCATGAACGTCCATGCCAAGCCAGTGCGAAGTGCGATGCATGTAAAAGCGACGATAGGCAGCAGTCTCAATGGCGTTATCAAGCGAGCCCAAGTCAGAGAGCTTTAGCAGCTTTTCATCTAGCAAGCCTTGGGTCAATACTTTGAGCGCTGCTTCATGTGGTTGCATAAATGTATTGCCGGGCTTGGTCATCGCAATTGCAGCTTCTTGGGCCGCTAATGTAATGTCATATAAGGCGCGTTGCGGTCCGGTAAATTTTCCATTGACTGGAAATGTGCGTGTGATATCTGACGCGTAGCCATCAAGTTCACAGCCAGCATCAATCAGACAAAGCTCACCGCTGCGCAATTCAGTTGAGCCTGCACGATAGTGAAGAATGCAAGAATTTGCACCACCAGCAACGATGCTGTTGTAGGCAACGCTTTGTGCACCGTTATTGCGGAACTCATGTAGTAATTCTGCTTCGATTTGATATTCACGCATTCCTGGCATACAGACTTGCATGGCACGAATATGGGCGCGAGCAGAGATTGCAGCAGCACGACGCATGATGTCAATTTCATTACCATCTTTAAATAAGCGCATTTCGTGAATAAGTGCCTCAACATCATGAAGCTCTGATGGTGGATTAATTCCAGATCGTGCTTGACCTCGTACTTGTTTCATCCAATGACGCAAGCGCCTATCAGCTTCAGCGCTTTCAGCAAGGCGTATATACACCGCATCCTCATCAGCTAATAAGTTACCTAGTGTTTGGTCTAATTCTTGATTGCTATGGGCATACTCAATTCTCAAAGCTTCTGGTGCGGCTTCTGGTCCAAGGCGAATGCCATCCCAGATCTCTCGTTCAGAATCTTTAGGCCTGCAAAATAAGTGAGATTCAAGTTGGCAGTTTTTTCCATCACCCAAAATCTTCATCACTAATGTGGCACCTGGCTCTTCAAAACCAGTTAAGTAATAAAAGTCACTATCGTGGCGATAAGGAAATTCACTATCACGGTTACGGGTCAGCTCAGGTGCTGTAGAGATGACGGCAACCCCTCCACCGGTCTTGGCAAAGATGAGTTCTGCTAATTTATTTCTGCGAAGCTGATAAATATTCGAATTATTCATATGCTGCATTGAGTTCTTGTAAGCGTTGTGGTGTGCCTACATCGTGCCATGGACCGAGATATTTTTCACCAGACACTTGATTTTGCTCCATTGCAGTTCTCAATAATGGCGCAAGCTTGGCTGGTGCCCCGAATTCCAGGTTTTGAAAGAGGTCTTTGTGATAAATCCCAATTCCAGAAAAAGTGAGCTTCTCGGCGCCCATGGATTCGGCAGTACTAACCGTTGATCCCTGGAGGTAAAAATCACCCTCGGGATGCTGCACCGGGTTGGGAACCATCAATAAGTGGGCCAAAGGCTTGCTGGCGTCCATTCGCATTTTGGACACCGTTCCCAAAAGTTGAGTAACGGGTAGGTTCGGGCTAAAGACATCGCCATTAATAACCAAGAAGTAGTCCTTGGGTGCGATGATCGGAAGCGCCTTACAGATTCCGCCGGCTGTTTCCAGAGCGCTCTCCTCAGGGGAGTATTGAATATGCAGGCCAAATTGCTCCCCATCGCCCAGGGCTGCCTCAATTTGTTCACCTAACCATGCATGGTTAATCACGACATCCTGAATTTTTGCGTTTGCTAGAGCCTGTAAATGCCATGCTAGCAAAGATTTATTCTGAATAGTGAGCAAGGGCTTTGGTAAATCATCCGTGAGAGGGCGCATACGCTCACCACGTCCAGCCGCCAGTAAAAAACAAGGTACGCGATTGAGTTGACTCATAGTCTGTGAACTATGCTTGATTTTGGCGAGTGGATTCTAGAATACGAGCCAATGGCTTTAACTCAATGTAACGGTTTGCAGTAGCAATCGCGTATTCCAAAACAAGAGGAATATCTTTGAGGTAGCCATCTTTGCCATCGCGATGAAAGAGTCTTGCAAAAATGCCTAGGACCTTGAGGTGGCGTTGCAAACCCATCCATTCAAAATCACGATAGAACTGTCCAAAATCATTTGGCATTGGTAGCCCTGCCTTGCGGCCTTCTTCCCAAAATTTAATCACCCAGTCAATTACACGTTCTTCGGGCCAAGCAATATAAGCATCACGCCATAAGGAAGAAGCATCATAAGTAATTGGTCCGTATACAGCATCCTGAAAGTCAATTACTCCAGGATTATTGTTTTCTGTGACCATCAGGTTGCGAGAATGATAGTCACGATGAACGTAGACCTTAGCTTGCGCTAAATTATTTTCAATAATGAGCTCAAAAGATTTTTTCAATTGCTCGATTTGTTGCTCATTGAGTTCAGCGTTGAGATGCTCCCTTAAATACCACTCTGGAAATAAATCAAGCTCTCTTTGCAATAGCGCTGCATCATAATTTGGTAGAACATCTGGTTTGCTTGCCATTTGTATTAGAACTAATGCGTGAGTGGCATCTTTGTAGAGATGATCGGCTGTCTCATTAGTAAGTTGAGCTAGATAGGTTTTGGTTCCCAAATCATTTAACAGCAAAAAGCCTTCTACAAGATTTTGCTCGAGGATTTTTGGCACATTTAAACCTGCTGCTGACAGTAATAAATCAACCTGAATGAAGGCATCTAAGGGCTCATATTGGGGCGGGGCATCCATCACGATCAAAGTCCCAAAATTGGGCTTTTTGGACACAATTCGGAAATAGCGCCGAAAGCTGGCATCGGCTGAGGCTGGCGCCAAAGAGTCGAGATCTAATTGCCAGCTAGCTTCCAGGGCTTTTAGCCAGTTGCGGAGGGTGTTTAAGCGAGAGTCAGTCATGGTCGATTCGTATAATAAGGCGGGTCTGGATCTATGAGTCATTATCGCCGTCGCGCCGGCCTTTGCGCCCCTCTTTTTTTGTATGTAACCCTGCGCGTAATGATGGGGGTGGCATTGCTTCAATTTGCCTTCTACGCACGCGCTCAAGCACCAGCTCCATTACCCCCAAATGCACAGGCTAACGCCAATACCGTTTTATTGCCGGATCGCGGTAATGTCACCATTTTAAAGTTGGATGATCAGCTAAGAACTGGGATTCCAATAGACGATAGCAAGGCGCTGACTTTTACTTCGAGCGATTCCATTGAGGGTGTAGTGAATCGGCAAATGAAGCTTAAAGGTCGCGCACAAATGCGGCGCAATGGCGGAGT
>CANCQD010000060.1 GCA_947380285.1 Burkholderiaceae bacterium | reverse complement strand
GCGCTCTTTCATCATACCTTGAGCAATGTCGGCCTGCATGGCCTTTTCTACCTCATAACCAGCATGGGACAAATTAACTGCAATTAATTCTGCAATTGATGGCTCATCTTCAACTACTAGTATGCGCTGAGTCATATTGGGGTTTTAGTAAGTTACTTATTCGCTTCTCGTACCAAATCAGCATGTGGAATATGGCGAACATCAGAGCCTTTTGCAATATAAATCACAAATTCCGCAATATTTTTCGCATGATCACCGATGCGTTCAATGGCCTTAGCTATCGTTAGCATGTCCAGACCCGAACTGATTGTATGAGGGTCTTCAGACATATAAGTAATCAACTTACGCACAAAGCCTCTAAATTCCTCATCGATCTGACGATCTTCAGCAACCACCTCTGCGGCAGCTACAGTATCAAGTCTTGCAAATGCATCCAAACTACGGCGCAACAAAGTAATTGCCATCTGTCCTGAAAGACGAATCTCCGCAACGTTAATATTGTGTGGTGAGCCTGACTCAATTAAGCGCTTAGTACGCTTAGCAACCCGCTCTGCTTCATCACCAGCTCGCTCTAAATTCGTGATTGCCTTAGATACCGCCATTACCAAACGCAGGTCGCGGGCTGTAGGTTGACGACGCGCAATCACCTCAGTACATGCTAAATCAATCTGAATTTCAAGATCATTAACTAGCTTTTCGTTTTCAATAACGATATTACAAGTATCAATTTCCATTTGCGTAAACGCACGCATAGCTGTAGCAATTTGCGACTCAACCAACCCGCCCATTTCAAGCAATCGGCTTGAAAGCGAGTTTAGATCGGCATCAAATTGTGATGATAGGTGTTTATCTGGCATTTAATGTCTCCAATTAACCGAAGCGACCGGTAATATAGTCTTCAGTTTCTTTACGCTTAGGCTTGATAAAGATTTCATCTGTTTTACCATACTCAATCAGACTACCTAAGTACATATAAGCAGTGTAATCGGATACACGAGCTGCCTGTTGCATATTGTGAGTCACAATTGCAATGGTGTAATCGTGCTTTAACTCATTGATCAGTTCTTCGATTTTTCCAGTAGAAATTGGATCCAATGCTGAGGTTGGCTCATCCAACAAAATCACTGAAGGCTTTACTGCTACGCCACGTGCAATACACAAGCGCTGCTGTTGTCCGCCCGAGAGAGATAAACCGCTTTGATTAAGCTTGTCTTTAGCCTCATTCCACAAGGCAGCTTTATTGAGCGCCCACTCTACACGCTCATCCATTTCAGAGCGGGAGAGCTTTTCATAAAGACGTACACCAAATGCGATATTTTCATAAATTGACATAGGGAATGGTGTTGGTTTTTGAAAAACCATTCCAATACGCGAGCGCAAGAGATTCAAATCTTGACCCGGCTCGAGGATATTTTGGCCATAGAAATTGATCTCACCTTCAGCGCGCTGACCTGGATAAAGATCGTACATGCGATTTAAAGTACGCAATAAAGTGGACTTACCACAACCTGAAGGGCCGATAAATGCAGTGACCTTACCTTGCTCAATATCCAGATTGATGTCTTTTAAACCCTGAAAGGAGCCATAAAAGAAGTTAAGGTTTCTAACTTCAAGCGCATTGATAGCTGCCTGTTCTGATTGTTGATTTATTGTTTCCACTTCACCCCCTTGACTATCAATCTTATTTAAGTCAAACATTGTTTTCATATTACTCATCATCCCTGGACCTTCTCGCGGAATACCACTCGCGCCAAAATATTTAAGCCGAGAACGGCAAATGTGATGAGCAAAGCACCGCCCCACGCTAATTCAACCCAGTTGTCATATGGACTCATGGCAAATTGGAAGATCACCACCGGCAAGTTAGCCATTGGCGCATTCATATTGGTTGAGAAGAATTGATTATTCAAGGCAGTGAATAGCAAAGGAGCTGTTTCACCACTTACGCGAGCAAGCGCAAGCAAGATGCCAGTCATAACGCCACTCTGAGCAGCGCGTAAGGTAATCATGAAGGCTACCTTCCACTTTGGCGTACCCAAGGCGTAAGCAGCTTCGCGCAAGCTACCTGGTACCAAACGCAACATATTTTCGGTAGTGCGAACTACAACCGGTATAGCAATCAGTGCCAAAGCAATAGTTCCGGCCCATCCCGAGAAGTGCCTTACTTGCGCAACCACAAAGGCATACACAAACAAACCAATCACAATAGATGGCGCAGAAAGCATGATGTCTGTAACAAAGCGAGTAACAGCAGCAACACGGCTGCGATCTCCATATTCCGACAAATAAAGCCCTGCAAATACACCAATAGGTGTACTGATCAAAGTACAGCTTCCTACCAGCATAAGACTGCCAACAATCGCATTTGCAAGACCGCCACCTTCAGATCCTGGAGCCGGAGTGCTGTGGGTAAAAAGATTTAAATCAATTGCTGATAAACCTTTAAATACCAAAACACTCAAAATCCAGAGCAAAAAGACCATACCCAAAGACATTGCACCCATCGAGAGGGTGAGGCCAATCCTGTTTGCACGCTTTCGCTTGGCAAAAATAGAGCGATCAATATTAGAGGTATTGTTCATGTTTTCAATCCCTGCTTTTTCTCCATATTGCTTAGCATCCACTTGGCACACGCTAATACAACGAAAGTAATAATGAACAGAGCCAAACCTAGGGCAAATAAGGAAGATAAATGATTGCCCGCTTCAGCCTCTCCGAATTCATTGGCTAGAGTAGAAGCAATTGAGGTGCCCGGAGCAAACAGCGAAGCAGATAATCGATGCGCATTACCAATCACAAAGGTGACCGCCATCGTTTCACCAAGCGCCCTTCCCAAACCCAACATGACGCCACCAATGACACCTGCCTTGGTATAAGGAAGAACAACATTCTTTACCACTTCCCAAGTAGTACAGCCAATACCGTAAGCAGATTCTTTGAGAACTGGCGGAACGATTTCAAATACATCTCGCATAACAGATGCAATGAAAGGCAAAATCATCATTGCCAAGATCAATCCAGCACATAAAATACCAATGCCGTTAAATGCACCAGAAAATAAGATACCTAAACCAGGAACCTGCCCCAAAGTAGCAGCTAAAGCAGGTTGAATGTACTCAGCAAACAATGGCGCAAAAATAAACAAACCAAACATACCGTAGATGATGGATGGAACTGCAGCCAGGAGCTCTACAGCAGTGCCAAGAGGCCTACGCAGCGGTCCAGGACAAAGCTCCGTTAAGAATACGGCAATTCCGAAACTCAAAGGCACAGCGATCAATAATGCAATTAATGAAGTAACGACTGTTCCATAAATAGCAATTAATCCACCGAACTCACCATTCACCACGTCCCACTCTTGTGAGAAGAAAAATCCAGGGCCAAAAGTATGCAAAGCTGGCCATGCATTCATGAAGAGCGAAATCAGAATACCCATCAAAGCAATTAAGACAGATAGGGCGAAGAATTGCGTAATTCCATGGAACAGAAAGTCCTGAACTCGCTGCAATTTAGCGATCTTTAGAGCCTGCGGTGTAGGTGCCGAATGCGACTGAATAATATCCATTTAGATAGGCTTATTTAAATATTAAAACAGCCCCACAACGCTGTGGAGCTGTTTAAAAAGAATGCTTAAAGATATAACCATCAAGCTTTACTTAGTTACAACCTTTGTGAATACATTCTTGCGAATGAAATCAGTTGTAGCGTCAGGCATTGGAACGTAATCCAACTCTTCCGCCATTTTCTTGCCATCCTTAAATGCAAAGTCAAAGAATTTAATCACTTCAGCAGCATTCGCTTTGTTTTCAGGATTTTTGTATAGCAAGATGAAAGAAGCGCCAGTAATTGGCCATGACTTAGCACCAGAAGCATTGGTAATAAATGTTCCCATACCAGGAATCTTGGACCAATCAGTACCAGCCGCTGCTGCTGCAAAGGTTAAATCATCAGGAGCCACGAAGTTACCATCTTTGTTTTTCAAAGAGATAAATGTCATTTTGTTTTTCTTGGCATACGCATACTCGACATAACCAACTGAGTTCTTAACACGAGTAACGTTTGCAGCAACACCTTCATTACCCTTGCCTCCAACTGTAGAAGCTGCAGGCCACTTCACGTTAGCACCAGCACCAACTGAATCTTTAAACAACGTGCTTGTTTTTGCTAAGTAATCAGTAAAAATTGCAGTGGTACCTGAACCGTCAGCACGTGTTACCACTGTGATGGGGCCAGAAGGTATCTTCACGCCTGGGTTCATGATCGCAATGCGCTTGTCACCCCAATCCGAAATAATGCCCTGGAAAATATCGGCCAAAGTTGGGCCATCCAACTTGATTTCGCCTGGCTTCACACCATCAACATTAATCACTGGAACTACACCACCGATGATGGCTGGGAATTGAACCATGCCGTCTTTTTCTAAATCTTCAAATTTCACTGGATTGTCAGTAGCGCCGAAATCAACAGTCTTCGCTTTGATTTGCTTGATACCACCAGAGGAGCCAATAGACTGGTAGTTCAAATTTGAGCCAGTTTTTGCTTTAAAGGCTTCTGCCCACTTTGCATAAATTGGGTATGGAAATGTTGCGCCTGCACCCGTCATGTCCACAGCAAAAGCTGCTGGAGTAAGCGAAATAGCGCTAATAACTAGTGCTTTTTTCAAAAAAGATTTCATGTAGATGGCCCTGATATTGATATAACGCAACGTTGCGATAGTAGGACGATACGTTTTCACTATGACGATTTAATGACAAAGTCTTATTTATAAATAATTTCCATATAAAACAATGGCTTAATGAAAATAGTGAAAGCTTAAAAAGAGCATTTTGGCAATCTAGAAGGCGCTCAATCCAGCAGATTAAATGATCCTTTTTAGCTTTAAAGATGCAAAAACTGCCGCACCAGTAATCGACATGATGACCATCACTTCATAAAAGGAGCCTTTTAGCCCTGGAAGATCCTCCATATTCATACCCATAACCCCCGTTATTAAAGTCATAGGAAGAAAAATCACCGTCATTACGGACAAAACTTGCAAGTTTCTTGCATTAAATTCTGCCACATGGGCTGCTTGTTCATCTTGGAGTACCTTTGCGCGATCGTAAAGACTGGAAATCTCCTGCACCAAAAAGGAGAGTAAGTCCAAATCATCATTAAGGCGATTCTTATCTTCCTCACTAAACCAGTATGGCAGGCGCTTTAACAAACGATGTAAAGCTATTAACTCCGGTGAAAAATGCCTACGGAGGCGGCTACATTGAATGCGTATCCTGCCGAGATTTTCATGCTCTGGAAACTCCCTCCCTTTTAGAAGTTTTTCCTCTAGATCATCCATATCCTCTGAGAGATGGACCAATAGTGTGCGTAATTGCTCTGCACGCAAATCCAGTAGCTCATGAAACAACTCAATCACAGAGACTGGATTAAGCTGACCGTTCCTTAGGTCATACCGCAATTTGTCAGTAGTTCTGAGGGGGTTGTTACGCAAGGAAATCATCAGTCTTGGGGTAACAATCGCCCAAAGGGTACCTAAGCTAGAGTCACTAGACTCCTCTCCAAACTCTTGCTGAAAGTCATTCATCACCATTAAAAGGCAATCATTTAACTTTTCAATGCGTTCTAAACGACTCAGATTTACACCCTCTTGAATCATCTCTACTACGCGCTCAGGAATCAGTGGCGTATTTTCAAGCCATCGCTGTATTTGAGAGTTAGAAAGATTTAAATGTAACCAGATAGAGATGTCTGAGTTTTCAAGTGCATCAGAAATCTCAAATAAAGGAATTTCATACCCATCGCCCGAGATAGGCATAGCCCAGGCAAATACGACGCCTGCAACTGGGAAAGGTTTTGCAATGATTTCTGTAGGCATCAATAAATTGTATGGCACAACTTAAAGGGACCTGTAGATGCCTGACATCAAAATGACATGAAATTGATCTAAATAGATTGCTTAACTCATTAGCTCGCTGCGTAAGACCCTCATGAAAATCTTATGTCTTACTCTTCTATTTGTGCCGACATTCGTTTTTGGATTTGAGCCTTTAAATACTGATGATGCGGGCACTGTAAAAGCCGGCGGGAATCAAATAGAGCAGTATTTTATCTCCATCAATCGAAGTGGTGGAACGCAACAGGTGGACATCATTACTCCAGGTGAAGAGTACACCGGCAGAACGGATGCAAAGGCTTTTCCATTTACCTACACACGTGGATTAAGTGATCAAGTAGAGGCATCGCTCTCTGCGACTTACTACAACGAACCGAGCGGTAATTACTCTAAGTTCTCCAACTATGTATTCGCGAGTAAATGGCGGTTTCATGAGGATAGCGATCTCGGTTATGCTCTTGCCATAAAGCCAATGGTCGTATTGCCTGCAGGTAAACAGCAACAAGTTGCAGGATTAGGTTTAGCCGCGTTTAACTATGGCGTAAACTTCATCGCCTCCAAATATTGGAAAGATATAGAGTTACACCTGAACGCCTTATACATGCGCTCGCCATACAATACTAATTACAGCGTCGGTACCACTACTGATCTCAATCGCACGAATATCTTTTTAGTTTCTATTGCGCCTGTTTGGTCTATATCCAAGAATTTGAAACTCGCATTAGATATTGGAGCGGCGACCAATCCTCCCTCATCCGAGCAATACTTAAGTCATTACGCCTTGATTGCGGGAATTTATTCCCTTACCGACAGCATAGATCTTGGGGTCTCCTATATGCGGACTGGTTCGAACTATGGTGAAACTTTTGCATCGCAACAAGCCGGTGCCACACGTGGCGAAGTTGGAATCACTTGGAGATTTTAGATTGCAGTTGGGCGGGGAATATTAAAGTGTCACAATCTCGTAGCAAACTAAAGGTAACCCCATACATTTACACTGGAGCAACTAAATGTACTATCAGATTATTCCTTTAGAAATGGGCTCCTTAGTAGAGCGCAATGTCTTTCAGCAATTCAATAAAGAAATAAAGTGTGGCATGGTCTGGAAGCTAGGTTCCGTTTTAACCAAGATCAAGCCCACATTCCTTAAGGGATATGATCCCAATATCGGCATTTGCATTAAAGATATCTCCGGCGGTGTCATTAGCAAAACTTATGGCGGAGAAAAAGTAATTTACTTCTCCGATACCGTCGAGGCTGATGCGCAAGATGAGTTAACCGATATCTTTTACCAAAGCAATCGAAAATATTCAAAAAGATATGAAGATGTTTACCATGATTTGGGATGGAGTCATATAAGCTCAGAGGCCTATATTTTTGGCGAGCTTGAAATGAAAGAATTGGATGATGCCTCCATCTCCTACAAATAGCCATGAAATCACTTAAAGCATTATTTGCTGGTCTGTTTATCGCATGCTCTTTGGCAGTCTCCGCGCAGTCATTGGAGGCGTTTAAATTTATAGCCTTAGGTGATATGCCCTATTTCATCCCGAAAGATTATGTTCGTTATGAACGGTTGATTTCAACAATCAATCAGACCAATCCGAGTTTTAGCATCTTTATTGGCGATACTAAATCAGGCTCTACACCCTGTAGCGATGAATATAATCAAAAAGTTAAGGGGTATTTCAATCAATTCACATCTCCATTAATTTACAGCATTGGAGATAATGAATGGACTGATTGTCATCGTCCACTGGCGGGATCATACGATCCCCTCGAACGTTTAGATGGCCTGAGAAGCACTTTCTTCGACACTCAAAAAAGTTTTGGCAAAAAACAGATTGGTCTTATTAGACAAGCTGATACAGATGCAAAGCATAAGAAGTTTGTTGAAAACTCTTACTGGGTAAAGAATCATTTTTTGTTTGTCAGCTTACACATTCCCGGCTCTAACAATAACTTTGAGCGTAATGAGCAAGCGAAAGCAGAGTTCTACGAACGCAATCAGGCCAATTTAGACTGGATCCAAAGTGCCTTTGACCTTGCGTCAACTAAGGGGTATTTGGGAATTGTTTTTTGCTACCAAGCCGATATGTTTTATACGCCCACACAAGCAACTGATGCAGATAGCGGGTATCGAGATACATTACACGCCTTCAGTAAAAATGCACAGGAATTCAAAAAACCTGTACTTTTAATTCATGGTGATAGTCATCGCCTCATTCTTGATCAACCACTAAAAACTGTAGATCAAAAACAGATACTTGAGAACGTTCTCCGCCTACAACTAATGGGCGCAGAACAAGTCCAAGCTGTCATGATTGGGGTAAATCCAAAGTCTGAGCAACCATTTAGCTTTACGCCAATTCTCCTAAGACAAAATATGGTCACTCCAAGACCCTAAAAGCCAAACCAAGGTATTCCATGGCGCTTTAATTCTCAGACTGTGAGATGTCATCAAAATCACATGAACATGTCATATTTCATAAGTAAAGTAGGGCTCTACTTATGGGAGATGAAGTGCAATTCTCTTTTTACTGGTTGTGAATAGTTTGCACTAACAGCCCATAGGTAACCAAATTCTTGAGCATCACGAGGTCATTATGAGTGGCAAAACCTAACCCAGGCGCTCTAGATTTTCCTGAATAACTTCAATAAAGTGTTGGCCATATCGCTCTAACTTGGCCTGCCCCACCCCTCCAATACGACTGAAATGCTCTAAGGTAGCAGGCGTAGATTTAACCATCTCCTGCAAAGTACTGTCATGAAAAATGACATAGGGCGGTACACCTTGTTCGCGCGCCAGCTCAGTACGCTTAGCCTTGAGTGCATTCCATAGATTTTCATCTGCAATATTGCTAAAGGGATGTGTAGATCCCTTGTTTACTCCAGACTTAGCGGCTTTACTCTTGGAGTAGCCCGTTTCTTTGCGCAGCCAAACCTCTTGCTCTCCACGCAATACGGGCAAGGCAATGGCGTCCACCAACTTTAAGCCGCCATGCAAGGCGATATCAGCGTCTAAATAACCGCCCGCTACCAATTGACGATAGATACTATTCCACTGCGCCTGATTGAGTTCTGAACCAATGCCAAATGTACTCACTTGCTCATGAAAAAATTGCTGCACTCTAGGAGTCACTTTACCCATCAGCACATCAATTAAATGGGTTACACCAAAACGCTGACCTGTGCGATACACACATGACAATGCTTTTTGCACCTCTTGCGTGGCATTCCAGGTGGCTACTGGCTCTAGACAGTTATCGCAGTTGCCACAGCTACCAGCATGTATCTCCCCAAAATAGCGCAAGATGGTTTGATGGCGGCATGTCGTGGATTCGCAATAGCCAAGTAGGGCATTGAGTTTTTGGCGCTCTACCCGCTTACGGTCTTCAGAAGCCTCACCAGAATCTACCATTTGCCGCAAGCTGACCACATCACCGAAGCCGTAGGCCATCCAAGCATTTGCAGGCAAGCCATCACGCCCTGCCCGACCAGTTTCTTGGTAATACCCTTCCATACTTTTGGGCAAATCCAGATGGGCTACAAAGCGGACATTGGGCTTATCTATGCCCATACCAAACGCCACTGTTGCAACCATGATGACACCCTCTTCACGCAAAAAGCGCTTTTGATTAGCGCTGCGGGTTTCCACACTTAATCCTGCGTGATAGGGCATTGCATCCCACCCACGATCCTTGAGCCATTGCGCAGTCTCTTCTACACTGCGACGCGATAAGCAATAAATAATTCCTGAGTCATCAGCATGCTCTGCTTCTAAAAAATGTTCTAACTGTTGTTTAGCGCTTTGCTTTTGGAGAACTCGATACTTAATATTGGGACGATCAAAGCTAGAAACAAACTGCTCGGCAGATTCCAGCGAAAAACGCTCCACAATTTCTGCTCGGGTTGGTGCATCCGCAGTAGCTGTTAAGGCGATACGAGGCACCTTCGGGAATCGTTCGTGCAAAACAGTTAATTGCCGATATTCTGGGCGGAAGTCATGACCCCATTGTGAAACACAGTGTGCTTCATCGATAGCGAAGAGTGCAATTCCAGGACCACTATTGAGTCTATCAAGTATCGACAGAAAACTAGCACTCATTAAACGTTCTGGAGCTACGTAGATTAAGTCAAGGTCTCCGGCTAGCAATTGACTAGTTACCTTTTGAGATGTGACAGCATCCAGGCTAGAGTTTAAAAATGAGGCCTTAACGCCCAACTGGGTCAATGCATCAACCTGATCTTGCATCAGTGCAATTAAGGGTGAAACCACAACCCCTACGCCGCGTCTAACGAGAGAAGGAATTTGATAGCATAGCGACTTACCAGCTCCAGTAGGCATGAGGACCAAAGCATCCCCACCCGCTACTACATGACTAACAATAGACTCTTGAGCGCCACGGAATTGATCAAAGCCAAAAATGTCCTGAAGTACTTGATGGCTCGATTGCAAAAGTAATGCTCCCTTGTCTTATTAAATACGTACGTATTGCAAGCTACTTATAAATAAAAAGCCCCACGTCACGCGGGGCCCTATCAATATTTTTTCTATGTGAACAAATAAAGAATCTGAATGGCGGAGAGGGTGGGATTCGAACCCACGGTAGGTTTGACCCTACGCTTGATTTCGAGTCAAGTACATTCGACCACTCTGCCACCTCTCCGAACCGAAAATCATTATAGCGAGCTATATATAAATTCATACAGCCAATATTGGTTCAAGATTGGGCTAGGCAAACTAGATGAGTTTATTTAATATAGATATACTTTAATGTATATCTATTTGAGGACTTGTTCATGAATATCCAAATTTCAAAGTGGGGCAATAGTCTGGCACTTCGTATTCCTGCAGCATTCATTAAAGAAATTCGGCTAAAAGATGGCGATAGAGTTGAAGCTACACTATCTAGCGACGGAGCATTGGTCATCAGACCTCAAAAGCTAGATCGCAAAACCTTATCCAAAATGGCTAGGGAATTAAGAGCTTCGATGAAAATGGGGACGTCAGTAATGGATGAGGTTCGCTCTGGGGCTCGCTACTAATGCTCTATGTAGATACAAGCATATTGGCTGGATTGTGCACTCACGAAGGAAAAAGTTCCGCCATCCACAAATGGTATGACAACACCAAAGATACGAAGCTGATCTCATCCACCTGGACGTTTACTGAATTTGCTAGCGCCTTAAGCATTAAAGAGAGAACTGGGCAGATTACCCCCAAGGAGGCCAAGAATGCTTGGAAGCTTTTTGAAGCAATATGCGCTAATGATATTGAATTACTGCCAGTAGAGAATAAAGTCTTTTACTCCGCTGGACTTTTAGTACTTGATAGTAAATCCAAATTGCGCTCTAGCGATGCGCTACATCTCGCAGCAGCAAAATCTTTCAAAGCGAAGTCAATCATTACCCTTGATAAAGTCCTTGAAATGAATGCTTCTAGGCTGAAAATAAAAACTATCGTTATTTAAGGGGCTGGCTTTAACCCCTCGAAATGAGGCAAATGACTTTGAGATAAAGCCATGCGGTGATGCAGGCTAGACGTACGCTATTACTCGCATACACCTGTCATCACGAGTGCGCCAGAGAAGAATCCAAAAGGATACTTGCCGTCTTTTGCAAATCCTTCGATGCTGAGATAGTCAACAAAGACGCCATCCTTACCTGCAGCCTTTTGTGTCCAAATGACCTTATATGGATTACCTGCGCTTCCAGATGCCAATACCTTGGGATTTTTCAGGGTATCCATCACATCACCAAAAACTTCTCCGGTTTTCTTGATCACCGTAAAGTCTTCGCCAACCCTGGGGCTATCTTGAACTAAAACCAACTCTCCATTGCTTTTGATATAGGCATCACTTAATACCTGGCAATGATAGATTTTTTCAGCAGCAAAAACGCTATGAGACATGGATGCTACACCAATCAAGAATAAAAATACTGAGCGCTTATTCATTTGAGTAGGCCCACTTTTCGCGTTCTGAAATATTAAATTGGCTTTAGCACTTCTAGCCCACCCAAGTAAGGCTGCAATGCTTTAGGAATTGCAATGCTGCCATCTACCTGTTGCTTGTTCTCCAAAAGAGCAACCAACGCCCTACCTACTGCAAGACCCGAACCATTTAAGGTATGAACTAATTCCGGCTTGCCTTGACCTGCTTTGAATCTGGCTTGCATACGTCTTGCCTGGAAATCGCCCATGCTAGAGCAAGAACTAATTTCTCTATAAGCATTTTGTGATGGAACCCACACTTCTAAGTCATAAGTCTTAGCACTACCAAAGCCCATATCACCAGTGCAGAGCAATACTTTTCTATATGGCAACTCGAGCAGTTCCAAAATACGTTCAGCGTGGCCCGTGAGATCCTCCAAAGCCTGCATTGAATCTTCTGGCTTGGTGATTTGCACCAACTCCACTTTATCAAACTGATGTTGACGAATCATGCCGCGCACATCACGCCCATAGCTACCTGCTTCCGAACGGAAGCATGGAGTGTGAGCAACAAACTTCATTGGCAAGCTATCTGCATTAACGATTTCATCGCGAACTAAATTAGTAACTGGCACCTCGGCAGTTGGAATGAGGTAGAAGTTTTCAGTTTTAGCTTCCCCACCCTCATCTTCCCCGCCCATTTGACGTGGAACCTTAAATAAATCTTCTTCAAACTTCGGTAATTGGCCTGTGCCGCGCATCGAAGCAGCATTAACCATGTATGGCGCGTAGACCTCTAGATAGTCATGCTTTGTGGCATGCGTATCGATCATAAACTGCGCCAAGGCACGATGCAGCCTTGCAATAGGTCCTTTGAGGACCACAAAGCGCGAGCCGCTGATTTTGGCAGCCACTTCAAAGTCAAGGCCTAATGGTCCACCGAGATCAACGTGATCTTTAATCTCAAAATCAAAGATAGGTTGCTCACCCCAGCGCTTTACTTCTTTATTTTCTGTTTCGTCCTTACCACTGGGCACAGATTCATCTGGAAGATTGGGGATGCCCATCAAGAAATCAGCAATCTCGACCTGCAGAACAGCTAAGCGTGCAGATCCCGATTCCATATCGGTGTTCACTTGTGCAACTTCAGTCATCTCGGCAGAGGCATCCTCACCCTTACCTTTTTTCATACCAATCGCTTTAGACAATTGGTTGCGCTTGGCTTGCAATTCTTCGGTACGGGTCTGTAAAGATTTCCGCTCGGACTCTAGTGCGTTGAATTTCTCAACATCGAGCTGAAATTTACGAGTAGCAAGGCGCGCAGCAACTGCAGCGATATCTTTACGGAGTAATTGCGGATCAATCATGTGATGCTCTGTGGATTAAGGGTTCTCGGTTTAGCTCTATTTCTAGGCTCTAGTTTAAGCGCAAGACTTCTGCTCCGGCCGGCGGATTAAAGGTGAAGCGATTGGCTGGCAAAGTGACGTTAAGTTGGATCTTATCTAAAGTTACTAGAACAATACTGCCCAAGCCATCGGTAAGCTCTAGAGCTTTAGGAAGGCCATTAGCCATGCCAATTGAGATCTTTGTGTAAGGAAGATCATTTTTGTTCTTAGCATTGGGGTCTTTTTTGGGAGTCAAGGCTACCCACTTCATCCCCAAGCGCTCCTCACTATCTATAAGGTCAAAATGTTGATCCAGTGATGCTTCACCAAATAGGATGGCTGCTGGTGTAGATGCTAAGGCCTGTCCTGCCGGACGGAATGTTGCCTGGTTTAAGTCTTTATCCCACAAGACGAGTTGCTTGCCATCGGCAATCAATTTTTGCTCAAATGGCTTTTGGGTGTCCCAGATAAAACGCCCTGGACGCTGAAATACAAAATGACCTTGCGTTTGGCGTACAACTTTCAATCCCTTGTCTTGCGACTCATTGGCTTTGGGTGCACGTAACTGTTGTTGCACGAAGTCACCTTCAGCAGTTTTGGAGTTACGTACAAATTGACGCAACTGCTCTGAACCACTCTCAGTTTGAGCAAATGATGCAACTGAAAAAAGGGAGCTTGCAATCGTCAAAATTGCTGTAATTAGAAATCTTGGCATGGATTCTTACTCAGAGGGACGATGCAAAATCTCGCGATTGCCGCCGTTACCCATTTTAGATACGAGACCTGCTTTTTCCATATCTTCAAGGAGGCGGGCTGCACGGTTGTAACCAATCCGCAAATGACGTTGCACTAAAGAAATGGATGGACGCTTATTTTCTAGAACGATGGCAACTGCTTGATCGTAAAGTGGATCGGCTTCGCCGCCGCCCTCACCAGTCAGTGCATCAACATTAGATTCATCAGCGCCTTCAAGAACCCCATCAATATAATTGGCGTCGCCCTTCTCTTTAAGCCACTCCACTACGCGGTGTACTTCATCATCCGATACAAATGCCCCATGAACGCGCACTGGCAGACCAGTACCTGGGGCCATGTAAAGCATGTCCCCCATACCGAGCAGCGCTTCGGCGCCCTGCTGATCCAAAATCGTACGGCTATCGATCTTTGAACTCACCTGAAATGAGATACGCGTTGGTACGTTGGCTTTAATTAATCCAGTAATGACGTCTACGCTTGGACGTTGCGTTGCTAATACCAAGTGAATGCCAGCAGCACGCGCTTTTTGGGCAATACGAGCAATGAGCTCTTCGATCTTCTTGCCGGAGACCATCATCAAGTCAGCCAATTCATCAATCACGATGACGATGACTGGCGCTTTATAAATTGGCTCTGGATCAT
>CANCQD010000059.1 GCA_947380285.1 Burkholderiaceae bacterium | reverse complement strand
CATATCACCAGTACAGAGCAATACTTTTCTATAGGGCAACTCGAGTAATTCAAGAATCTTTTCTGCGTGACCCGTTAAATCTTCAAGAGCTTGCATAGAATCTTCTGGCTTAGTGATTTGCACTAACTCGACTTTGTCAAACTGATGTTGACGGATCATACCGCGCACATCACGACCATAACTACCGGCTTCAGAACGGAAGCACGGAGTATGAGCAACAAATTTCAATGGCAGATTATCTGCATTGACGATCTCATCACGAACCAAATTGGTTACCGGAACTTCTGCCGTTGGAATGAGATAGAAGTTTTCTGTCTTGGCCTCGCCTGCCACATCTTCGCCACCCATCTGACGTGGCACCTTAAAGAGATCTTCTTCAAATTTAGGTAGTTGACCAGTACCACGCATGGAAGCAGCATTTACCATGTAGGGCGCATACACTTCTTGGTAACCATGATTTGTAGCGTGAGTATCGATCATGAACTGCGCCAGAGCACGGTGCAATCTCGCGATTGGTCCCTTGAGAACAACAAAGCGTGAACCACTGATCTTCGCTGCTACTTCAAAATCTAATCCTAATGGACCACCAAGATCTACGTGATCTTTAACCTCAAAATCAAACATGGGCTCTGTACCCCAACGTTTGATCTCTTGATTTTCAGTTTCATCTTTACCAGTTGGTACAGACTCGTCAGGTAAATTTGGAATCCCCATCAAGAAATCAGAAATCTCTGCCTGCAAAACAGCTAAACGAGCGGCACCTGATTCCATATCAGCATTGACCCCGGCAACTTCAGCCATTTCAGCAGAGGCATCTTCGCCCTTGCCCTTCTTCATGCCAATCGCTTTCGATAATTGATTGCGCTTCGCTTGCAATTCTTCGGTACGGGTTTGCAAAGACTTGCGCTCAGACTCTAGGGCGTTGAATTTCTCAACATCAAGCTGAAATTTACGAGTAGCTAAGCGCGCTGCCACTGCAGCGATATCTTTACGGAGTAATTGCGGATCGATCATATGTTGCTCTAGTTTTCAATATAGGCTCTAGTTTAAGCGTAAGACTTCAGCCCCTGCGGGTGGGGTGAAATTAAAGCGATTGACTGGCAAATTGACGTTGAGCTGGATCTTATCCAGAGTAACCAGAACCACGCTGCCTAAGCCGTCCATTAACTCCAATGCTTTAGGTAGGCCATTCGCCATGCCGATTGAAATCTTGGTGTACGGCAAATCATTTTGCTTCTTGGCATTGGGATCACTTTTCGGAACCAAGGCAACCCACTTCATACCAGAGCGCTCCTCGCCTTCAATTAAATCAAAATGTTGATCTAGAGAATTTTCACCAAACAGAATAGCTGCTGGTGTCGATGCCAGCGCTTGCCCAGCTGGGCGAAAGGTTGCTTGATTTAAATCTTTATCCCACAAAATGAGTTGATTGCCATTGGCGATCAGTTTTTGTTCATAGGGCTTTTGAGTATCCCAAACAAAACGACCAGGACGCTGAAATACAAAGCGGCCTTGTGTTTGACGAACCACTTTAAGACCTTTGTCTTGTGACTCATTTGCCTTAGGTGCGCGCAACTGTTGCTGCATAAAGTCACCTTCTGCTGTTTTGGAATTCCGCACAAACTGACGCAGCTGCTCTGAGCCACTCTCGCTTTGAGAGATTGCCGTACCTGAAAATAGAATCGTTGCAATACCGAAGGTGATTTGAATCGTTACTGCAGATAAGAATCTTTGCAAGGTGTTTCCTACTCTGAAGAGCGATGCAAAATCTCGCGATTGCCGCCATTGCCCATCTTCGATACAAGACCGGCTTTTTCCATATCCTCGAGCAAGCGTGCCGCGCGGTTGTAGCCAATGCGCAAGTGACGCTGAACTAATGAGATCGATGGACGCTTATTTTCTAGAACGATGGCAACCGCTTGATCGTAAAGGGGATCGGCTTCGCCGCCACCCTCACCAGTCAGTGCATCAACGTTAGATTCATCAGCGCCTTCAAGAACGCCATCAATGTAATTGGCGTCGCCCTTCTCTTTGAGCCACTCCACTACACGGTGCACTTCATCGTCCGATACAAATGCGCCATGCACGCGCACTGGCAGACCAGTGCCTGGGGCCATGTAGAGCATGTCACCCATACCAAGCAACGCTTCGGCGCCCTGCTGATCCAAAATCGTACGGCTATCGATCTTTGAACTCACCTGAAATGAAATACGCGTTGGTACGTTAGCTTTAATTAATCCAGTAATCACGTCTACGCTTGGACGTTGTGTTGCTAACACCAAGTGAATGCCAGCAGCACGCGCTTTTTGGGCAATACGGGCAATGAGTTCTTCGATCTTCTTGCCGGACACCATCATCAAGTCAGCCAACTCATCAATCACAATGACGATGACAGGCGCCTTATAAATTGGCTCCGGATCATCTGGAGTCAAACTAAATGGATTAGTGAGCTTCTCGCCTTTTTCTTCTGCTTCGAGAATCTTCTTATTAAAGCCAGCTAAGTTACGCACACCAAACTTACTCATGAGTTTGTAGCGACGCTCCATCTCATTAACAGCCCAATTGAGTGCGTTATAAGCCTGCTTCATGTCGGTAACAACTGGGCACAACAAATGTGGAATCTTGTCGTAGATTGCCATCTCTAGCATTTTCGGATCAATCATGATCAAACGCACTTCATCAGGCTTAGCCTTAAAGAGTAGCGATAGAATCATGGCATTAATACCAACTGACTTACCAGCCCCAGTTGTTCCCGCAACCAAGCAGTGTGGCATCTTGGCCAAGTCAGCCACCATTGGGCTACCTGAAATATCTTTACCTAAAGCCAAGGTCAGCAGTGAATGGTTGTCGTTGTATACCTGTGAAGTCAGAATCTCTGACAAATAAACAGACTGACGTGTTGGGTTTGGTAACTCCAAAGCCATACAAGTTTTGCCAGGAATAGTTTCAACTACCCGCATGCTGACAACACCGAGTGAGCGGGCTAAGTCGCGTGACAGATTCACAATCTGACTACCCTTCACGCCAATTGCTGGATCAATCTCGTAGCGAGTAACCACTGGACCAGGGTAAGCGGCAATGACTGTTACCTGAACATTAAACTCGGCTAACTTGCGTTCGATTAGGCGTGAAGTAAATTCCAGTACATCTGCAGAGATCGTCTCTTTTGCTTCAGGCACTGGATCAAGTAATGCGAGTGGCGGCAATTCTGAATCAGGGATATCCACAAACAAAGGTTGTTGCTTTTCGCGCTCTACTCGGGCGCTCTTTGGGATCTCTACAGGAGCACGCACAATTTGTACTGGTGTTGCGACTTCAACGCGGCCACGAAACTCCTCGACAAACTCTTCGCGTTCTTCTGCAGCAGCTTCACCTAACTTGCGATCCTCTTCGCTATCGCGACGTTCGCGAATGCGGTAAAAAGTGACCTCTAAGTAACGCCCTACCTTCTCAGCCAAGTCTAACCAAGAGAAGTGGAGGAATAAAGATAAGCCCGCACAGAGGCCAAACAGCAGCACCAAAGTGGCACCCGTAAATCCAAGGGACATTTGCAAAGGATCGCCAATCAGCTCGCCCAAAATGCCACCAGGTGGTCGTGGAAGCTCCCAGGACAGCGTATGCATGCGAATGGACTCCAAGCCCATGCTGCAGATTAAAGTCAGGCCAAAGCCCAACCAACGCATCAACAGAGAATCTGGCTTGGCATCAGGATCAGGCGGCAAAGGAATGCTCCAAAGCTCACGCCAGCCATTAAGGACGCGGCGCCCAAAGAGAGCTACCCACCAAAAAGCAGAAATACCAAAGATATACAGCATTAAATCGGCTAAATAAGCCCCAAAACGACCACCTAGGTTCTTGGGAGTCTCAAAACTGGCATGAGACCAGGCTGGATCAGCTTTGGAATAGGTCAGCAAAATGGCAAATAAGCCCAGACACAAGCCTACAGAGATAAACCAACGGGCCTCCAATAAAAGGCGGGGCATCCTGCCCTGCCCGCCGTTCTCAGGGGGCTGGGGGCTCATTGGAGCCTTGGACTTCGGGTATGCGGTTCTAGCCATGTTCTACCGATTGTAATCAAGCAAACCTATAATTTGCATATGACTACAAATACCCCAAAACACTCCAAAGTTCTGATCCTCGGATCTGGCCCCGCCGGCTATACAGCAGCAGTCTATGCCGCCCGCGCCAATTTAAACCCTACCCTCATTACTGGCCTGGCTCAAGGAGGTCAATTAATGACCACCACCGACGTAGAAAACTGGCCAGCAGATGCTGATGGCGTTCAAGGTCCGGAGTTGATGGAACGCTTTTTGAAGCATGCTGAACGCTTTAATACTGAAATCATTTTTGATCATATTCACACGGCAGCGCTCAAAGAGAAGCCAATTCGTTTGGTTGGCGATTCTGGAACCTATACCTGCGATGCCTTGATTATTTCCACTGGCGCTTCCGCTCAATATATTGGCTTACCAAGTGAAGAGGCATTTATGGGCCGCGGCGTTTCTGGTTGCGCAACTTGCGATGGCTTCTTCTATCGCAGTCAAGATGTTTGTGTAGTGGGTGGTGGTAACACTGCAGTTGAAGAAGCGCTCTACCTCACTGGCATTGCTAAAAAAGTAACTGTGATTCATCGTCGCGATAAATTCCGTGCTGAACCAATCTTGAATGATCGCTTAATGGCAAAAGTTGCTGAAGGCAAAGTAGAACTCAAGTTGAACTCTACTCTCGACGAAGTATTAGGGGATGAAAAAGGAGTGACTGGTGTTCGTATCAAGAAACAAGATGGCAGCACAGAAGATCTTGCAGTGACTGGCGCCTTTATTGCGATCGGCCACAAACCCAACACTGAACTCTTTGTTGGTCAGCTTGATATGAACAATGGTTACCTCAAGACCCACTCAGGACTTGAAGGCAATGCTACTGCCACCAATATCCCTGGTGTATTTGCTGCTGGTGACGTACAAGATCACATCTATCGTCAAGCCATCACTAGTGCTGGCACAGGCTGTATGGCTGCATTGGATGCGCAGCGTTATTTAGAAACCTTGGAGTAACACTCAAAGCGACTGAGCAATAAAAAATACCTAGCATTGCTAGGTATTTTTTATTGAGGCCACTTACACGCTTAAGGCTAGTAAGGCCACCTCTGGCGCACGATCCAATATTTTTAGTAGTGCCTTTGCTGCGCCTGTTGGACTTCTTTTACCCTGCTCCCAGTTTCGTATAGTTTCTAAGGAAACTTCTATGCGATTAGAGAATTCTTGTTGAGACAAGCCAATCCTCTCTCGAACTCCCTTTGCATACTTAGCTGCATCTTGCATAGCCTCAGCATCATCTTGCTGTTGATGTAGTCTTATAAGGCGCTCTGAAGTTGCATCTAATAACTTCTTGTTAACAAATCCCTTAGGGAAGCTTTTGGGGTTGTTTAGATCAACACTAACTCGTACTATTTTTTTCATAACGCTTGACCTCCCTGCTATTAGCCCTTCTTGCAGAAATAATTCTGATCGCTCCACTCCTTCGGGTAAAAACAACTACAAAGACTTTTTCATCCATTAAACCCAGCGCACGAAAGCGCTCTTCGCCATACTCCCAGCGCTGATCATGCTCTACAAGCAACGTAGGATCCGAAAAAATTGGTATCACATATGCAAAATCAAAATTTCGTGAGATCTGGCATGAGTTACTTTTAGCCAAATCCCATTCAAAATCCATTGCCTCAATAGTAGTTCAATGAACTACTCCTGTCAAGAGGTTCTTAATTTAAAAACGCCTAGCATTGCTAGGCGTTTTATTTGTTGCAGTCTGATTGCTAGTGCATGTTAATTGCTACCCATTACTCAACGTGAGATCACTGGCAATAATGGCACGATGAGTAGTGCCACGATATTGATGATCTTGATCAATGGGTTAACAGCAGGACCCGCAGTATCTTTGTAAGGGTCACCTACGGTGTCGCCAGTGACTGCAGCCTTATGGGCTTCAGAACCTTTGCCGCCGAAGTTGCCTTCTTCGATATATTTCTTCGCGTTATCCCAAGCGCCACCACCGGTACACATCGAGATCGCTACGAACAAGCCGGTCACAATCGTACCCATTAGCAAGCCGCCCAATGCTGCAGGTCCCAACAAGAGACCAACAACAATTGGAGCAACTACTGGCAACAAGGATGGAATAATCATTTCTTTGATGGCGGCAGAAGTCAGCATATCCACAGCCTTGCCGTACTCAGGCTTCGCAGTGCCTTCCATGATTCCAGGGATATCACGGAACTGGCGTCGAACTTCCTCAACTACAGCGCCAGCACAACGGCCAACCGCTTCCATCGCCATCGCACCAAACAAATATGGAATCATGCCGCCAATAAACAGACCAATGATCACCATGTGATTAGATAAGTCAAACGATACTTGCTGACCAATGCCCTCTAAGGCATGGGTGTAGTCAGCAAAGAGTACGAGTGATGCCAAACCAGCCGATCCAATTGCATAACCTTTGGTCACTGCTTTAGTAGTGTTACCAACAGCATCTAATGGATCAGTGATATCCCGTACTGATTGTGGCAAGCCCGCCATCTCTGCGATACCACCAGCGTTATCAGTAATAGGACCGTATGCATCAAGGGCAACCACAATACCTGCCATAGACAACATGGCTGTTGCCGCAATCGCAATGCCATACAAACCAGCTAACCAATACGCCGCAAAAATCGCCGCACAAACAAAGAGCACTGGATAAGCAGTCGACTTCATAGAAATACCTAAGCCAGCGATGATGTTGGTGCCGTGACCTTTAGTAGAAGCTTCAGCAATGTGCTGTACTGGCTTGAACTGGGTGCCGGTGTAGTACTCGGTAATCCACACCAATCCTGCTGTCAGTAACAAGCCCACTACTGTTGAGCCAAACAAACGCCATTGGCTACCTGGGATACCCAAGGCATCATCCGGCATGATGAAGTTGGTTACGAAGTAGAAAGCGATCAGCGATAAACCTCCGGCAATGATTAAGCCCTTATACAAAGCTGGCATGACGTTTCTCATGCCAGGCGTTGCCTTAACAAACGAGCAACCAACAATAGAGGCGATGATAGAAACGCCGCCAAGTACCAATGGATAAATAATCGCCGCAACTGGTGCACCAGTAACCATCAATGAACCCAAAACCATGGTGGCAATCAAAGTCACTGCATAAGTTTCAAATAAGTCAGCTGCCATACCTGCGCAGTCGCCTACGTTATCGCCAACGTTATCAGCGATTACCGCAGGATTGCGTGGGTCATCTTCCGGAATGCCAGCCTCTACCTTGCCGACCAAGTCAGCGCCAACGTCTGCGCCTTTAGTAAAGATGCCGCCGCCTAAACGTGCAAAGATCGATATCAATGAAGAGCCAAATGCCAATCCAATCAGTGGATGCAATACAGAAGAAAGGTCTTGTCCTGCACCAATCGACACGAGGAACATAAAAAACAGGCCAACACCTAATAGACCAAGCCCTACTACCAACATACCAGTAATAGCTCCGCCCTTAAATGCTACATTGAGCGCTTCATTCATGCCCTTGGTAGCCGCTTCCGCAGTACGCACGTTTGCGCGTACTGAGACATTCATACCAATGAAACCACAAGCGCCCGAGAGAACAGCGCCGACCACAAACCCAATCGCAGTCGCAAAATCCAGGAAGAGTGCCATGAGAATGGTCAAAACTACCCCGACAATCGCAATCGTTTTATATTGGCGAGATAAATATGCTGCAGCACCCTGCTGAATGGCCTCAGCAATTTCTTGCATCTTGGCATTTCCTGTACTTTGCTTCAAGATCCAGCTGCGCATCACAAAACCGTATATCACGGCTATGACACCGCATGCCAAGGCAAAATACAAGCCTAAAGTGACGTTACTCATGCTTGAACTCCCTAAAGTTAATCATTTGTTAATCTTTATTCTTTTATATAACCTGCACTTAGGTAGACCTGGTTCCCGAAAGCTTTAAACTATGGTCTTTAAGCTATATCAGTATGTAACAGAATCACCCCTGCGCCCCCTTCATAGGATCAGGGTATTTACTAATCATTATTCGGAGTATTTATGAGTCTCGACAAAGTTAAGCCAGGTAAAAAGATCCCTGAAAGCTTCAACGTCATTATTGAAATCCCAATGAATGCGGATCCAATCAAGTATGAAGTAGATAAAGAGAGTGGCGCAATTTTCGTTGACCGTTTTATGGGTACTGCAATGCACTATCCATGTAACTATGGTTACATCAATAAAACGATTGCTGGCGATGGTGACCCTGTTGACGTTCTCGTTATTACTCCGTTCCCACTCATTCCAGGTGTAGTTGTTAGCTGCCGCGCGATTGGTGTTTTACAAATGGAAGATGAAGGCGGTCAAGACGCTAAATTGTTGGCCGTTCCTGAAGACAAAATTTTGCCTATCTACACTCACTGGCAAAAACCAGAAGACATTAATCCATTACGCTTAAACCAAATTCAACACTTCTTTGAGCACTATAAAGATCTAGAACCAGGTAAGTGGGTAAAAGTTAAAGGTTGGGGTGGTATTGCAGAAGCCCATCAAGAAATTCTTGAGGGTATCGATCGCTACAACAAAGAGAACCCGTAATTTTTAGATGATTGAAAAGGCTTTGTGAGTCGGAGTGAGCGCACAGAAAATTGCTTTAGCTCAAATCAACCCATTACTGGGTGATTTGGCTGGCAACGCGCAACTGATTCACAAAGCCGCTCTAGATGCCTATTCTCAAGGCGCTAAACTCGTAGTAACCCCTGAGCTTTCGCTCACAGGATATCCCCCAGAAGACTTATTGCTTCGCCCTGCTTTTATCGAAGCAGCGCAGCAACAGCTTGAGCTCCTCATGAAAGAGCTGGCCCAGCATTCAGACTTGACTGTGATTGTCGGTCACCCTAAGCAATCCTCTGCAGGTTTGCAAAACTACGCTTCCGTTTTAAGAGACGGCAAGGTAATTGCAGGCTATGCCAAACAAGAATTACCCAATCACGAGGTGTTTGACGAAGTACGCTATTTCGTTCCCGGAAATCAAGCTTGCGTATTTGAATGCGAAGGTATTCATTACGGCTTGATCTTGTGTGAAGATGCATGGCATGCAGGACCAGCTAAGCAAGCGCACGCTGCTGGAGCACAAGTTTTACTCGTTCCCAATGCCTCGCCATATCACCTTAAGAAAGAAGCGCTTCGCATTGAAGTGCTGCGCGGACATATTGCGCAAACAAATATGCCTCTGGTTTACGTTAATGCAGTGGGCGGTCAAGATGAATTGGTTTTTGATGGCGGCTCATTTGCACTGAACAGTCGTGGCGAGGTTGTCATGGCTCTCCCCCAATTTGAAACAGGCTTAGGCCTTGTTGCAGTCTCTCCTTCTGGTGAGTTAGAAAAAGGTCTCATTACCCCGCCCCAATCAGTTGAAGCACAAGCCTATCAAGCGCTTGTCTTAGGCGTTCGTGACTATGTGACTAAAAATCGCTTTCCTGGCGTCATTATTGGGCTATCTGGCGGCGTAGATTCTGCACTGGTTTTAGCAATTGCTGTAGACGCCCTGGGAGCCGACAAAGTACGCGCTGTCATGATGGCTTCGCGCTATACCGCCGATATCTCCTGGATCGATGCACGCGAGATGGCCGATAACTTGGGCGTGCAATACGATGAGATTCCAATTAGCGGGCCTGTAGATGCTTTAGAAGCTTCTCTATTCGAGCAATTCAAAGGTTTAAAAGTAGACGCTACTGAAGAAAATATTCAGGCGCGTGTGCGCGGCACTTTACTCATGGCACTCTCTAATAAAACCGGTCGCTTGGTTTTAACTACCGGCAACAAAAGTGAAATGGCAGTAGGTTATTGCACTCTGTATGGTGATATGGCGGGTGGCTTTGCCGTCATTAAAGATATTGCCAAAACTTTGGTGTATCGCTTATGTGCTTATCGTAATAGTATTGGGGCCGTTATTCCGGAGCGAATTTTGACTCGCGCCCCTTCAGCCGAATTACGCCCCGATCAAAAAGACCAAGATAGCCTACCCTCCTATGAAGTATTGGATGGCATAGTTGAACGCTATATGGAGCAAAATCAATCTATTGCAGAGATTATTGCAGCAGGGTTTGACCCTGAAAGCGTAGAAAAAGTAACTCGCTTAATCAAGCTTAATGAATACAAACGTCGCCAAGCGCCCCCAGGTGTACGCGTTACTACCCGGGCCTTTGGCCGTGATTGGCGCTATCCAATTACATCGCAATTTAGAGCCTAGGTTTTTAAAAATAGTTTGGTTTTTAGCAAGCCATTCAAGTTCTAGGTATTATTACTAAATTAGGGGGAACAAATGAAATTAATTACATCCATCATTAAGCCATTCAAGCTTGACGAAGTTCGTGAATCATTAGCTGAAGTAGGCGTTACAGGCCTCACTGTTACTGAAGTTAAGGGTTTTGGTCGTCAAAAAGGTCATACCGAACTCTATCGCGGCGCTGAATACGTTGTTGATTTTTTGCCCAAGGTAAAAGTGGAAGCTGTGGTTTCTGATGACCGCGTTGAAGCTGCGATCGAAGCCATTACTAAAGCTGCACGTACTGGCAAGATTGGTGATGGCAAGATTTTTGTTACTGCAGTAGAGCAAGTAATTCGTATTCGTACCGGCGAAACCGATAACGCAGCAGTTTAATCAACTCAATAAATCTACTGAGCTCTCAGGGCATCAACGTGCCTGAGAGTCTGCAGTAGTAGGTAGAGCGACAGACTGAACGATCTCAGCCGGCTCCAAAATAATTGTCTTGCCAGTGGTGTTGCCGATGCGAACCTTTGCCCCTTGGTAGTACATATCCACTTGGTTTAAACCACCGGTTAATACCTTCATTGGTGGCTTACCAAAAACACTCACTCCAATACCTGGCTCCAAAGCTTTATTTTGGGTCCTACCGGTAGCATCCACCACGCAAACTGTCTGTGCAGTTTTTGATTGCAGATAAACCATATCACCCGCTTTTTTAGGGGCCTCGGGTTTGTAATTAAGGGCCGAAGCATCTGCAGGCGGACACTCAGTCGAAACGGCGGCTAACTCAGGCTGCACCACAGCCGCGGGTGCAGGATTGGCGTCTGACACAGGTTCTGCTGGGACATTCGCCGGTGGAGCTTCTTGCGCCACCTCTTGAATGATGACAACTTCTTCTTTCACTGGCTCAGGAAAAAAGAGGGGGCGTAAGTTCACTACAGAGAAAATGACTGCAGCAGCAATTGCCAATAGCAAGAAGCCTTTCTTTTTGGGGTCTGCTGAAGGCTTTGTTTGATTGCTATAGCCAGAGACGCTTGCAGGCGTTGGCTCAAAAACCTTTGCTACCGAAACAACTTCTGGCTTTTCTTTTACTTGTTCTGTTTCAATTGCTTTTGCAGACGTCGCTTTTTTCTCTGCAACAGGGACATTTGTCTCCCTCTGAAAATTGACTTGTGTATCCGACGCCTGCGTCTCACCAAAATCAAATGCTTCTTCTGGCTTGAGCTTTAATAGACCAGCTACTTTTTTAGCAGCTGTGAATTTAACTTGATCACCATAAAAGCTACCGCATTCACCATTCTCTATCTGCTCGATTTGTCGAACCGATAGACATGCTAAGCCGGATAAATCCTTCGTACTTAAACCGAGGGCTTCTCTAGCTTTAGTAAACGCTTCTTTACGAATCTCCGGAAGATTTGCCTTGGTAATCACTGGGGACTGGTCTCGATATTATTTAATAATATAACTTTAAATTATTGATAAATATAATGCTTTTTAGTTTGCAACATTATATTAAGGGATAAATGAACTCTGTAGCTAGGGGTTGGTGGAGTACTTTCCAAAGGTGGCTCTAATGAGACCTTCACCAATATTTATTGCAGTGCAATAAATAGATTGGGTTAAGCTGCCCCTCAAGCCCAAAGCACCCTTAAACTAATCTCACGGCACAATAGAGCCTTTCGACATAACCCTTTTCTGGAGTAATAAGCATGAAACGCCTTAATGAACGCTCGCGCATGGTCACCGAGGGGGTCGCTCGCGCACCTAATCGTTCGATGTATTACGCAATGGGTTACGAAGAAAAGGATTTCGTAAAGCCAATGGTTGGGGTTGCAAATGGACACTCAACTATCACCCCCTGCAATAGTGGTTTGCAAAAATTAGCTGATGCTGCTGTTGAGGCCCTAGAGGAGGCAGGCGCAAAAGCCCAAGTATTTGGTACGCCAACCGTTTCCGATGGTATCGGCATGGGCACTGAGGGGATGAAGTATTCCCTTGTCTCACGCGAAGTAATTGCCGACAGTATTGAAGTTTGCGTCAATGGCTTGTGGCAGGACGGTGTGGTGGTGATTGGTGGCTGCGATAAAAATATGCCTGGTGGCATGATGGCTTTAGCCCGCACCAATGTACCGGGTATCTATGTCTATGGTGGCACGATTAAGCCTGGCCACTACAAAGGCAAAGAACTAAATATTGTTTCTGCATTTGAAGCTGTTGGCGAATTTACATCTGGCCGCTTGAGTGAAGAAGATTTAAAGGGTGTGGAGCAGCATGCCTGTCCAGGTAGTGGCTCTTGTGGCGGAATGTACACAGCAAACACCATGAGCTCTTCATTTGAGGCTTTGGGCATGAGCTTGCCCTACTCTTCTACGATGGCGAACGTTGATGCCGAGAAAGTAGTGAGCGCCGCTGAATCAGCACGTGTATTAGTTGAGGCTGTAAAAAATAACCTTCGCCCCCGCGACATCATCACCAAAAAATCGATTGAGAATGCAGTCAGCGTGATCATGGCAGTTGGCGGATCAACCAATGCAGTGTTGCATTTCTTAGCAATTACTAGCGCTGCTGAAATCGACTGGACGATTGATGACTTTGAGCGCATTCGTAAACGCGTACCAGTCATTGTGGATATGAAACCATCCGGAACGTACCTTGCAACTGATTTGCATCAAGCTGGTGGCATTCCCCAAGTGATGAAGATTTTGCTTGACGGTGGATTACTCCACGGCGATTGTATGACCATTACCGGCAAGACGATTGCTGAAGTATTGAAGGATGTTCCATCAGTACCACGCACTGATCAAAAAGTGATTCGTACCTTAGATAATCCTTTGTATAAGCAAGGCCACTTGGCAATCTTGAAGGGCAATATCTCTCCAGAGGGTTGCGTGGCTAAGATTACTGGCCTCAAGAATCCATCAATCACTGGCCCAGCCCGTGTATTTGATTCTGAAGATGACGCAATGGCAGCCATCATGGCGCAGAAGATCAAAGATGGTGACATCGTGGTCATTCGTTACGAAGGCCCTAAGGGTGGTCCCGGTATGCGTGAAATGCTTGCCCCAACCTCAGCCCTCGTTGGGCAAGGATTAGGCGAGTCTGTTGGTTTGATCACCGATGGTCGCTTCTCTGGTGGGACATGGGGCATGGTTGTGGGTCACGTAGCTCCCGAAGCTTATGTGGGCGGCACAATTGCCCTCATCAATGAAGGTGATTCAGTGACTATTGATGCCCATCAACTGCTCATCCAACTCAACGTGGATGAAGCAGAAATTGCGAAGCGGCGTGCAGCCTGGGTTCAACCTAAGCCTCGTTACACTCGCGGCTTATTAGCAAAATATGCAAGCCTCGCAAGCAGCGCTAGCAAAGGAGCAGTAACTGATTTAGATTTAAAAATCTAATACATTGACTGCTTCATGTTAAAAAGCCCCTAAGTAAAACTAGGGGCTTTTTTATTGCAGCTGTGACCGATTGGTATTTAGTGTTTCATTGCGCCAGGATTGCCCATTGCATTTACAGGCATTCTGACTTCCACTTCGCCTGCTTTAGCAAACTTCAGTTTTACAGGAACAGTTTCGCCAGCAGTTAAGGGGGCTTTGATATTCATAAACATCAAATGGAGGCCGCCCGGTTTTAATTCAACAGCGCCGCCCGCTGGTACAGCAATATCTTTCAATTGGCGCATCTTCATCACATTGCCTTCCATTGCCATTTCATGCAACTGCACTTCCCCTGCTGCTGGTGAGCTAGCGGATAGCAATTGATCAGCTGCAGACCCCTTGTTCTCAATCTTCATAAAGCCGCCAGCTACTTGCTGCCCAGGAACAGTGGCGCGCGTATAAGCGTCCTCAATCTTGATCGCATTGGTTGTCACTGTTTTAGTAACTCCTTGTGCCGAGACTATGCCAGTTGTTGCCAGACCAGCAACAATCAATAGTGTTTTTAATAGAGCAGATTTCATTTCATTATTCTCCTAGTATGTCTTGATTCATCAATTTAATTACGATTTGGTGGATAGCTGAGTTTGCATTTTCTGAAAATCTACCAATCCTGTTCTTCGGGTAGATTTACCATCTTTATTAATTACAAAAGTAGTGGGCGTTTCGCCATGCCATTGCGGATCAATTTCATAACGCAAACGCTCATCAAAAGGAGCTGCTACATAGTAGGTATTTGCCTTATCTAGGCCCGCTTTGCTCAGCATTTTTTTCATTGCGTCTTGTGAAACATCATCAACCTGAATAAAAACTATTTTTGCATTCGGATTACTCTTCACGAACTGCCCCCACTGCGGCATCTCCTTGACGCAAGATGGAC
>CANCQD010000058.1 GCA_947380285.1 Burkholderiaceae bacterium | reverse complement strand
TTGCCTTTAGATTCCTATTTATCGCTTCTGGACATGTTAAATCCCATGCATCGTCTTTGGAGCGATGGCCGCTGGAATAAGCTAACAGTTGCACATGGCTGTTATTGGAAAAAATGTAGCTTCTGTGATGTCTCTCTCGACTATATTTCTCGTTATGAAACTGCGTCAGCAAGTTTATTGGTAGACCGTATTGAGCAAATAGTTGCAGAGACTGGTCAGACTGGCTTTCATTTTGTAGATGAGGCCGCTCCCCCGAAAGCATTAAAGGCCTTAGCTGAGGAGCTCATCCGTCGTAAGGTGCTTATCTCTTGGTGGGGGAATATTCGTTTTGAAAAAACCTTTACTTCTGAATTGGCTGATCTTTTGGCAAGAAGCGGTTGCATCGCTATGTCTGGCGGTCTTGAGGTAGCCTCTGATCGCCTACTTAATTTAATGAAGAAGGGTGTGTCAGTTGAGCAGGTCGCTCAGGTTACCAAAGGATTTTCAGATGCTGGCATCTTAGTGCATGCCTATCTCATGTATGGTTTTCCCACGCAAACCGTGCAAGAAACAGTAGATGCTTTGGAATATGTAAGGCAACTTTTTGAGAATGGCTGCATTCAAAGTGGATTCTTTCACCGCTTTATTTGTACAGTGCATTCCCCGGTTGGCATCAATCCACAAGAGTATGGAATTGAATTAATCCCATTGCCAGAAATTACTTTTGCGAAAAATGACGTTAGCTTTATTGATCCTACTGGTGTTGATCATGATGCTTTAGGACAAGGGTTAAAAAAGGCTATTTACAACTATATGCATGGCGTAGGTTTTGACATCAAAGCGCACACTTGGTTTGATGGGCTTGGGATGACTATTCCCAAGACAACAGTGCCTAAAAACTTCATTGAGAAGATCTTATTTCAATAGCTTACCCCTCAGATTCAGATTTACAATAATTGTCAGAATCTTTCATTCAAAGCAGGGGAAATAAATGAACTTATCGCGCCGTACTTTCATTGCATCAGCTGCCTTAGCACCAATAGCTTGTGGTGTGCCACTGGCTTATCAAAGGGGAACGCCAGTTGCACAGCCGACTCCTACGCCGATTGTTCGAGCTCCTCAGGTGGGGCAGGAATGGACCTATGTAAAGCGCGATACTTTTAATGGCAAGGTATTAGATGTCATTACCGAAAAAGTGGCTAGCCTAGGATCAAGTATTGTGATTGATCGTTCGGACGAGAGTGGCGCAAAGTTACCTAGTGAGATTCAGGGTCCTTGGGGAATGGTGCAGACCGACACATCTTGGCCGCGCGTGATGAGCTTTAAACCGCCAATTCCTTTGTGGCCTCAAGAATTCACTGCTAGCTGGAGCAAGCAGTTCAGTACTAAATATAGTGTGGCTGGATATTCCGATAACGTATTGGGTTGGCAAGAATATATGAGTGCGCAGGGTTGGGAGCAAATCACCGTACCTGCTGGAACTTTTTTGACTTTACGTTATCAAAACCTCATCAACTATGACAGTGAGGATGCCAATAAAGTGAACTGCATTCGCAAAGAGACTATTTGGTTTGCTCCTAGTATTGGCCGTTGGGTAGCTCGCGAATCATCTGGTTCTTACAGGATTCAAGGTCAAATTGGTGCAGAAATTTTAGAGGGCAGCTACCAATGGCAACTCACTTCCTACAAATAAAAGATCTACAAAAATACTTTCTTTTCATGCTGCCATTATTCTTGGCGGCTTGTATTTCTTCACAACCCTATCCAAAGGGCGTTGTTGAATCTCAACCCCAAGTAACGCCGGTAGTTCGTGCTCCAAAGCTTGGCCAAGAATGGGTTTATCAGGTTCGCAATGTATTTAATCAAGAGCTAGTTGATACCGTGACTGAGCGGGTGGTTTCTGTTGGGGACCAGATTCGAATCTCGCGTGTGGGTGTTAAGGCTGGTCCATTACCAGATGAAATTCAGTCGCCTTGGGGATTTGTAGTTCAAGATCCGCATTGGAATCCCCCTCAAAAGCTCACTATTGCGATTCCCCTCTGGCCCGAGCAATTAAAGGCGAATTGGAGTAGTTTTTATCAATCGAGATACGAAGTCTTGGGTTATCCCGATGGCAGTTATTACTGGGGCTTGAGTATGAATGCTTCCCAGTGGGAGCGTTTATCGGTTCCCGCAGGCCAATTCTTGACCCTCAAATACCGAAACGAAATCCCTTACTTTCAGAGTCAAGATATCTTTAGGCTTTCCAATTATCGCGAGGAGGAGCTCTGGTTTTCTCCTGAAATTGGCCGCTGGGTCGTCCGTAGATCCTCCGGACGCTATTTGCTTGGAGGCATGAGGTGGAATGGTGCCTTGTGGGAGGACTACCTGGAGTGGCAGCTAATCTCCTGGAAATAAGCAAAGCGCTTAAAATAGATGCATTGCTATGTATACCGTAAAAGAACTATTTCCCACGCTCCAGGGCGAAGGTGCCCACGCTGGTAGGGCGGCTGTATTTTGTCGTTTCGCAGGATGCAATCTTTGGAGTGGGCGTGAAGAAGATCGTGCTTCGGCTATTTGCCAGTTTTGCGATACCGATTTTGTGGGTAATGATGGAACGGGCGGGGGTAAGTTTGAGACTGCAACTTTGCTTGCAGATGCAATTGAGGCCTCATGGCGAAGTACCTCTGCTGGCCCTCAGCAAAGATATGTAGTTTTCACCGGTGGAGAGCCTCTCTTGCAATTAGATGATGCATTAATTGCAGCGCTTCATCAAAAAGGTTTTGCAGTGGCAATTGAAACGAATGGCACCATTAAGGTTCCCAAAGGGGTTGATTGGATTTGTGTAAGTCCAAAAGCTGGCTCTGAATTAATTGTTCTTCAGGCGGATGAGTTAAAACTAGTGATTCCGCAAAATGATCTCCGAGAGTTGGAAAAGCAGATGGCGCGGTTCGAGGGAATGGATTATCGCAATCGTTTCTTGCAGCCTATGGATGGCCTAAACCTTAAAAGGAATACTGAGTTAGCGGTAAGCTTGTGTCAAAAGCGCCCCTTGTGGAGATTGAGTTTGCAGTCCCATAAACTGATTGGGATTCGGTGATTTCGCTCAGCACAAATTGATTAAATAAGTACCTAATGATAAAAAAACAGCCAGACATTTCTATTACCCGCCGTCTTGAGTTTGACTCAGGACATCGCATTCCCAATCATGGCGGTCAATGTCGTCATCTGCATGGACACCGTTATGCAATTGAAGTCACGCTCACTGGAGAAGTGGCAGATCATCCTGGTAAGGCTGACGATGGCATGGTGCTGGATTTTGGGGATATCAAACGCTTAACCAATCAATATGTTGTCGATCTTTGGGATCATGCATTTTTAGTGGCTAAAGAGGATGAAGGTTTAGTGGCTTTCTTGGCAACCTTGCCCAACCATAAGACAGTCATCATGGAGCACGTGCCTACTGTAGAAAACTTGGCAAATGCTGCATTTGCAATATTAAAGCCGGTGTTTAGCAAAGCCTTTGATGGTCATTTGGAGCTATCTGCCATTCGTCTCTATGAGACGCCCAATTGCTGGGCTGATGTTCATTCGACCTAAATGACACAAGCAGAGCTTGATCGGCAATATATGCAAATGGCAATTGAGCAAGCTCAGTTGGCGGCGCAATCTGGCGAAGTTCCTGTGGGTGCGATATTGGTTCGGGACGGCCAAGTTTTAGCCAAGACATTTAATAAGCCGATTGCCAATCATGATCCTAGCGCGCATGCTGAAATGCTGGCATTACGAGAAGCCGCTTTGACTCAGGAGAATTACCGCATTCCTGGAAGCACCTTATATGTAACCCTTGAACCCTGTGCAATGTGCTCGGGCGCCATGCTTCATGCTAGGATTGATCGAGTGGTCTATGGCGCAGCAGATCCTAAAACAGGGGCTGCCGGAAGCGTGCTAGATCTATTTTCTTCGAAACAGATAAATCATCAAACGAGTGTTGAAGGTGGCATTATGAGCGAAGAGTGCGGTCAATTGCTACGTGATTTTTTTAAGGGGCGACGTTGAAACCAATTCATCTCATTGCTCCATCTGGAGCAAGCTTAGATAATAAAAGTCCTCTGGCTGGGATAGACTGGTTAGAACAGCAATCGATTGCCGTCCAAAATACAAATTGCGTTCATCGAGTCTATGAGCGATTTGCAGGCAGCGACGAAGAGCGTCTAGCCGAATTAAATAATATTTCCGCATTAGACCCCGATGCCTTAGTAATGGCAATGCGGGGAGGTTATGGCCTCCATCGCTTACTTCCTGGTATTCAATGGGATGCTATTGCAAAGACCATTCAACATGGTTTACAAGTTTGTGGTCATAGCGACTTTACTGTCTTTCAGTTGGGGCTCTTAGCAAAAACAGGCGCTATTACATTAGCTGGTCCAATGCTCAACTATGACTTTGGACGACTTGGGGACGATGGTGAGCCAGTAGTACCGGATGAGCTCATGTGGAAGCATTTTAAGGCCGCAGTACAAGACCGAAAACTCGATTGCCAAGTGTCGACTCAACAATCCTTCTTGGGCAAAGACAGTTCGCGCTCGATCACGGGCTTGTTATGGGGTGGCAATTTAACGGTATTAGCTGGTCTTGTCGGGACACCTTATCTTCCAAGCGCCAAGCAAACACATGGCGGCATCTTGTTTCTGGAGGATGTGAATGAGCATCCTTATCGCATTGAGAGAATGTTGATGCAACTTTTGGATGCGGGCATCCTTTCCAATCAAGGCGCAATATTATTGGGTGGCTTTTCTGCTTATCGTCTTTACGATAACGATAAAGGGTATTCGCTCGAGCGTGCAATTGAAGTCATTCGCCAACGTCTGCCACAAGAAATACCTCTTTTAACGGGCCTTCCATTTGGTCATCAGCCCAATAAGCTGACCTTACCAGTTGGCGCTCAGGCAGAATTACATTTCAGCCCCAGTGGCTTTGAAATCCAAGCGCAATGGTAATGTTTTTTAGCGATCGATTGAGTCATTCTTTCTATAAGGGCGCTCTCATTTCCATTGCGCTCACTTTTGCAGGAGCAGTAATGGCAACTGAAGAGCCGAAATATTCTGTTCTCGAAAAAGAACCTCCGTTTGAAATTCGATCCTATGCCCCAATGATTGTGGCCGAAGTTCAAGTCGATGGCGATTTAGATGCGGCCTCTAGTCAAGGATTTCGTTTAATTGCAGCCTATATTTTTGGTCAGAATCAAGTCAGTGAAAAAATTGCCATGACCGCACCTGTAATGGTTGAGGATCAAAAGCAAAATAGTGCAAAGATTGCCATGACAGTCCCTGTAGGAGTTGAATCTAACGCAGGCAAATGGACTGTGTCATTTGTCATGCCCGCAGAGTACACCATAGAAACAATACCTAAGCCGATGAATTCACAGGTGCAATTACGTCAAATTCCCGCGATCAAAAAGGCGGTAATCAGTTTTACCGGTTTTTATAATCAGCAAAAAGTTGCCGAGAAAACGCTGGAACTTGAGCAGTGGATGAAAACACGCAATCTTCAAGGTGTTGGAGCCCCTAATTTCTCGCGTTACAACCCGCCATGGACTTTACCCTTCATGCGGCGTAATGAGGTCATGATGAACTTGCATGATTAGTTCTTCGCTTCGAAGCTTTTCAATAAAAACTGGCCGCCGCCGTTGATTCCGAGGGCTTTAACCAAAACTGGTAGAGCCTGTGCCAAGTGTTTCTCTAGAGTCCATGGGGGATTGATGACGAACATACCGCTTGCTTGTAAGCGACGTTCACCCGGCGCATTTTCAACGCGCAACTCTGTATGTAGCCAAGAACGTTGATGGGTGGCTGCGATCTTTTTCAGGCGATCTGGTAGGGCTGCTGACTCTCTTCTCGAGAGTACGGGGTACCAAATTGCATAGCAGCCAGTAGCAAAACGTTGTAGAGCCTCTTCCATGGCAACTTCTAGATAGCGATAGTCTTGCTTGTCTTCGTAGGAGGGATCAATTAAAACTAAGCCGCGTCGACTAGGGGGAGGGAGCAGGCCTTTGAGTCGGGCAAAGCTATCCTCGGCATAAATATCAATCTGCTTAGACTGCTTTAGCTGACCAATATTGTGTCTCAGGATATCAATTTCTTTGGGATGTAGTTCAAATAATTTGAGACGATCTTGCTGACGTAACAAGTGAGCCAGAATGAAGGGGGAGCCTGGATAAGTGGAGAGTTCTCCTTCTGCATTTTCCAGATCAATGCATTTCACATACTCTTGGATGCTTTCCGGAATGGGTATGTTTGCATGTTTGCAAGTTTCGATAAACTGATGAAGGCGAAAAATCCCACCATCAGCCTCTTTGCTCACCGTAGAAAAGCCATCCTTGAGGCTGTAAATGCCAGCGCCAGCATGTGTATCTACAATCGTCAGTGCCCCAGGCTTCTCTTGCAGGTACTCGACCAAATGAATTAAGGTCAGATGCTTCAGGATGTCAGCATGACTGCCAGCATGAAAAGCATGTCGATAGCTAAACATAAATTACTTTGGAGTTCCTGAGCTTTGAATAAATTGTGCTTTAACAAAAAAGACCAAGGTAATGACTACGATAGCAATTGAGACGTATTGCAGTGGCAGATTCAGTTCGAGATCCATCGTCTGGGTGAAATGCGCATATATTGCAGCCCCACCACTAAGTGCAATGAAGCGAGGCCAGAAATTCTTGGGTGTGAGCTGAGCTTCAGGAACATATTGTGCAAGTATTGCACCGATCATTCCGCACCAAATACCAATTCCCGCTCCAGCTAAAACATCTGAGAGCCAGTGGGCTCCGACCCCAATTCGCGAAAGACCTACAAGTGAGGCCACAATAAATAACGGAGAAATTTTGATGCGCTTAGATTGATCGCAGGCGAAATACAGCGCGCTTGCGATAGCAAATGCAGTTAAGGTATGACCCGATGGGAATGCCTTGCTCAACAAGGGTTCTCCAAAATGATAAAAACTTTCACTATTAAGTACGCTTTCAGGCCTTGGTAGGTCAAAGATGCGTTTGAGACTAAAGCTTGCTAAAGCAGTAATGGCCCCAGCAAATATTCCGGCGGTTAACAAGCGAGGCGCTATCAGCAGTAATGGAAAAGTGAAAGCAAACAATCCCCAGCCATTACCTAAAAAAGTCAGCCAAGCCCAAAGGGTGTCTGGTAGTAGTTGCGTAAACCGATTGATGAATAAAAAACTACTGGTTTGCAGTTCACCAAAGTAAATGGCATAAGCGAGCGCAAGAGGGGCTAATGGAATAAACCAAGCAAACGCAGGAATTACTTTGTTGTTCATCCAGCTTAGCGAGCCTTCACCTGATCAGCATCTTGAAGTTGCTGGATGACTTTATCAAGAACTTGCGGGACAGTGATCGCTTGCATGCACACATTGTCGTGACAAGGTGTTTTACGATGATTGGCAGCGCTCACGCAGGGTGAGCAGGCGAGGTTTGCAGTAATGGCGATTGAGTTACCAATTGAACCATAAAGGGCCGGAGTCTCAGGTCCAAAAAGAACTACCGTTCTTAATGGCGTCACTGCTGAAAAGTGGCCAGGACCAGAATCGTTTGTCACCATTACATCTGAAAGGATGTAGAGCGGTGGCAGTTCAGCAAAGCTGACTTGACCAGCAAAGTTCAAGGCATTTTTAACATTAGCTACGGTACGTACTTTTTCTACATAGACGAATTCAGCCGGTGAGCCAGTAATCAGAATGAGATCGTTTGGATATTGCTGATGGATCGCTTGAATCAATTCAGAAAAACGTTGCTGTGCCCAGCGGCGCTGGGGAAGTAAATCGCTTGCATTTGGGTTAATTAGAATCAGGCGATCCTTGCCTGCGGTGTAATCGATGCGGGCTTCCTTAGCCATCTTCTCAATGCGCTCACGCACCTTTTTTAGGGCATCTGGATTGATGATGGCCTGCTCTAAGCGCACTTCAGAATCTTTAATCTCAATTTTGCTAAAAGGAACTTCAATCTTTTGGGCGAAGGCAGCATGAATTAACGATAGAAAATTCTTAGTAATGTGTATGTGTGGGTTGTAGTGCACTTTGCGGGTCAACATAAATCCACGCCATAAACCTTCGCCGTGAAAGATGTGATATCCCACGCGGCGACGTGCACCGCACATGCCGGTCAGTAGTGCGGTAAATCGAGAGAATAGCTCCAAGTCAATCACGGTATCAATGTGGTGCTTGCGAGCAAGAATCAGAAAGCGCAGCGTATCCTTAATTAACCCGCCCAAGCTTGATGAGTCAATGGTGAAAATATTTTCTGGTTTTACGGTGTTGAGTAAGGTGAGGCTGGCACGATTACTTTTGAAGATTAAGAAAAATAACTCGGCGCCGCGTGCTTGCGCATTACGCATTGCAGGGTCAACCAAAATGGCGCTTCCCATTTCAGAGAGTTCAATAAACAGTAATTTCTTTGGAGTCTCTGGCCCGCGATTGAAAATATTTTTCACGCCGTCAATGAGGGCGATAAATGGGCTAACAACGGCACAAAGTGGTACGCCGACCCAGTGATCAATGGCGCGCATGGTGTTGACGCTAATAGTCATAGTTTTACTCTACAGAATTATTTTCGTTTTAATAAAAAATAGGCGCCAGGTAGTACTGACAAGACAGTAATTGCTCCGTAACTAATGGAAGCTAGCACCGTTAGTGATGGGTTAACACCCCATAAAGCCAAGACTGATGAAAGGGTTGCTTCGCGCAATCCCCATCCTGAAATACTAATTGGTAACATCAGCAGCAAACTTAACGCAGGCAGGCCAATCATTAAGCCCTCAATTGGAGCATCTACTCCGTAAGCTTTCATACAAAACAGCAAGGCCAAAATAGTCAGAAAGTGAATGCCAATCGCTAAGCAGGCTTGAGCAATATTATTGGGCCACGCAAATGCAAGATTGATCCCAGGCATCGCATTACTCATATTGAAGCGATCCAAGAATTTCTGTAGTAGTTGCTTGCTAGGTGCCCAGGCAATGATCAGAGCAATTGCTACACCTGCTAGCAACATGACTGCTATCACCGCATAGCCCAGGTCCTGACCCCAGGTTGCCAATGTGGCGCCGCCTAATATCAATCCAATTCCACCAAGTAGGTTATTGCCAGCTAAGCCTAAGAGGCGATCGACCAATACCATCGAAAAACTTAAACGTAATTTGGGTGTGGCACTTTCGAGATCTACTGAATGGTGAAGTTCTTCATCTAATTCTTTTGTTTCGCTTAAATTGCCGGCGCTGGTTAAATGGGTTGCAGTAATAGCGCGATAACTATCACCACCCAATGTACTTGGTAAGCCTTGGTTAATTAGGCCTCCTGCAAAATACAGGCCAATGTAGGAGCGGATGCGTCGTGGAAATCCTACCGCTTGCATAAATAATCCCCAGCGATATCCACCACAGATAAAGGCACACATCATGCTTGCTAGTGCGGCCAAAAACCACAATGGTTGCATTTGAATATGGGTATCAAATAGAGAGTGCCAATCAATGCCACTCGTTGCTTTCCAGAGGAGAGCAATCGATAAGAGAACGCGAATCGTGGGCCAAGCTCGTTTGAGAATGGATTTCCATCTCGATTGGGTTTTGGTACTGGGCTGGGCTTGTGAACGCATAAGCGTAAGGATAATGCCTTGGGCGCCTAAGGTCTTGAATTTGAGGGAATTACTCCGAGCGGCTGGGGTTCTGCCAATTACTGCAAAGGCTAAAGTCAAATTTTGATAAAACTCGGCCAAAACGCTCAATTTCTAGACTATCGAGGGGCTCGCATGTCTCAAAACCGGATTTACTGCCTACTGGTATAGGGTAGGGCATACCTGACCAATGAATGAGTAGGACATTTGACCCGCTTGGCAAATCCCCAAACCAAAGATCGAACTGATCTTGTCGCTGATCTAAAACAAATACCGGAGTGGGGTAGGCGTACCAAGCGGCGCGACTACCTAATGTCCAGTTTTGAACTGCAATTCCATCGACTTTGGTGGCTTTGCTAAGAGCTGCTGCTTTTTGACCTGCCACTTTCCAGCCATACAAATCAGCTATGGGATTCGATTTGATTGCAGCAGAACTAATGCCACCAGACAATACATAAGCAAAGCCGATGCAGCACAGGGCGATTTGGATAAAAAATAAAATACGAATCCAATAACGATGTTGTGTAGCCCAAGCTTTTGCTAAACCAATTCCAGCAAATGGTGCCAAACAAAACCATGCGGGTGAAGTCCAGTGAGGAAGGCCGCCTCCGCCAGAAAGGCTAACAAAGATTGCGAATGGAATCAGAAAGAATCCGAAGAGTGCAAGCAATGAAATCTTTGTAGCATGCATACAGTCTTTTAAAAATACAAAAGCCCCCAATATAAAAAGCGGGCCAAAGACAAGTATTTGAATTCCAATGTAAGCGCCCAGCCTGCGCCAGAGCCATTCACCACCACCGCCATGGGCAAGTTGGTACTTAAAGGAAATCCAATCATGTGCCCAATTCCAATACAGAACAGGGGTGATGATCAGCAAGGCAAGGACAGCGGCCAGCCAAAAACCGACTTTAGTGATCCACGGTTTTCTTGGGGTGCTCAGGAAAACAAACAACAATGCAAGCGCAGTAAAAGCGGCAGTGTATTTGCTGAGGCCTGCCAGACCTAATAAAACGCCAGTAATAATCCAGTCACCAATGCTAAATTGATCTTTGTTCAGCCAACGTATACCCATCAACATTAGCCCAAGACTGATGGGTGCCAGTAAGGTATCGGGCAGCAATCCAATCGCTAGAATATGCAGCATGGGTGCTGCGATCACAATGAAGATCGCTAATAGACCACATAAATTTGCTGATGGAAGTGCGCTTGTCAGATAGCCTGCGTTGCGTCCGCGTATGAAGTGATGTACTTCAATCGTTACTTCATAAACCAGGTAACAGGAAAGAATCCACAATAACTCTGGAATCAGGCGAATCACACCTTCTGAAGAGGTTAGCGCCACTAGGGGCCATTGAATCCAGCCAACCAAAGGCGGATGGTCGAAGTAGCTCCACGCTAAATATTGGGCATACAGAGCATAGTGAGCCTCATCAACCGAAAATTCTATTGAAAAGCCCAAGGCTAGATGCACTGCTGCAGCAATAATGACGCAGATTGCAGCCCAGCTTGAGGGTGATTGTTGGCGCATGGGATGATTTTAGACTCAGATGCAGCATTCTTTGGGACAATTAAGATATGTTGAAGCGGCTTCCCCTATTTTTAATCATCACCACAGTCCTATTTTTGGCTGGATGCGCTGGGTTGAGTGGTGATTCTGTGCAAAACGAAGCTGGTCAACCATTTAATGCGGATCTATTGCCGGCCCAAGAGGAGTTACCTAAATTCTCGGCCGAGACCGCGCGTGATGGCATGCCTAATGGTTGGAATTTCTATCGCATCGCGCCATTTAAAAAGAATACAGTGTATCGCCTTGAAAGTTATCAAGGTAAAACAGTGCTTAGCGCTAATTCCAAAACATCTGCTTCTGGCTTGGCTGTCAAATTGCGTCCGCGTCAGGCTGCTAATTTATTGTTGCAGTGGGAGTGGAAGGCAATAAACCCAATTGTCAATGCTGATAACGCAGATGGCTATGCTGATGATGCGCCACTTCGCATACTGGTTGCATTTGATGGCAATAAATCTAAGCTGCCATTAAAAGAAAAAATGACTTTTGAGATGGCCAATCTCATCAGTGGACAAGAGATGCCTTATGCAACTTTGATGTATATATGGTCCGGCAAATCGCCTATCGACACTATCATTAACAATGCCCATACCTCAAGGATCAAAATGATTGTGGTGGATTCTGGTTGGGAGAATTTAGGTCAGTGGCATAAGCATCAACGTGACTTAGCGGCTGACTATAAGCGTGCCTATGGTGAAGCGCCCGGTGAGGTTATCGGTATCGCCTTGCTTACTGATACGGACAATACCAAATCAGAGACGCGTGCCTTTTATGGTGATATTGAATTGATTCGTAAGAATCAAAAGTAAATGTTTTTTAAGAATGGGTAGGGCGCCAACTTTTTAGGAGTAGCGCATTACTGAGAACGCAGAAGCTTGATAGTGCCATAGCGCTTCCGGCCAGCATGGGCGAGAGATAACCTAGCGCTGCCAAGGGGATGCTAGTAGCGTTAAAGATAAAAGCCCAAAATAAATTTTGCTGGATCTTTTTCCAAGTGCGTTTGGAGATATCAATAGCATTCGCTACTAAGTTAGGATCACCCCTCATTAAGGTAATACCAGCAGCCTGCATAGCGACATCGGTACCCGTGGACATTGCCATACCAACATCTGCAGTTGCTAGAGCAGGCGCGTCGTTTACGCCATCGCCCACCATTGCCACAAATTGGCGTTCACCATTTTTTGATTTGAGTTTGCGAATAATGTCTGCCTTATCGCTTGGCATGATTTGGGCAAATACTTCTTCAATGCCTATGGTTTTTGCAACACGATTAGCCGCGGCAAGATTGTCACCAGAGAGCATCACTGCGCGGATATGCAAGTGATGTAAAGAAGTAATTGCCTCTTTAGCGCTGTCCTTAAGCTCATCCCCAAAGGCGATGATTGCAATCGGAAATGAGGGCGCTGAAGACGCTGAGGAGGATTCATTACTCATCAATACACTCACAGTTTGCCCAGCATCAAAACATGCTTGCGCCTTTTCCAATATTGCGGAGTGATGTTGACTGCCCTCTAAAGAAGCAATGCTTTGCAGACTAAGGCTTTGGCCCACAAAAAAACCTGAACTGGGTGTACCGCTAATGCCGATGCCCGGCATCGCTTTGCTATCAGTTGGGGTAATGGGGCTGAATTCCTTTTGCTTGGCAGCATCTAACAGTGCTTTTGCGAGAGGGTGCTCACTGCCAAGTTGTAAGCCTGCAGCAGCGGCTAAGATGTCATCCTTGGTAAATGTGTTTGAAACTGGAATGATCTCTAGCAATCGAGGTTTGCCAACAGTGAGCGTGCCTGTTTTATCAAAAGCAACTACATTTAAGCGATGCGCTAACTCTAATACCTGGGGGTCCTTGATGAGAATCCCAAAGCGTGCTGCCACTCCAGTTCCGGCCATGATGGCCGCAGGTGTTGCAAGACCTAAAGCGCATGGACATGCAATAACAAGAACTGAGACTGCTCGCAAAATGGCAAGCGATGCAGAGTCCAAATAAAACCAGTTCGCCAATCCAGTAAGGATCGCAATCACAATCACACTGGGCACAAAAATTGCGCTGACTTGATCTACTAATTTTTGTATCGGCGCTTTTTGGGTCTGAGCATCTTCTACCATGGAGATAATTTTGGAGAGAACGCTCTCAACGCCTACAGCGTGAGCCTCAATCACCAATAGGCCTTCGCCGTTGAGTGAGCCCCCAATCACTTTTTCACCAACATGCTTTTTGACGGAATCACTTTCTCCCGTGAGAAGAGATTCATCAATATGGCTATGGCCAAGCAAAATGATGCCATCTACCGGAATACGCTCACCCGGCAATACCAAGACACGATCTTTTGGAAATACCTGATCTAGGGGAAGGTCACGAAATTGGTCTAGTGGAGAGTGCTCGGTAATGACGATATTTCGATCAATCACTTTTGCATGCTCGGGCCAAAGTTTTTGGAGCGCACGAATGGCTTCGCTCGTTTGTTGCTTTGCTCTAGCTTCTAGCCATTTGCCAAGCATGACCATGCAGATAATAACGGCTGAACCTTCGAAATAGAGTTCATGCGTCGCATGAGTAGAACCCACCATTTGATAGACACTTAAACCATAGGCAGCGCTAGTACCAAGGGCTACCAATAAATCCATGTTGCCAACGCCCGACATCAAGGATTTGAAGCCTGCCTTATAAAAGCGCCACCCTAAAACAAATTGCACAGGGGTGGCGAGTAGAAGTTGCCATTTTGGAGATAGTGACCAATGAATGCCAAACGGCATCAGGAACATAGGAAAAAAGAGTGGGGCGGACAGAGCAAAGCCCAGTAAGACGCGACCTAGGCCATCGGCTCCCCAGAACAATTTAGAGGGTGCCAAGTCTGGAATCCCATGAGGGATACTGATTTTGGCCTCATAGCCTGTCTTTTGAACTAAAGCGATGATTTCATCGATGTTGACCCCAGAATCCGCTTTTAGGCGAATTTTGGCTTGTTCGGTAGCTAAATTGACGCTAGCCGCCTCCACCCCCGGAATCTTGTGTAAAGCCTTCTCAACCCTGCCTACACAGGAGGCACAGGTCATGCCACCGATATCTAAAGTAAAAAGCCCTGCATTAGCGTCTTTTGGTGAGTTCATATAGAAGATAATCTACTGTATTGAAGCCATATTCAAATCAAAAGGGCCTTTATGTTGAGTTTAAAAGTATCTGGAATGACTTGTGGGGGCTGTATTAATGCCGTAACTCGGGCTATTCAGGCCCAGGATCCGCAGGCAGAAGTGCAGGTGGATTTAGCAAGCCAGATCGTGAATCTTGAGACTAGCTTATCCCAAGAAAAGGCTAGCGAGCTCATAACAGATGCTGGATTTCCAGTTGCTAAATAGTCATTGCCTGGGACGTTTATAACCCCAATGAAATCCAGCAGAGCCTGATGCTTTTTTAAGATACTTCAAGGAAAGTGGTTGGACTCACTTTCAGCAAATATTT
>CANCQD010000057.1 GCA_947380285.1 Burkholderiaceae bacterium | reverse complement strand
GTAGATTGCGATCGTTTTATTGAAACAGTTAGAGGTAGTGGTTACCGCATTACTAAAATGCCGACCGAGACCTAAGACCTATTTTTAGGATTTTTTTAGGCTATTTCAACAGCGGCCTAGAGATAGTCTAAGATTGCACCATGATCTCTGCTCTTACGCGCCTTTTTGTCTTTATCTGTTTTGTTTTAATTGTTTCTTTTGTCGTCCTATATAACTGGGGTGACGAATGGGCTGTTTTAACTAGCGTTTCCTTGCTATCAATCCCCCTAGTCTATTCCTACATCAATCTTGCCCGTCTAGGAAAGTATATTCAATCAGATGGGGTAGAGAATATGCCGCTACCTAGCGGCTTATGGGAAGAGATATTTTTTAGATTACAGCGATTAGTCAAAACTTTGAAGCAAAAGATGAGGGTGATTGAGCAGCAACACGAGCATTTTATTGAAGCTTTTCAAGCATCACCTAATGCGATTGTCATGCTCGATGAAACCGATCAGATTGAATGGTGCAATGCCATCGCAGAACGTTTTTTTGGTTTGAACTTCAAGCGTGATGTAATGCAGCGGATTAATTTTCTTATACGCCGTCCGGAGTTTATACAATATTTAAGCAAGCGTAATTTTGATGAACCTTTGTTGCTGGAACGAATGGGTTCAAATGGTAGTCTTAGCTTAATGTTGCAAGCATTTCCATTTGGCAACCAACGTCATTTATTGTTGGTGCAAAATGTGACCGATTTACACAAAGCCGATGCAATGCGACGTGACTTCGTTGCCAATGTTTCTCATGAAATGAGGACCCCAATTACAGTATTGATGGGGTTTTTGGAGACGGTCCAATCATTAGATCTTGAAAAAAGTCAGCGCGATCAATATTTTGAAATGATGATGTCGCAAGCTCAGCGGATGAAAAGCTTAGTGGAGGATCTCCTGACTCTAGCCAATTTGGAGGCTAACTCATTACCGGCTGCTGCAACTAGCGTGAATATTGAAACATTGATGGCATTACTCAGAAATGATGCAGAAGCTTTGTCTCAAGGAAAGCATAGTTTTAGTTTTACAGTGGATAGCGCAAAAAATATCCTGGGTGATCAGCGAGAGATACTTTCTGCGTTTAGTAACTTAGTGTCAAATGCTATTCGCTACACACCGGAGTCGGGCTCAATCCGTGTTAGATGGGATGTTAATCTTCAGGGGCTTGGGGAATTTTCTGTAACAGATACCGGCCCAGGCATTGCATCAGAGCACCTGTCTAGACTGACAGAGCGTTTTTATCGTGTTGACCGAAGTCGTTCTCGTGATACTGGGGGAACGGGTTTAGGATTGGCAATCGTCAAGCATATTGCTAGCCGTCACCAAGCACAGTTGGAAATTGAAAGTACTCCAGGAAAAGGTAGCGTATTCAAACTGCTATTTCCTAAGGAGCGCTTGACACCTTAAGACCTAGTCTTTCTTTTTCTTCTTCTTTTTCTTTGATTCTTTGGAAAGCTTATCCATTTTTCCGCTGGCGTATAAACACCAAACCTTGATTTCCTCGAATAGCTCTACAAGGTCGTCATGCGGGAGACTTTTCAGGTCAACCAGCCCAATGGCACCAGTTTCTTGCAGTTGTTTTACTGCATCTTCGTAGCGATATTCACTCATGGCATATATTTGTCATTATTTGGATGACACATCCTAACAAAGTAATATGACAAATACACATTTTTGAGTGTTTTAATGCGTTTTTTAGTCTGGATCATCTGAAATTTCAGACCCTCTTTTGACACCATTAAGCTGAGCCACCAATCTTTCTAGAGGGCCGCCAAGTAGTAAGGTGATCATAATTGCCCCTACAGTTAATCCTCCAAGGGCAAATTGACCGGCCCCAAAAGCAGCTCCAGTGAGGGCGCAAACCCATAGGCTGGCTGCTGTGGTTAGGCCATGGACGCGCCGTGAACGTTGCTCGCGAATAATGACTCCAGCGCCTAAGAAGCCAAGGCCAGTAATCAACCCTTGAAGGACGCGACTAACTGACTGGGCATCATCTTGGACGAAATCGCTAATGAGCATGACGGCTGTTGCTGACCCTATGGCCACTAAAGAATGGGTGCGAATTCCAGCAGATTTATGGTGTAACCAACGATTTAGACCAAGAACTGCTCCAACTAGTAGAGCTAAGGTCAGTCTGATGGCAATAGCGCTGTAGAGATCCCAATTAAGCATTTGAACTTCCTTGCTGGAAAAACATTTGTGTACCGAATAGTGTATCCCACCTACTTCAATTGGTCATAAAAGCGCCTTCACCCTGACACTTCAGTTCTGAATACTCCACGGATGTCGCTACGATATTTCTGCATAACGGAAATATCTCAATGAATCTTTCATCACAAGGATCTGATATGAAAAAATTTATCTTGCATTTATGGCAAGCATGGAATGAAGCCAGGGTGGGTTATACAAATCGTTATGCGAATCATCGAATTGGAAGCTAGTCATCATAATGTCATTTACCCAATCTATATTTCACTGTCAGATGAATACTGGCCAAGATAAAGTAGTTTTGTCTTCCTTTTAAACCCAGTTTAGGCTGGGTTTTTCTATCCGAGCCTTAATACAACTGAAATATATCCATCCTAGGATGATGGTATCGGCCATTTACTTGTAGGGGAGATTCATGAGTATAAATTTCAACAAATATTTATCTGAAGTATTCAGGAATGAAGTGCAGGACAAGACTGCTATTGAGTCCGAGGAGTGTAAAGCTGTCATCCCCCATTTTAACGATTCAAAAATAAATCAATTTCTGATCGATAGAAAGTACTCTTTACGTCTTGACGAAATTATTTGAACATAAAATTTTCAATTCACTGCAAATGACACGCCCACATAACATCCTTTTTCTGTGCACAGGTAATTCAGCCCGCTCTATCCTTGGTGAGGCGCTTGCAACGACCCTCAGTCATGGACGTTTTATAGGATATTCAGCGGGATCAAAACCAAAAGCATATGTTCATCCCATTGCCTTGAAGCTTGCAAGGGAGATGGGTTATCCGCTAGATCTGCTGAGAAGTAAAACTTGGGATGAATTTGGTGGGAATGATGCACCGCATATGGATTTCATTATCACCGTTTGTGATTCTGCAGCAGGTGAAGAGTGTCCTTATTGGCCAGGCCATCCTGCAACTGCGCACTGGGGTTTTGCAGATCCAGCGTCTGTTTCTGGCAGCGAGCAGGATATGTGGGACGCATTTCGAAAAGTTGAAATGGGTTTACGTAACCGTATTGAATTATTGATAGACCTTCCGATTGATAAGTTGGACCATTTGCAGATCAAAGACGAGTTGCATTCCATTCATCATCGATCTAAGTAAAACTATTGCGAACGAGATTGAATATGGCAACTTATAGTGTTTATTACGCAGGATTATCACTGACAACCCATCAAAAATTTGAACTCGCTAAAGCGATTACTAAAATTCATGCCGACGTTACTGGCGCAGAAGCCTATTTTGCCCAAGTCATATTTAAAAATTTAGATATACACGATTGTTTTATTGGCGGCGTCCTTCTTGATGAGCCACACATCTTTCTGAATGGACAAATTCGTCTCGGTAGAGGAGAGCAGATAAAAAAACAATTGCTCGTTGAGCTTGAAATTGCAATACAAAGCGCCAGTAAATTAGCGGGGCACCAAATTTGGGCCTACATTGACGAAATTACCCCTGGTCAAATGATTGAGTATGGCCAGATATTGCCCGCTGTAGGTGACGATAGGGTTTGGTTTTCGACGCTGCCGGCAAGTATTCAAAAGAAGCTTAATTATCTCAACTCATAATCGAACCAAAAATTTGCGATGGCATTAATATGGGTGGGTAAGTTTATTGACAGGGCTACCCATGTCTTCCCAGAAGAAACCACAATTTGCCGTACTTAGATCTGTAGAGTCTTTCAAAAACCCGCGCCCCAGCATTCAAAAGCGGATGGCTGATGGCAAGGATTTGCGTAAAGTGGTGAGTCTTTCTGCTCAAGGGGTCTATACACCACCCAAGAATCGAATTGATCCAATATCAATATTAGAAGCTCAAGCCAAAAATCGTATTGAATCTTTGATTCCGATCCGTTACGAGCGAATGTTGCAGTCTCCGTTTGCTTTTTATCGCGGTGGTGCTGCCATCATGGCGCGGGATTTAGCAAATCAACCGACAACCAATATCACCGTGCAGCTCTGTGGCGATATGCATGTATCCAATTTTGGTTTGTTTGGAACGGCTGAGCATCGATTGGTATTTGGTATTAACGACTTTGATGAAACTCTACCTGGTAGTTGGGAGTGGGATTTCAAGCGCCTTGTTGCAAGTGCAGTTATCGCTTGCGAAAGTAACGGCGGTGATAAAGCGCTAAGCAAAAAAATAGTATTCCGGATTTGCTCTGAGTATCAAAAGCGGATGACTCAATATGCCAAAATGCCTTATTTAGACTTGGCACAAGAATTCATTAGCGATGCAGATATTCGTAAGCATTTTTCTAAAGAGCATCAAAAACAAATTGAGATGTATTTAAAGCAGACCAAAGGGCAGGGTAATGTACAAGTTTTGCAGAAACTCACCACCCTTGTTGGAAAAGATAGAAAGATTATCAACAAACCCCCATTAATTGAGCATTTCAAAAAGAATGCTTTTGGGCATCCCCTTAGCTCCCTGATTGACAAGGCTTTGCTAAATTATTCGAGCACTTTACTTGCTGATCGAAAAATTTTGTTTGAGCGCTATGTTTTGATAGATTTTGCACGCAAGGTTGTTGGCGTTGGAAGTGTGGGCACCAATTGCATGGTTCTTTATTTTGAGGGAGACAGCGAAAATGATCCCCTATTCTTACAATATAAAGAAGCACAAAAATCTGTCTTGAGTCCGTATTTGGGTGAGTCTATTTATCGAGATATGGGTCAACGCGTGGTGGCTGGTCAGAGATTGCTCCAAGGGGCTCCAGATATCTTTTTGAATTATGGCTCCATGCAGTTCGATATCGATAAAAGCCAGGGGTTCTATCTTCGTCAATTACGCGATATGAAGGGGGGTATACCAATTGGGCCAGGCGGAGTTTCCGTAAAGAATTTTGCAGACTATTCCAAATTATTTGGCTGGGCTCTCGCTCTTGGCCATTCTCGTTCTGGGGATGCGGCCATGATTGCAGGGTATTGCGGTCAAGAAAAAGAGTTTAGTGAGGCAATGTATTCATTTGCCAGATCCTATGCAAAACAGAATGAACGCGATTTTGATTTATTTCGTAAGGCCGTTAAGAGCGGAAGACTTAAGGTTGCAAAGACGTAATTTCACTTAAGTAAGACACTCTAAGAGCGTCATCAAATTGTCACTTGAGTAGAAGATAGTCTAGATTGACCCATCTTACGCGCTATTTTTTCTATGAATACATCAATCCATCTGAGAGCTGTACTGCTTATTATTTTTGCTAGCTTTTCTGGCGTGGTGTCGGCTGCAGCTGTATATCCCATTGATCAAGCTTCTATTTTGGCGAGTTCTAAGTTCGACATCAAGATTGAATTTAATACTGTTATCAATGCTGAGCAGGTATCAGTCGATCTTAATGGTGCGCCCATTAATAAAATTATTAGCACTAAACCAGAGTTTATTTCAAATGAAAATGGCAAAGGTAGCTCAATTTTGTTTAGAGATGTGCAGCTATCCAAACCCGGTAAATATCAAATAGTTGCTCGAACACCTCAAGAGCGCTTGCAAGTAAGTTGGGATGTCTATGCAACTGGTCCTCGTCGTGTAAAAAACGTGATTCTATTTATTGGCGATGGCATGACAATTGCTAATCGTACAGCCGCCAGAGTGCTGTCTAAAGGTATTTATGAAGGAAAGTATCAGGGCCGCTTAGCTTTTGATGACATGCCAAGTACTGCAATGATTGGTACATCGGGATCTGATTCCCTGATCACAGACTCTGCTAATTCAATGAGCGCTTATACAACGGGTCATAAAACAGCTGTTAATGCAATGGGAGTCTATGTATCGAGGGCTAGCGACAACTTTTCACATCCTAAAGTAGAAACGATTGCAGAACTCATCAAACGTAATACCAAAATGGCAGTTGGCATCGTTTCCGATGCCGAGTTGGAAGATGCAACTCCAGGTGCCATGGTTTCACATACAAGGCGCAGGGCTGATAAGCAATACATAGCCGATCAACTTAAGGCCAGTGGTGCTGAGGTCATCCTTGGTGGTGGTTCAGCTTATTTTTATCCCCAATCAGATAAAGGCTCCAAGCGTAAGGACGAGAAGAACCTAGTTGAAGGCTTTAAATCTGATGGCTATCAATTAGCCTTTACAAAGCAAGAGTTACTTGCTGCCTCTCAAAGCAAGGGTACAAAAAAACTATTTGGCGTTTTTCATCCAGATAATATGGACGGCTCTCTTGATCGTCTATATCTAAAAAAGAATACAGTTGAGCAATACCCCAATCAGCCAGACCTAACGGAAATGACGCAATCGGCTATTGATGTTTTATCCAGAAACCCCAATGGATTTTTCTTGATGGTAGAAGCGGCTTTAATAGATAAGTTTAATCACCCTCTAGACTGGGAGCGTGCGGCATTTGACACCATCATGCTGAGTAACGCTGTGCAGATTGCCAAAGATTTTGCTAAAACACATCCTGATACATTGATCATCGTTACGCCTGACCATACGCATAGTGGCTCAATTAGTGGAGTTGTGCACGATGATAGGCCTGGCTCCTTGCGTGAAAAAGTAGGTATCTATGCGGAGGCTGGCTATCCAAATTACCCTAAAGCAGATATGCTGGGTTATCCAAATAAGATCGATGTTTCCAAGCGCATTGCATTCTTTTACGGTAATTATCCCGATCACTATGAAACGATGCATCCTAAGCTTGATGGCACATTTGTTCCGGCCGTCAAAGGTGATTCCGGTAAATATGTTGCCAATCCAAAATATCTCCAACTCCAGGAGGATGCTATTCATGTAGGTGGCAATTTACCGTCGCACCAAGAGTCTGGCGTGCATACAGCAGATGATGCCGTTCTGAATGCCATGGGTCCAGGATCAGAAAAATTCAAAGGCTTCATGGATAACACCGAGGTATTTAAAGTAATGGTAGAGTCCCTGGGTCTTGGCTCAAAATAATTACTAGTCCCATGGAATTTATTAACAATGTCAACTATGCATCGTTGACCGATACCGCAATTAGTCTGATGGCAGCCTTTTTCTTTGGCGGCTTAATTGGTTTGGAGCGCCAATATCGTCAAAGGACTGCTGGCTTGCGAACCAACATCCTGGTTGCAATTGGAGCAGCTATTTTTGTAGATGCCGCAAATCGTTTGACAGGCCATGATGGCGCTGTACACGTAATGGCATATGTCGTTTCAGGAATTGGATTTTTAGGTGCCGGCGTCATCATGAGAGAAGAGGGCAATGTTCGCGGTATTAATACGGCTGCAACTCTATGGGCATCAGGAGCGGTAGGGGCTTGTGCTGGCGCAGATTTGATATTAGAGGCTGGACTAGCAACTCTATTTGTGCTGGCAGCCAATACACTTTTGCGACCTGTAGTTACTTTTATTAATCGCCAACCCCTTGATACCGTCTCAGTTGAAGTAACGAATTCGGTATATATCATCACACCAAAGCATGCTCAAAAACATGCTTTAAAGCAATTTATTGCGACGCTTGAAGAGGCGGGATATCAGACCCAGGATATTGAGGTGCATCAGTTTGGTAGTGAGGATGTTGAAATTCAAGCCGTACTAACAGCATCTGCTGTAGACGGTGACGATATGGATAAGCTCATCGCAAAAATTGCGGATCAAGATTTCGTGAATCAGGCATTCTGGAGCCCCAGTACGACGGATTAAGTAACTCCCTTGCTTTGACACAATATTGAAATAATTTTCGTTCAGTATTGCATCGTGAATAAGACTATTAACCATCCGCAATCTATCGTTACCTGCCCACACTGCCAGGCTTCTGAAGTTATCAGTTTTGAAGAAGGCGCCCCACATTTGTATCGTTGCCGTTCCTGCAGCGCTATATTGAAGCCAAAATCTGGCGACTGCTGCATTTTGTGTAGCTTTGGAAACCGCGATTGTTCAAGCTCAGAGCAAAACTTGGCTGCCTAACCCTAGGCTATCCACCCCAGCCATAAAGGCTTGCTGTTAATTTCATCAATGTGTCACGCTTTTTACATAAAATAGACACAATTGAAACAGCATTCCATTTTTGGGGAATATTTTGGCCACCAATCCCGTAGATCCTTTGGTTAATTCAGCAGACCTTGTTGCTGCGGTTGATTTGGGTTCAAATAGTTTTCGGATGCTGGTGGCTCAGGCAGTAAACACACCCTCGGGAACTCAGTTACGACCTATAGATACCTTGCGTGAGACAGTTCGCCTTGCTGCCGGACTTACTGAAAACAAGTTGCTAGGCAATGAAGCCTATCAAAGAGGTTTAATTACTATTCGGCGTTTTGGCGAGCGTATTAGGGGGTTTGATCCCTCCAATGTTCGAGCAGTTGCGACAAATACCTTACGAGTTGCCAAAAACGCTCAGCAATTTGTTGAGGATGCACAAGAGGCATTAGGATTTCCAATTGAAGTCATTGCTGGTGTAGAGGAGGCTCGACTCATCTATATTGGGGCTGCACATGAAGTGCCAGCAGTTCAAGGCAACAGGCTGGTGATTGATATTGGTGGTGGCTCGACAGAATTCATTATTGGCAAAGGCTACGAGCCAAAGCTGATGGAAAGTCTTTATATAGGTTGCGTCTCTCATAGCATGCGCTTTTTCCCAAAAGGCAATATAGATGCACACGCTTTTAAAGAGGCCGAGTTAGCGGCCAGACGGGAAATTCAGGTCATTTCAGGATCGTACTTAAAGAGTGGCTGGAATCAAGTGATTGGTTCCTCGGGAACCGCCAGGGCCTTAGCCGATCTAATTGGTAGCAATAATTTTAATGGCCTTGCCGATGGTTTGACCATGGGTCGCGTCAACGGTGCCAGCGGGCTGATCACGCGTGAGGGCTTAAAGAATCTTAAAAAGCATTTACTGAAGTACGAACATGTAAACCAGGTAGAGCTAATCGGTTTAAAAGAAGACAGAAGAATGGTATGGCCTGGCGGTTTAGCGATTATGCTGGCAGCGTTCGATGAATTAGGTATCAACGAGATGGAAGTCACAGACGCCGCATTGCGTAGCGGTGTGTTGTATGACTTACTTGGCCGTTCACAACATCATGACATGCGTTATGTCACCGTCGAACAATTCATGCAGCGTTATTCTGTCGATCGAGAGCAGGCTGATAGGGTGGGTAAATTAGCGGCTGATTTTTTGCAGCAGTTGCCTAAACCTGAGTCAGAAAGTAGGGCTGACAATGTGGCTCTATTACAGTGGGCGGCTAATTTGCATGAAATTGGTTTATCGATTTCTCACAATGGATATCACAAACATTCTGCCTACATAGCAGGCAATGCAGATATGCCCGGCTTTTCTAAGAATGATCAAGCAAGGCTTGCAGCCCTATTGATTGGGCATGCCGGCAAGCTTGGTAAGTTGGCCAATAATCATAGTTTTGAAGACTGGCGCATGCTCTTTTGTTTGCGGCTAGCTCAAGTACTTTGCCGTGGTCGAAATGATGTCAACTTTCCCAAAGTAAAGGTTTCCGAACATGGTGGCTCTTATTTGGTTAGCCTTTCTAAAGAATGGGTCGCCAAACATCCGCTAACAGAATTTAGCCTTATGAAAGAAGCTGCAGAGTGGGAAAGAATTGGCCACTCTTATCAAGTCAGCTTTAAGTAAATATAACCGTAGAGTTAAAAAAACCACTTCAAAACGAAGTGGTTTTTTTTGAGAATGAATGCTCGAGAATTAAAGACCTAAGAAATGCTTGGCGTAACGTGGGTTGATTTCTGACAAACGTAACATCGTTAATAAATCAGCAGTATTGAAGTCTGGATCCCAAGCAGGGGCGCTACAAATTTTTGCCCCAAGTTTCAGGTAGCCTTTGATCAATGGCGGGGGCTGCACATCTAATCCACCATTTAGCCTATCTAGAGGCAAAGGAAGACGTGGGAATGCATGAAATTCTGTTGGAGCCATTTGATCATTGTCTAGGGAGTTGTAAAGACTCGCTGCAAAGTGGCCGCCATCCGCCATGGGGATACTTGCACAACCAAGCATGATTTCATAACCGTTCTTTTGCATGTATTGAGCCAAGCCACTCCATAGGGCCATGATGACTGCACCAGAGCGATAGTCTTGGTGAACGCAAGATCTGCCTAACTCAACCAATTTTGGGCGCAGATGGTCAATACGGGAAAGGTCAAATTCAGAATCAGAATAGAGACGTCCGATTTCCTGCGCCTTATGTGGCGGCAGTACACGGTAGGTGCCAACCACCTTTAGGCTATCTTGATCACGAATCAATAAATGGTCGCAATAAGAATCGAATTCATCAACATCTAAGCCTTCGGCATTGCTTGGCAGATTTGCACCCATTTCTTCGGCAAATACTTTGTAACGCAATCTTTGCGCTTCCTTAACTTCGCCTGGAGTGCTTGCCCAAATAATTTGGAAAGCGGGTCTTTTTGGTTTATCAATCTGAATGGCCGTGCTAGGATCTACTTCCCTTAATTCAGCTCTTGTTTTGGCAACAAAGGGCTTCCCAAAAAGTTTTTTAGCTAACTTTTTAGAGAGTTTTTTAAATGCGCTTGGCTTCTTTCTTTTTAATACTTTGACTTTCTTAGGAGCGAAAATCTCAAATGAGCCGATTGGATTAGGGATATCAGACATAGTTAGCCTTGGGTGATGATGAAATTCAAAAAAGTTTAGACCTTGAGGATCAGTGGAATGCAGACTGCAGCCCAAATTAGAGCTGATACAAACAGCGCAAGCATGACAGCGGCGCTACCAAAATCTTTTGCTCGCTTGGAAAGATCATGGTGCTCGAATGAGATGCGGTCGATTGCTGCTTCTACACTCGAGTTCAGGAGTTCAATCACAAGAACCATGACCAAAGAAGAGAGCAATAATGCTTTCTCTAACAGCGTTATAGGCAATAAAAGAGCAACTGGCGTTAGCAATGCAAATAAAGTGAGTTCTTGCCTAAAGGCGCTTTCCTCCATAAATGCATAAACCAGACCGCACCATGAGTTTTTGGCTGCATGCCATGCTCTGGTGAGGCCTCGGTTGCCCTTATGAGGGTTCTGGTTGATATGGTAAGGAGAGTTCACTGTGAATCTTCTTTAGGCTAGCGCGGTGACGTGAACTTCTGGTGTCGGCACTGGCTTGAGATGGTTCGCAAATTGCTCAGATGCAGCTCTCCACGAGAATTTCTCGGCGTGTGCTCGAGCAACTTCACGTGGGATCTTCAGTGCCTGCATGCAAGCTTCACGTAAGTCTTCGTTCATGGCGCCTGAATTAGAATTTCCCAGTACATCAATTGGTCCGGTTACTGGATAGGCAGCTACTGGTGTGCCACACGCCATAGCCTCAAGCAAAACCAAGCCAAATGTATCGGTCTTGCTAGGGAAAACAAAGACATCTGCAGCTGCATAGACTTTTGCTAACTCATGCTGCTGCAGCACTCCAAGATAGTTCACTTCTGGATATTTTTCTTTTATGCTAGCCATTGCTGGTCCGTCTCCTACCACCCACTTTGAACCTGGCAAATCAATCTCTAAAAATGCATTGATGTTTTTCTCAACAGCAACTCGGCCCACATATAAAAAGATGGGGTGAGCAGTATTTAGGGCTTTGGAATCTTGCATCTTAAAAATATCAAGATCTACGCCGCGTGACCACAGCACTACATTCTTGAGCCCATATTTTTCAAGATCGTCCTTAACAACAATTGTTGGCGCCATAACAGCCATTGACGGGGCGTGAAACCAGCGAATAAATGCATAGGTAATTGCCAAAGGAATACCGGTGCGCGCTTTGACATATTCGGGGAAGCGGGTGTGATATGCAGTGGAAAAAGGCAGGCGATTCTTCACGGCATAGGCGCGAGCTGATAAACCCAGTGGACCCTCGGTGGCAATGTGCATTGCATCGGGAGCAAACTCTTTAATGCGACGTGCCACTTCTTTGCCAGGGAAAAGTGAAAGGGCAATATCGGGATAGGTAGGGCAGGGAATGGATTTAAAACCATTAGGTGTAATCATTTCCACTTCATGGCCCATAGCAATTAACTCGGCGCGGGTTTGTTTTAAGGTTCGGACAACACCATTTACTTGTGGATCCCATGCATCTGTGATGATCATAATTTTCATAGTGCAGCCTCTTTGATGAGTGATTCAGTAGCGGGTTGAAGGGTGATTTGAGGAGACTCAACAGGCTCACCCTTGATCTGTGTCCAGTGAATAATTTTGAGCTCACCTGTTTGTGTTTCAACAAGGGCGGTGAGGCTTTCGACCCAATCACCATCGTTGCAATACAAAAGTCCATCTATCTCGCGAATTTCTGCTTTATGAATGTGGCCGCATACAACCCCATCGCAGCCTCTTAAGCGTGCTTCTCTGGCCATGATGTGTTCAAAGTCAGCGATGTAGCTGACGGCATTCTTGACTTGATGCTTAAGGTATTGAGATAGAGACCAATACTGCAGCCCCATCTTGGCTCGGACCATGTTGAAATAGCGATTGACGTAAAGAATCAGTGAATATAGGTTGTCGCCAACGTAGGCAAGCCACTTGGCGTATTGCATCACACCATCAAACTGATCACCATGCGTTACCCATAGTTTTCTACCATCTACAGTGATGTGAATAACCTCTTCAACTACTTTGACATCACCGAATGAAAGCCCAAAAAACTGTCTGGCGCTTTCATCATGATTTCCAGGAACGTAGATTACTTCACTCCCTTTACGTGCCTTACGTAAGAGTTTTTGCACAACATCGTTATGTGATTGAGGCCAATAGAATGACTTTTTCAGTCTCCAGCCATCAATAATGTCGCCTACAAGATAGTATTTATCTGCATCGTTGTGTTTTAGGAAATCCAGAAGGTAGTCTGCCTGACACCCTGATGTTCCGAGGTGTACGTCTGAAATCCAGATCGCTTTGTAATGCATCATGAAACAGTATTAAGCCTATGGAGTATGAAACTAGGATGACAGTTCCAAGACAGTTTTATGACGCTTTAGCTATTTTCTGAATTTGTTTTATATTCCTACATCATATGAGTCATTATCAGGCCACAAAAAACTCCCCTTTGCAGTGTGGAGCAACCGCATGGAGGTGGGTGCAGGTATGGGCTCACGTCATTAATGGAGTGATCACTTTGTCATTGCGGTTTCCATTTGCAACGCAGGCAACAAAAAATAGACTGATTCAGCAGTGGTCAAAAAGATTGCTATGCATTTTTGGAATTGAATTAAAGCTCACGAATCAGGAAATTCTTCCTTCTACTCCTTATTTACTTGCATCAAACCATATCTCTTGGATGGACATACATGCGATTAATGCATTTAAGCCCATCCGATTTGTGGCGAAGTCTGATGTAGAGGGGTGGCCCATATTTGGATGGATGGCAAGGCAACTAGGCACAGTATTTATTCAGCGCAATAACTCTCGCCATGGCAAGCAGATAGCGAGCGAGGTTGGCGATGTGCTCAAGACTCAATCTGTCTGTATTTTTCCGGAGGGTACTTCCACGATAGGTGAGGGTGTTCTGCCATTTAAGCCCAATCTATTTGAATCGGCCGTGATTGCCCGTGTGCCCGTCTATTCCCTGGCAATTTCTTATCATTCGAAGGTGACTGGTGCCAGAAGTGAGGTGCCAGCATTTGTAGGTGATATGGGGCTACTAGAATCCATGGCTAAGATCTTGAGGGATCGCCAGCTAGTCGTTGAGTTGAGCTTTATTTCGCCCTCAGGAGCTAGTCCCGAGGCATCTAACGACCGCAAATGGCTGGCCTTACACAGCCAAGAGGCTATTTCCAATCAATTAAAAGGCAATCATCGTTTGATGTAATAAATGTGTCATCATTTCTGGATATAAATAAGGTCTAGGAGCGCAAACGAATGACATCCAAGCATAACGAAATGGCCGAGTGGTATCGCCGTGCTCAAGAGGAGATTCTTGACAGCATGGATGAAGAGCTTGAGATGGAGCTCGATGATGATCGCCTATCGCACGACAGCAGTGAAAGCTCAGAAATTCCACGTAATGTCTACTTCCGTGAGCTTTTTAGACTCCAGGGAGAGCTAGTCAAGCTGCAGGATTGGGTTGTAGCTAACAAACTAAAAGTGGCGGTGTTATTTGAAGGTCGTGATTCCGCAGGTAAGGGTGGGGCTATTAAGCGTATTACGCAGCGACTCAATCCTCGGGTTTGTAAAGTAGTTGCCTTACCCGCTCCCAATGAGCGCGAGAAAACACAGTGGTACTTTCAAAGATATATTTCCCAGTTACCTGCTGGCGGCGAGATTGTTCTATTTGATAGAAGTTGGTACAACCGTGCCGGCGTTGAGAGGGTAATGGGTTTCTGTACAGATTATGAGTACGAAGAGTTTCTAAGAACAGTTCCCGATCTTGAGCGCATGATGATTAGTTCAGGCGTCATCTTGATCAAGTATTGGTTCTCAATCTCTGATGATGAGCAATACAACCGTTTTATGATGCGTATCCATGACCCATTGAAGCAATGGAAATTAAGCCCAATGGATCTAGAGGCAAGACGGCTTTGGGAGGCTTACACCAAAGCCAAAGAAACAATGCTTGAGCGGACCCACATTCCAGAGGCGCCT
>CANCQD010000056.1 GCA_947380285.1 Burkholderiaceae bacterium | reverse complement strand
CTGACAGAGCCCCAGCTGATGTACTTTTTCTCACCATTTTTACAAACGATCCAGGATTCAACTGGCACCATCGGTGTATTCGCATGCCTTACCTCATGTAAACGCTCATCCCATAGCTGCTCAATTTCTTTACGGTAAGCTGCGTCCGGATAAGCCAAGCTCCACCAGTCATCACTGACCCCAAAATCACCAGCGCTATACCCAGTCAAGTTCGTATAAGCATCATTTATCAAATTCATGGCGCGTTTATCAATATCCAAAATGGCCATTGAAACCGGAATACGCTCAACAATTTCCTTGAATCGCCCTTCAGCTTTTACTAGGTCGATGTTTTTAGCCTGATTATTTTCAATCAGCAAACTAATCAGCAAACTCACTAAACCGATCAAACTCAGGAATATCCAAATACTGATCGGCGCTGGGTCATTCATCATGCTACGGTTAAAGAAGCCATGCCCGTCATAGGCGCCCAGTATTGACTGAACCACTGTCATCGCTAACACTAGCATTGCCCCATGACGACCGTATCTCCAGGCAGCAATCAACAAGATGGGCAAAATCAAATAGCCATGATTTACAAAGCTCACCTCATCAAATTGAGTATTGAGCCAACCAAAGAGAACGCCTTGCCCAAACAGAAATACCAAACCAAAAAATATTAAAACTTCGTATAGCTTGGGTGTCTTCAGCCAATCCGTTGGGACTCTTCTCCACACCAAGAGAACAGGGGTAAAAAATGCGGCGCCAAAAAAGTCACCAATAAACCAGGTATAAAACACTGCCTGGAATTGTTGAGTCCCAGCTAAGCCAGATCGATAAATGATGGTGGCATCTATTAAGCCGCTACAGAGACCCAAAATAGTTGAAACCAAAACCAGCGAGGCAACATCTACTAAGGTAGATAAATTCCGATTAAATGGAAAAACTTTAGATAAAAGGTAAGTCGAGAGTATGCAACTGAGAGTACTGCCCGTTGCTAACAAAAAAGAGATGAGGATGCTAAAACCTCCCAGCATTTCTCCAGCCACTGCAGCAACAAAAAGATAAGGCCAATAGGAGATTCCAAAATTGAGCAGTAGTGCAAGACCAATACCTGCAGGAACCCAAATCAGACTAGCAACTGAATCCCCAGCAAAGTTTTGCAGAATGTAGCCAGCAATGTAGGCATATAACAATGACCAAACCAAGACTTGGTATGTTCTTAAAGATTTAAAATCGGGGGATTGAAAGAGTGTTTTGAGAAAGTTCATCTGTCACTTAATTCTGGGTTCTGGGTCTGAGCTTACAATACTCTAACACCCCCTTTAGGCCTTCACTTGAATGCCCCACTTTGCATCGACACATATAAAACAAGCCGTAAAACCTCAGTCCGGCTTGTCAAGGTAAGATTTAGCATGATTCAAACTCCTTCTACCCCTATTCAATTTGATTATCCCCAGCAGGACTCGGCTGGACTCACCTGTACAGCTCAGGCTTGGGCCAAAGCCCCGCCGCCATTAACAGCTCCAGAAAGATCGCAAGTCCTTGAAAAAATCAAAGTACTTTTGCGTGAAAAAGATGCTGTTTTAGTTGCTCACTATTATGTAGATGCGGATATTCAGGACTTGGCCTTAGAAACCGGGGGTTACGTTGCCGATTCCTTAGAAATGGCCCGCTTTGGGAAGAATCACCAGGCGAACAATTTGATTGTTGCTGGTGTCCGCTTCATGGGCGAAACCGCAAAAATACTCAGCCCAGAAAAGCGTATCTTTATGCCAGATTTAGAGGCAACTTGCTCTCTCGATTTAGGCTGTAATGCAGCAGACTTTGCCACCTTTAGAGCAATGCACCCTGACCGGGTTGTAGTTGTCTACGCCAATACCAGCGCAGCCGTTAAAGCCCAAGCGGATTGGATGGTAACTAGCTCTTGCGCCCTAGCCATCGTTCATCAACTCAAAGTTGAGGGTAAAAAAATCTTGTGGGCCCCTGATCGTCATTTAGGACGCTACATCCAGGACCAAACCGGTGCGGATATGCTGCTTTGGAATGGCGCCTGCATCGTGCATGATGAATTCAAGGCTGTAGAGCTAGAGCTCCTAAAAGCGAAATACCCCAATGCAAAAGTGCTGGTTCACCCAGAGTCCCCACAAGCCGTTGTTGATCTGGCCAATGTCGTAGGCTCGACCTCTGCCATGATTAAGGCTGTTGTTGAGGGCACTGCAAGCGAATATATCGTGGCAACAGACAATGGCATCTTGCATCGGATGCGTCAACTAGCTCCTCATAAAACTTTAATTGAAGCACCAACTGCGGGTAATAGTGCAACCTGCAAAAGCTGTGCTCACTGCCCTTGGATGGCCATGAATGGTCTGGCAGGGATTCTTGATTGCCTAGAAAATCATTCTGGGGAAGTTTTTGTTAACGAACCCATACGCTCACAAGCGCTGGGATGTATGGACCGCATGCTGGACTTTACACAAAATCACCCTGATCTGCTAGCCAAAGCGCAGCACGGTTTTGTTAAAAATCTTGGCGCAGCCTGATCTATTAAAAAGCAGATAAGAAATAATCTATGTTTGATTTCAATGAGACTTTAGAACAAGCGCGCCAACGCAATATCTATGACGCACTTTTAGAAGACATCGGCACCGGCGATTGGACCGCGAAATTAGTTCCTAGCAAAATTGTTCAGGCCCAACTGATTATTCGCCAAGAAGCAGTCCTATGCGGCGTTGATTGGTTTGAAGGCACATTAAAAAAATTAGACCCGCAAGCCAAAGTGACATGGTATTACATTGAGGGCGACTTGATGAAGCCCAACACGACAGTGTGCGATATAGAAGCAAACTCTCAAGCCCTTCTCTCGGCAGAGCGTACTTGTATTAATTTTTTACAAACGCTATCTTGGACAGCCACCATCACTCGCCAACATGTGGAGGCTATTGCAGGCGCAAGTCCCAACCCCAATGGCTGTGCTGTGCTAGATACCCGCAAAACCCTTCCTGGTTTACGCCAAGCTCAAAAATACGCCGTTCGAGTGGGGCATGGTCAAAATCAACGTTTAGCTTTATGGCATGGAATTCTGATTAAAGAAAATCATATTGCAGCAGCTGGTAGCGTCACTGCTGCCCTAAAGAATGCACAAGCCTTGAATGCAGGTGTAGAGATTCAGATTGAAGTTGAAAATTTTTCTGAACTAGAAGAAGCACTCGCGGCGGGAGCAAAAAATATCCTGATTGATAACTTCAATACCGAGCAAATGAAGCAGGCTGTTGGCATTACTAATGGTCGCGCACTACTCGAAGCTTCTGGCGGTATCAATCTTGAGCAAATGCGGGCGATTGCTGCAACCGGGGTTGATCGAATTTCCCTAGGAAAATTGACTAAAGATGTTATCGCTGTAGATTTCTCAATGAGAATTCTCGGGTAAAACCGATATATCTCTGGCTTACTAAGCGTCTTGAGGGGTTTCACCACCCTCGGCTTGAGGGGTCAAAATCGTTGGGTAAGAAACAGCCCAGGTACCTGGATAGTCTCGGCTGTAATGCAGCCCCCTACTCTCTCTGCGCATTAAGGCTGAGCGCACAATTAGTTCAGCGCACTCCAATAGATTGCGTAACTCGATCAGATCTCGCGTCACTTTAAAGTTTGCGTAGTACTCTTGCACTTCATAACGTAGCAATTTGATACGGTGTAATGCGCGCTCTAATCTACGGTTTGTTCTCACAATACCGACATAGTTCCACATCAACGATCGCAACTCGTCCCAGTTATGTGCAATCACCACTTGTTCATCAGCGTCTTCAACTTGACTCTCATCCCACAAAGGGAGAGGCGGGATGGCTGGAGTCTTGAGTGATGAGATATCTTCCGCAGTTGCCTTGCCAATCACGACACACTCTAAAAGTGAATTACTGGCCAAGCGATTGGCACCATGCAAACCGGTATAGGTCGCTTCACCTACTGCATAAAGGCCCGGCAAATCCGTGCGCCCCTTAAGATCTGTCACAACACCTCCGCAGGTGTAATGTGCAGCAGGAACAACCGGAATAGGTTCTTTGGTGATATCTAAGCCAAGACTTAGGCAACGCGCATAAATCATGGGGAAGTGTTCTTTGATAAATGCCTCACCCAAGTGGGTAGCATCTAAATGGACATAATCCAAGCCATGCTTCTTCATTTCAAAGTCAATGGCGCGGGCCACAATATCACGAGGAGCTAATTCCTTACGCTCATCATGGTCAGGCATAAAACGTGTGCCGTCTGGTAACTTTAATAGGCCACCCTCACCCCTCATTGCTTCAGTAATGAGAAAGGTTCGATCACTCGGGTGATACAAGCAAGTGGGATGAAACTGAATAAATTCCATATTGCCAACTCGGCATCCAGCACGCCAAGCCATCGCAATGCCATCCCCAGTTGCGGTATCGGGATTGCTGGTGTAGCGATAGACCTTACCAACCCCGCCTGTTGCCAGCACTACTGACTTTGCCTGAATGGTTTCAACCCGATTGTTTTTGATATCTAAGGCATACACCCCATAACAACGATTAGGCTTGCCACGCAGCGTCTTTGTTTCTAACTGACGATTGGTGATGAGATCAAGGGCAATCCAGTGCTCTAGGATTTGAATATTTTTATGTGCTCTAGCTTTATCAAGCAATACCTCATGAATTGCTTTACCAGTAGCATCTGCAGCATGTGCAATACGGCGATGACTATGGCCACCCTCACGCGTGAGGTGTAAACCCATTGGGCCAGTTTCATCCTCAGTAAAAGGCACACCCTGCTCGACTAACCAACGAATCGCTTCAGCGCTTTGCTCTGCTATATAACGTGCAGTAGATTCAACGACAAGCCCAGCGCCAGCATCCAAAGTATCAGCAACATGGGAGTCAATGCTGTCATGCTCCTTGTCGACTACACCAACAATGCCACCTTGGGCCCAGGCCGTAGCAGCCTCGCCTAGTGCGCGCTTAGCCATGAGGATCACCGGCTGGGTTTCTGCGGTGTGCAATGCCACCGTTAGGCCAGCTAAACCAGCGCCAATAATGAGGACCGGTAAATCCGCTTTTGCTTGAGAAGGTGAAGGTATTGAGCTAGCCATGTATGACCCATTCTAAAGGGCAATTCAAAATGATGAGGGCTATGTAAAAAGGCTCCTTTTGGGAGCCCTCTTACTGATTTCCGTAAGCGCTTAAATATTAGCAGTCAGACTAGGGCCATTAGGAGCGTTGGTACCGTAGCCCATGATCTGTGCGGCCTGCCCACCTTTTGCCAACTTCACTGCACAGTACTTGAACTCTGGAATTTTTCCAAATGGATCTAAGGCTGAGTTCGTAATCAGATTAGCCGCAGCCTCATAGTAAGCAAATGGAATAAAAATGACGCCGCGTGGGGTGCCATCATCTCTCCGCACGTGAATGCCAACTTCACCGCGACGAGATTGAACAGTCACCACATCACCGGCCACAATCCCTAGCTGAGTCATATCTTCACCATGCATCGATACAGTGGCCATTGGTTCGATGGCGTCCAAGATCGTTGCTCTTCTAGTCATGCTTCCTGTATGCCAATGCTCTAACTGACGACCCGTAATCAATACAAACGGGTATTCAGTATCTGGTCTTTCATTGGCGGGAATGATGTCAGCCGGAACCAATTTGACTCTGCCATCAATGGTTGCGAAGTGGTCATCAAATACGATGGGACGACCAGGATCTTCTTCTGATAAACATGGATAAGTAACGCTAGATTCTCTTTCGAGACGCTCCCAAGTAATACCCCTAATAGCAGCATGCATGGCAAGACGCATTTCATCATAGACTTCAGCAACACCAGCATCAGGGCCTTGGTAATTCCAATCCAATCCCATGCGTTTAGCAATTTCTTGAATGATCCAGAGATCGGGTTTTGCATCACCTGGAGGATTAATGGCTTTTTTTCCCATCTGTACCATGCGATCGGTATTGCTAGCAGTGCCAACCTTTTCAGGCCAAGCACTTGCTGGTAAAACGACATCAGCCAAAAGTGCTGTTTCAGTCATGAAGATATCTTGTACAACTAAGTGCTCTAGTGATACAAGTGCATGACGAGCGTGATTTAAATCAGGATCACTCATCGCTGGATTTTCACCTTCGATATACATGCCGCGAATCTTATCGGGATCACTATCGGGCGCAGTGATCTTGTGCATGATTTCTACCACAGTATATCCAGGCTTTTTATCGAGTTTGGTATCCCAAAAGTTCTCAAACCAGGCATGTGCAGCATCATGATCTACACGTTGATAATTTGGGAACATCATTGGTATCAAGCCGGCATCACTAGCGCCCTGCACGTTATTCTGACCACGCAAAGGATGAAGTCCAGATCCTGGCTTACCAATTTGACCTGTAATACTGACTAAGGCAATCAAACAACGCGCATTATCTGTGCCATGAACGTGCTGGCTAACGCCCATACCCCACAAAATCATGGCTGATTTAGTGGTGGCAAATTCTCTAGCAACTTCACGCAAGGTTTCTGCTGGAATACCGCAGATAGGCGCCATTACTTCAGGGCTATAACCTTTAATGTTCTCTTTGAGTGTTTCAAAATTATTAGCGCGCTCCTGAATAAAGTTTTGATCTGCTAGTCCTTCTTCAATGATCGTATAGATCATGGCATTCAGCATGGCCACATCGGTATCCGGCTTGAACTGCATTGTGCGCCAGGCATGCTTACTGATATCAGTCAATCGAGGATCACACAGCACAATCTTGGCACCCCGTTTAGCGGCATTCTTAAACCAAGTAGCAGCCACAGGATGGTTGGCTGTTGGGTTTGACCCAATCAACATAATCAAGCTCGAGTTCTCAACGTCATTGACTTGATTACTTACGGCACCAGAACCGACACCCTCAAGCAATGCTGCCACAGAAGATGCATGGCAAAGGCGCGTGCAATGATCTACGTTGTTATTTCCAAAGCCAGTACGAACCAATTTCTGAAATAGATAAGCCTCTTCGTTGCTTCCTTTAGCAGATCCAAAGCCTGCCAATACTTTTAAGCCATACTGATCCTTCAGTTTTTTTAGGCCGCCGCCAGCATATTCCAAGGCTTCTTCCCAGCTGGCTTCTCGGAAAATATGAGACCAGTCTTGCTTGCCTTCAAGCATAGATTCGTCCTTTGGAACTCCAGGTTTACGAATCAATGGCTTCGTTAAGCGCTGAGGATTATGGATGTAATCCATACCAAAGCGCCCTTTGACACACAGGCGATTGTGATTAGCTGGTCCATCACGACCCTCAACGCTCACAATTTTTTCATCTTTAACGTTATAAGTAATCTGACAACCTACTCCGCAGAATGGGCATACAGAATCTACCTTACGATCAACGATTTGAGAGCCAATTAAACCTTTAGGCATCAATGCGCCCGTTGGACATGCTTGCACGCATTCGCCACAAGCCACGCAAGTGCTATCACCCATAGGATCATTTAGATCAAATACGATTTCGCTATGACTACCGCGCATAGCGTAGCCAATCACATCATTTACCTGCTCTTCACGGCAGGCGCGCACGCAACGATTGCACTGAATGCAGGCATCCAGATTGACCGCCATTGCCGGATGAGAAACATCGCTTGTCACTTTTTCGCGCCGCAAGGCCTTGAGTTCAGGGCGAACCGTAACATCCATACGTGCAGCCCAAGTACTGAGCTCACCATGTTGGTTTTTTTGCTCCTCTTCGGCGTTATCACCTACCCATTTAAAGCCTTCATCAGGCATATCAGAGAGTAGCATCTCGAGCACTAGCTTCTGACTCTTTACAGCGCGTTCGCTATTAGCTTTGACATCCATGCCAGGTGTAGCGCTTCTGCAGCAGCTCGGAGCAAGCGTACGTTCACCATTAATTTCAACTACGCAAGCACGGCAATTGCCATCAGGACGATAGCCATCTTTAAAGCAGAGGTGCGGAATATCAATGCCATGTCTCTTGGCAGCTTTGAGAATCGTCTCGCCTTCGTAAGAGATGATGGTTTGACCATCTAACTTGAACTCAACGGTTTGTAATTCGAGTTCTTTAGGATTTGTGGGTGCGTTCATGTTTGTCTCGTTATTTCCTGATTGTTCTATGTACTTAGGTTAAGCAACTTCCTTATTGAACTTCTTCAGGGAAATATTTATGAATACAGCGAATCGGGTTTGGTGCCGCTTGACCTAAGCCACAAATAGAAGCATCAACCATGACAGTGGCCAAGTCTTCTAAAGTTTCTTGATCCCAAGATTTAGCTTGCATTAACTTGGCTGCTTTACCAGTGCCTACTCGACAAGGTGTGCATTGACCACAGCTCTCATGCTCAAAGAAATGCATCACGTTCAATGCCATATCGCGGGCTTTATCTTTATCACTGAAGACCATGACCGCTGCAGAGCCAATGAAGCAACCATAAGGCTGCAAGGTATCAAAGTCGAGCGGGATATCATTCATCGTCGCTGGCAAGATGCCGCCGGATGCACCACCAGGTAAATAGCCGTAAAACTGATGACCATCTTGCATACCACCGCAGTACTCATCAATCAGTTCTTGGATCGTGATACCAGCCGGCGCCAACTTGACCCCAGGCTTCTTCACGCGCCCGCTAACGCTAAAACTACGCAAGCCTTTGCGATCATGGCGGCCAAAAGAACTAAACCACTCAGGCCCACGCTGAACAATATCGCGCACCCAATAGAGAGTCTCAAAGTTGTGCTCTAAAGTTGGACGTCCAAATAATCCAACTTGTGCAATATACGGGGGACGCATGCGCGGCTCACCGCGCTTGCCTTCAATACTCTCAATCATCGCGGATTCTTCACCGCAAATATAAGCACCAGCGCCACGACGTAATTCGATATTCGGCAACTTAAATGGCGGATTAGCCTTGAGCTTTGCTAACTCAGCTTCGAGCAATTCTCGGCAGCCGTGATACTCGTCACGCAAATAGATATAGCAAGCATCAATACCAACCACGCTTGCTGCAATTAAGAGACCCTCTAAGAAGCGATGTGGATCACGTTCCAAGTAAGTGCGGTCTTTAAAGGTGCCTGGCTCACCTTCATCAATATTTACAGCCATTAATTTTGGAGCAACTTGATCTTTAACAATGCGCCACTTTCTACCAGCCGGAAATCCTGCGCCACCAAGACCGCGCAAACCAGAGCTCTCCATTGCCTTGATGATGCTCTCTGCGTCTTTTTTGCCATCGAAGATTTCTTTAGCTAAAGCATAACCACCTTGTGCACTATAGGACTCATAACCAACATAGTCAGGAGAGACTGATTGCATCTCACCTTGGGGAGAAACGCCCTGTTCCGCCAAAGCCGCAGGATCAAAGACAGCATCATCTTTTGCCATTGGCTGGGTAGTTAAATTATTCTTTACAGCAGCTACTACTTTGTCAGTCGTGGCAAATAAGACTGGGTATTGATGCACCACTGCTACAGGCGCCTGTTCACAACGGCCTACGCATGGTGCAGCTGCCACTTTGATATTCGGATTACCCAAAATACCCGGCAATTTAGCCAAAAGATTTTGCGCGCCCGCCAATTCACAAGCAATACCATCGCAAACCCGGATGACGATATCTGCTACAGGGTCATTGCCACGGACTACTTCAAAATGATGGTAGAAAGTAGCGACTTCATATACTTCCGCCATGGGAAGATTCATCTCTTTTGCAAGAGCAACCAAATGTCGATCATGCAAAGCACGATATTCATCATTGAGCTTATGCAGATTTTCAATTAACAAGTCACGACGATGCGGTGCATTTCCAATCAGCTTACGTACTTCTGCTATAGAAGCATCATCCGCTTGGCGGCCTTTTAATTTACTTTTACGGCGAATGGTTTCCCGCAAATCATCTGCAGTTGCAACGGCAACCGCTTTGACTTCTCCTGAAGGCTTTGGATGATTCATAGTTCTTAGTCTCTAGTTTTTATAGGTGCAGCTGTTTTAACCCTGCATTTATGCAGAGCTATATTCAAATTTGCAAATCCAAATTGAATTTAGCCAATAACTAAACCGGTATTAGATATGCAAAATAACGCTTTATTTTGGGTTATTTAACACCCTAAGTCCTTGACGGCGCTCAAGGACTTCAATTAAGGGTTTACCCTATCAGAGCAGCGATGGTGAGGGTTTATCGCCAGGCGGAAGGGAGTAGTCCAACTTTCGTTCATACAACCTTGCTTTGTAGCAATCCTGATATCCTTTGCTACCGATTTGCCAGCCAATTGAAGTACAGTCGTCCTGAGCAGCTGACTCAATGGAACCACAGCCCGTAAGGCCAAAAGAAGCGATCAAGGTAAAAACGGACAAAATGCGAAATATTGTTGAATTCATGACCACAAGTCTACTTGATTCTGATCTCAACATCGAGAGGAATCCCCTCTTTTCCAGCCACCACTGTCTTAACTTCCCCCAGCTGGATCCGGTCCTTAAGGCTAGGGTCAGCCTTAACCATGAAACCATAGGCTGTCTTGGCCCTACTTTTTGCCAATTCATTAAGCTCGGCATCGGTGATCTCAATCCCAGAAATCAACTCCTCATGCAATTGCTCATTGCGCTTCTCGCCATCGGGAAGCATCAAAAGACGTTGCCCCAGTTTGATGCGACCAATGTATTGCGCATATGCCGCCTTTAAGCCTGACTGCACTTTTGGGTCTGTAAATGATGGGGTGGGCATTGGTTCACCGGGAGCCAACTTAAATCCGGCATCTTGCAAAATGGCGCCATCCGCCTTAGCTCTTGCAAGCTCCTTCCTATCTTGCGCAGGATCGTAGGTACCTATGATCTCTAAGCTCGAATTCGGGCGCTTCACTAGAAACTCGCCAAATTTTTCTAGGCGATCTTGGTCTGCAACGAGAAAGACTGCTTCACCCGGTACTGCATTAACACCCTCTTCGCCACCCATTCCCAAAATAGATGCGAGAGCTCTAAATGGTGCTGTTGCGACGTTTGTTAGAACATTGCTAATGGCCTGCCAAACCAAGCCGCTGGCACTAAATTGTGGGGAGTCAACATTGCCCGCGATCCGAACTGTGACGTCAATCGTGTCATCAGAGTCTTCCAACAAAGCAATTGCCAAGCCAAGTGGTAATTTTTTGCCAGTAAAGTCCGGCACCTCGTCACCCAGCACTACCTTCTTAATAATGATCTGATTACTTCCATTGAGTTCACCATTTTTGGCTTTGTAATTAAGATTAAGGTTTAGTCGGCCACTAGCAATTTGATAGCCTGCGAATGTCATGACCGCAGGATTTAAGGCAGTCAGCGGGAGGTTTCTAAAACTCATCAAGATATCGTGATTGCGTCGTGGGTCATCAAATGATGCTTGACCTTTTGCTCGCATACTTCCCGAGCCTGCAACAACGCCATCCATCGCCACAGTAGCAAATCGATCAGGAGTATTACTCACACCCAAGAGTGTGGCATTGAACTTCTTCACATCCACTTTGAAATTAGGGCGCATTGCCATATCTGAAAAGTGCACTTCTCCACTCTTCAAATTGATAGATCGAATATCCAAATCGAAGGCAGAAGGAGCATCAGCCTTAGGGGCGGCCACAGGCTCAGACTTTGTTTCTGTCGTTGACTTAGTGAATAGCCTTCTAAAGTTAGAGAACCCTTCTTCATTTATTTCAAATTGAAGGGTTGGTGCGTCAATGATCAATTCATCAATTGCTAGAGAATGACTCGCAGCTTGTTTTGATTTGACTGATTTGTATTCAAGCTGATGAATATCAGCCATCTTCCAAACAATCAGAGGATACTTTTGATCCTTTTCTACAATAGCCAAATCTGCAATATGGATGTCACCAGAAACCGAATTAACCCCATCACCAAACTTCACGGCGAGATCTGCATTAACTGCACCACTCTTACCAATCAGCTCTTTATTCGCCGGCACTAGAGTAATGATCGGTGCTATTGCCAGACCGTTAATCTCCACCTTGCCCTCGATTGACTTTGAATCGGTATTAAAGTCCCAATGCGAACGTAAGTCACCATCATCCAACCTCAAATTAAGCTGCACGCCTAACTTACTAGGCCGAGGATTATCTAGTCCACCAGTAATAGCTACGTGCTGATAAGCGATTGTTTTATTGATGCCTGGTATTAAGACCTGCAAAGCGCCAAGATTAAAGTCGAATTGGCCACGTACACCTGTCACCACTCCTTTCTTATCGTAGTTGGCAACATCAAGCAGCTTCAGAGTAAAAGGCTTGAGCTCTTCTTTGAGCTTAGTAGAGTCATCAACTAAATGTAATGCTGCGGAATTGACCAACAATTCATCGATAGAGATTTTGAGCGGCTTCTTGGTCTCATTGGTGTCTGAAGGCGGTATTGCCCTTTCAACGGCAGCAATCAATTCCTGCCAATTCCAGACCCCTAAGTAGGCACCCTTAGGCAACCTCTTCTCGACCAATACCTTAGGCTCTTCAAGCAAGATCTCATGAAAGCCTAACTCGCCGAGAACCAGCTTTGTCCAATTAAGGGTTATGGCCAGTTTTTTAAATTCCAACAATTTAGAACCACCCTCTTTTGCCAAGTGAAGGCCATCAAGCTCAACCCTTAGCCGCAATGGAGAAAGGCTGAGGCCTTGATAGGAGATCTCATAACCAATCTTGTTGCCATATTCAGTTAGAGACTTTTTAATCAACCCAGGCAGCAACAAATGGCTTCCAAACCAAAATAAGGCGGCTAAAAGAATAAAAAGTCCCACTAGACGCAGAGACCATCGCTTTATTCGGGATTTTGTGAGGGAAAGCATCTACTTGTCTTTATAGGTCAATATCAGTAACAATGAAAATGAACGCAGAATAATAAATATACCCCCTCAGGAGACCCATGAAAACATTCCTCAAAAAACTGGCTTTATCTATTGCGTACCTTGCCGCCCTATCGATCGGTGGTGTTGCTAACGCCCAAAACTCTGATGGCTTTACCGATCTGATTGATGGCGTTAGCTTAAGTGGCTGGAACATTATTGGTAGCGCCAACTGGGTCATTGGTAACGGCATTGTCGAAGGCAATAAGCCCAATGGTTTTTTAGTCAGCACTAAGACTTACAAAAACTTTGTCATCAAGGCTGAGTTTTATGCTGAGTCTAATACGAATAGTGGTATTTTCATTCGCTGCCAAGATCCTAACAAGGTGAGTCAATCCACTTGTTATGAAATCAATATCTGGGATACCCGCCCTGAACAAGCGTACGCAACCGGCGCCATTGTGGATGTTGCTAAAGTTGACCCGGTACCTAAGGCCGGTGGACGCTGGAACACCATGGAGATTATTGCAAATGGCTCCAACTTTAAGGTCATGATGAATGGTGTAGTCACAGTAGCGAATGGCCAAGATAGCAAATATTCTGAAGGCCCCATTGCACTGCAATCTGCTGGTGGCGTCATTAAATTTAGAAAGCTACAGATAAAGCCGCTTTAAATTATTGAATACTGATTTCGTAGCGATCGCCACATGCCACGGGCCTCAGGGCCTTGGCCTCTTGGAGCATTTTGACTAAGCCGTAATGAGACATTGTTTTTAGCGTGCGGGATAAGTTCCCCTGCTTTCTTCCGGTAAGCTCTGCCAACTCAGAAATCGATACAGGCTTAGTTGCTCTAATGACATGTAAAAGAGCCCTGTTTTCGTCGCTCAATACCTGCGCCAGTGAACGCATCGAGGTAAACCATATCTTCGGATCAGATGCTTTTGGTTTTAGATCGCCTTTAGCAATGGCCAAGACGCGTGCCCGAATATCTTTTTGTGATGCAATCCCTATTTTGATGACTTTCATATATCTTTATCTACCTTTAAGACTTTATCAACATCGACAAAAAAATCACTTAGGAGTTGGTGCGCATCCCTAAACTCATAGACAACGCCTGGGTCACTTGAACTACGATGCCTGTGATCGAATGCCAATTTTCTACCTGAATAGCCTGCTCTAAGCCTTACCGCATGAGCATTGTCATAACCCAAAATTCGCAAGCCTTTGGGGTTGTGTAAGGTTAATGAATAGCGCACCCCGTGCGGTACTGCCTCGCTAACAGCTACCTCCCAAGCCTCAATCTTTACCCAGTAACCATCGCCTTGATCAATGACCTCTTGGTGCAGATCTAAAAGAGTGATAACTCCACGATTTCCCATCACTCATGATATATCACCAGATGATATACCAAAAGTAACAGCCCCGCTTAAATTATGGGTTTATTTTGCTGGCGGAAAGCCTGCTTTTTGCTCCCACATATTATTAAATACATGGATGATTGGCTTTTCATAAACACCTGCCTTGGTATAGGGCTCATCCTTTAACCAAGCATCAACATCTGCCCTACTAGGAAAATCAATTGCAAGCAAGCTGCCAACCGTAGTCTTGCCATCGTCAGAAGTCATTGGACCGGCAAAAGCCATGCGATCCGAAAGTTGCGCCAAGTATGCGCGGTGTTCTGGACGGATTTGTACACGCAAGTCAGCAGTACCAGGCTTATCCATCAATAGAATTGCAAAGATCATGTTTTCTCCATCATTTAATTGGTTTTATTTTTAAATCTTAATTAGCAAGATATTACGGTAAGTTCCAAAGAAAAAACCACCCGAAGGTGGTTTTCTTGATACATGGCGGAAGAGGCGGGATTCGAACCCGCGGTAGGCTATTAACCTACGCACGCTTTCCAGGCGTGTGACTTAAACCGCTCATCCACCCTTCCGGAACCGATGATTATACGATTCCCTAAGGGATTTGGTCTAAATCTCGATTTAGCTTAT
>CANCQD010000055.1 GCA_947380285.1 Burkholderiaceae bacterium | reverse complement strand
CGAAAAATTACCCGAATGAATCGCCAATACGAAAAGATTACCGAGGATATGCGGTCTCTGTATGCGGGGGATAAGCTGAAGCTGCCAATTGAAGCTCGCTCATTTAGTCTTTTAGCAGAATCAAATAATGGCACACCTGTAGTTGCTGGAAATAAGGTCGAGTTATTTACCAATTCATTGCAAATTCTGCAGCTATTTATTGATGAGATTAACCAGGCGAAAGAAAGCCTTCACCTTGAGTTCTATATTTGGGCATTAGGTGGTGATGCCGACCGAGTGGGGGAAGCTTTGATTGCGGCCTCTAAGCGTGGTGTTGCCTGCCGTGTTTTATTAGACTCCTTGGGGAGTAAGGATTGGTTTAAATCTAAATGGCCGGCTCGCTTTCGAAATGCGGGGATAGAGGTAACGGAAGCATTACCTATCCAAATTGGAAGATTTCAATTTCGTCGTGCTGATATACGTTTGCATCGAAAAATATTTGTGATTGATAGTGCCGTCGTTTGGACTGGTAGTATGAATTTGGTTGATCCGCGCACATTCAAGCAAGACTCTGGGGTGGGTGAATGGGTTGATGCCATGGTTCGTGTTGAGGGTCCAGTAGCGGCACAGTTTGAGTTGACATTTTCTTTTGATTGGAGTGTTGATAATCCAAAGATTACTAACTTTAAAGATCGGAAGCCTCCAATAGCGCCTTGTGAGGGTGGGGCAATAGCACAGGAGCTTGCATCAGGGCCTGTATATCGTGACGATATTTTGTATCAAGTGATGATGTCGGCAATCATTGATGCACAAGAAGAATTGACGATCACTACTCCATACTTTGGTCCAGATGATGGGCTGATGCAAGCGCTGATGGCGACTGCAAGACGCGGGGTAAAAGTAACCTTAATCGTACCCAAATTAAATGATTCAAAACTGGTTGCTTGGAGCAGCAGAAGTTATTACGAGGATCTCTTGACTTCAGGGGTGCATATTGCTGAGTTTCATGGCGGTCTTTTGCATACGAAGAGTTTGCTGGTAGATAAAAAAGCAGCCATCTTCGGTTCAGTTAATTTTGACCAACGTAGCCTACGACTCAATTTTGAAATTAGCCTCATTGTGTATAACATCGATTTTTCTTCAAAGCTTCAAACCTTGATCGAGTCATACTTGGCGCAGTCTGATTACATTGATCCTGAGACATGGGCAAAGCGTCCAAATTGGCACCACTATCTTGAGAACGCAGCACATCTCACTTCGCCACTGCTTTAAATCGCTCCGCTAGCCCGCATCTTCGTGATATCAGACTCTGTTATTCCCAGTTCCTTGAGAATAGAAACCGTATGCTCTCCTACTGCGGGAATAGGGTCCATACGATAGTCATAACTATCATTTAGGCCGGGAGGCAAAAGGGCAGCAATAGCGCCATTAGGAGTGTCTACTTCCGTCCAGCGATTTCGTGCCTTCAGTTGCTCGTGTTTCCAGAGGCCTTCCATATCATTCAGATGAGCATTTGCAATTTGTGCTTTCTCGAGTCGGGCGATTAGCTGTTCAGAGGTAAGCTTGCTAAAGCACGCATCAATAATTTCTAAGAGCTCAGAGCGTTTTTCATTGCGCTTAAAGTTGCGATCAAAACGCTCATCCTTTGCCAGTGCTGGATTCTCCAAGACAGTCTCACAAAACTGTACCCATTCACGTTCATTTTGCAGTCCCAGCATGACGGTCTTACCATCTCCGGCCTTAAAAGGACCGTAGGGATAAATGGTTGCATGAGATGCGCCATTTCTTGGAGGTGGCTCCGCACCTTTATAAGCGTAATACATGGGAAAACTCATCCATTCACCAAGAGATTCGAGCATGGAGATATCAATCACCGAGCCTTTACCTGTTTTACCTCTTTGTAAAAGGGCTGCCAAAATATTGGTATAGGCATACATACCAGCTGCAATATCGGCAATAGAATTTCCAGCCTTACTTGGAGCTTCAGGCGTTCCCGTAATAGATAGGAAGCCGGCCTCGCTCTGAATGAGTAGGTCGTAAGCCTTTTTATCGCGATAAGGACCATTATTGCCGTAGCCTGAGATGTCGCACAGAATGAGTTTTGGATTATCTTTTTGCAAGATCTCTGCAGTTAGCCCCATGCGAGCAGCAGCACCTGGTGCAAGGTTTTGCACCAAGATATCTGCAGTCTTTAACAAGGTCTTGAGTGTTGCAATTGCAGCTGGCTGCTTCAGATCCAAGGTCAAACTTTCCTTAGAGCGATTTACCCACACAAAATGAGAGCATAGTCCGTCCACCTGCGTGTCATATCCTCTCGCAAAGTCGCCACCACCAGGTCGTTCAACCTTAATGACTCTGGCGCCTAAATCAGCTAATTGGCGAGTGCAGAAGGGTGCGGCAATGGCATGCTCAAGAGAAACAACCGTAATGCCATCTAGTGGACGAATGCTCATATATAGGTTCTCTTAGAAAGACCTTGGTAGACCAAGAACATGTTCGGCCATGTAGGAGTAAATCAAATTTGTTGAAATTGGCGCTACTTGATAGAGGCGAGTCTCTCTAAACTTACGTTCAACATCGTATTCATTGGCAAAGCCAAAGCCACCATGTGTTTGTAGGCAGACATTGGCTGCCTCCCAGGATGCTTTGGCAGCCAAGTACTTAGCCATATTCGCCTCAGGTCCGCAGGGTTGGTGATTATCGAATAACTCGCAAGCCTTGAAACGCATCAGGTTGGCAGCCTCAGTCTCGATATAGCTATCGGCAATCGGAAACTGAATCCCTTGATTTTTTCCAATTGGACGATCAAAAACAACGCGATCATTAGCATAGCGACGGGCGCGATCAATAAACCAATAGGCATCCCCAATACATTCGGCAGCAATTAATACGCGCTCAGCATTGAGGCCATCTAGAATGTATTTAAAGCCTTGGCCTTCAGTGCCGATGAGATTCTCAGCAGGGATTTCAAGGTTATCAAAAAACACTTCATTGGTTTCATGGTTGACCATGTTGGCGATTGGCCTTACTTCCATCCCTTTGCCAATGGCATCAGCAAGATTGACGATAAAAATCGACATACCTTCAGACTTGCGTTGCACTTCATTAAGAGGGGTAGTGCGAGCTAATAAAATCATGAGATCAGAATGTTGAATGCGGGAGATCCACACTTTTTGACCGTTGACTACATACTTATCACCCTTTTTAACTGCGGTAGTTTTTAGTTTGGTGGTATCGGTTCCGGTTGTAGGCTCAGTAACAGCCATGCTTTGGAGCCGCAATTCACCTGAAGCAATTTTTGGAAGGTACATTTTTTTCTGGATTTCTGAACCATGACGCAATAAGGTGCCCATGTTGTACATTTGTCCGTGACATGAGCCTGAGTTACCGCCTGAAAAATTGATCTCTTCCATGATCACTGAGGCCTCGGCTAGGCCCAAACCAGAGCCGCCATATTCCTCTGGAATTAAAGCAGCCAACCAACCGGCCTTAGTCATTGCATCCACAAAGGCTTCAGGATAGCCACGCTCATGATCTATTTTTTGCCAATAGGCAGAATCAAAAGAACTGCAAAGATCACGTAAAGCTTCACGCATATCTTGATACTGGTCAGGCTTAGGAATAGGGTAATTCATGAAAGTCTCAATTTATAGGTTTTATGGGTTATTTACCGATTTAGGTGTTAGTTTAAGCAAGATTTGAAAATCTTGGGGATTGGGTAAAACAAGGCAAAATAGATCTAATGAGATCCAAAGTAATTCGCTCGTATACCAGCGCCTTAGGGGCTATTGCTTAATGGAGCATATGTTCGAGCATTTTTTTGGATGGTTTGAAATGCCTTCGGTGGGTTTACCAGCGGTATTCATTAGTGCATTTATTTCCGCAACATTAATACCAGCCGGTTCTGAACCAATTTTATTTGGCTATATCACTCTAAATCCCCACTTATTTTGGGTTGCAATAATGGTTGCCACCGTTGGTAATACATTAGGTGGGATGGTTGATTGGTGGTTGGGGGTAATAGCACGTAATAGCTTTAAGGTAATGGATGAGCCTAGTAATAGCCGCCTGAAGCGCTGGCTTGGGGAGTGGGGTCCTAAGTTATTGCTGCTATCTTGGTTGCCAGGATTGGGGGATCCCTTGTGTCTGGCAGCAGGATGGTTAAAGCTCCCATGGCAGCCATGCCTTATTTATATGTTCATTGGCAAGCTCATACGTTTCATTTTGTTTACTTGGTTGCTAACTTTAGTCCCTGATAGTTTTTGGCATCAGCTGGGGCGTTGGCTGCATCTCATTTAAACCGCGCAATACTTTTGCTGAATCTCGTCATTATTTAGGAGGTTCTGAGCGGTGTCCTGAAACACAATTTCACCCTGATCTAAGATATAAGCCCGATCAGAAATTTTTAGAGCTTGCTGTACGTTTTGCTCCACTAGCAGAATGGTTAAGCCTTGTTGCTTTAATTTGGCAAATAACTCAAACATCTCCTCAACTAAGACCGGCATGATACCTTCTGACGGCTCATCGAGCAGAATAACTTTTGGTTTGCCGATCATCGCTCTGGCAATGGCGAGCATTTGCTGCTCACCGCCCGACATTGAAGTGCCATCCTGATTTAAACGTTCCTTGAGTCTAGGGAAGGTTTCAGCGATTTCATCTACTAGTGCTCCCATGTCGCCAGAGTTCTTCTTGGCGATGACCCCAAGCTCTAAATTTTCTTTGACGGTAAGCCCAGGAACAATACGGCGATCTTCTGGAACATAGGCTAGTCCTAAGTGAAAGCGTTCATGAGCGGGTAAGTCTAAAAATGAGGTGCCATCGATGAAGGCCTTACCTTGACGCTTGGATAGCAGCCCCATTAATGAGCGAAGAGTGGTGGTTTTACCTGCTCCATTGCGGCCCATCAAGGTGACAATCTCACCTTTATTAACTTCAAGTGATACACCCTGTAATACATGACTGCGGTCATACCACGCGTTTAAATTTTCTACACGCAACATAGTTTTCTTTCTATTTAACCTTGACCCAGGTACACACGACGTACCTCAGCATTATTTTGGATTTCCTCTGGGGTGCCTTCAGCCAAAAACTCGCCGTGATGCAGAACAATGATGCGTTTACAAAGACCCATGATGAGCTTCATTTTGTGTTCAACCAAAATAACCGTGCGCTCACTGGCGAGGGTGCGAATAAGCTCCATCATGACCAAGGTTTCTTCTGGCGACATACCGGCGGTGGGCTCATCAAGCAATAGCAAGCTAGGGTTGCAGGCTAAGGCCATCGCAATTTCTAGTGCACGCTGCTGACCGTGGGCTAGGTCGCCAGTTTTCTTATTGCGTAGGTGTTCTAGATTAACTCGATGCAGTAATTCATCAGCGATTTCAATTGGTCTTGAATAGCTTTGTGCATTACGGAGGAAGTTGTAACGCGCTATTTCCATCTGGGCAGCTACGCGAACATTTTCATGAACGCTCAACTGCTTGAATACGTTCGTAATTTGAAAGCTTTTAGAGATGCCAATACGAGCAAACTCATGTTGCTGCATACCGGTAATGTCTTTGCCATTAAACAGAATTTGGCCGCTTGTGGGAGGGAATGCGCCACTCAGCACGTTAAAGAAAGTACTTTTTCCAGCACCATTGGGTCCAATGATGGCAGTCAGTGTTCCGGGCATAAAGCTGGTGGAAACATCTTGCAATGCCTTGAACTTGCCAAAGCTTTTGCTGACATGACGCGCTTCAAGAATAGGGATTATTTTTGCGCTATCCATTATTTGGCATCCTGATTAATTTGTAGCTTGCTCAGAATAGTTCCCCAAATACCTTTAGGGAAGAACAGCACAAAGAACATAAAAACTAGGCCAACGACAGCCATCCAATGTTTGGTGAAGGTAGTTACGACATCTTCTAAATAGAGCATGACTGCGGCCCCGATAAATGGACCAAAGAATGTGCCCATGCCGCCCAAAATACTCATCATTACAGCATGACCGGATTGCAAATAGTGCAAGGAATCAATTGGCACAATAGAGAGATGCAGGGCGCGTAATGAGCCTGCTAGGCCGCAAATTGCAGCTGATAATACAAAGACCAGTAATTTAGTTCGGGCTACGTCAAACCCACATGCGGCTGCGCGTTTTTCGTTCTCCCGAATTGCTTCCATGACGGCACCCAAAGGTGAGCTCAGAATGCGTGAGATTAACCAGATTGCAATGACAACAAAGAAAAGAATGATGTAGTACTTCACCAGGGGATTTAAGAAGTCGACTGGAATGCCTAGAACATTGAATTGATCGACGCGAACTCCACGTAAACCATTCTCGCCACCTGTAAGACTTTCTGCCTTATAGAAGATGTAATAAACGATTTGACCCAGAGCTAAGGTCACCATAGAGAAGTAGATGCCACGAGTGCGAATCGCTAGGTAGCCCATAATAAGGCCGCCAAAAGCTGCGCCAATAACTCCAATCAAAATTGCAGCACCCCACGGCATCCCATAGTGAACAATGCCAATTCCAGTGAGGTAGCTACCGATCCCTAGAAATGCTGCGTGACCAAAGGAAAGAAGTCCCATATAACCAAACAGCAAGTTAAAGCCCATGGCGAATAAGCCAAAGATCAAAATGTTGATCGCTAAAGCTTCATACGGCATGATGAATGGGAAGATCGCTAAGAACAGCGTACTGGCTAAGACGCGATGACGAGCAATGAGTTGAAAAAATGAATTCATAAATATACAGAGCCTTAGCCCATCGCTCCTGCTTTACCAAATAAACCCTGTGGGCGAATTAACAGCACTACCGCCATCAATACAAAAATGGAGAGTTCTGCTAAGTCAGGGAAGAAGAGGGAGGTCATGCTGTAGACAATGCCTACCAATAGGCCGGCAACAACAGCACCTACTGGTGAGCCCATACCACCAACTACAGTCACCACAAAAGATTCTGCCAATATCGGTATACCCATCTCTGGATTTACTGAGCGTGTTGGCGAAGCAAGGATGCCTGAGAGGCCGGCAATAGCGCAACCTAGTCCAAACACTAAAAGCCAAACCTTGGCAATATCAACGCCGAGTACTTTGACAATTTCTTGGTCTGCTGCGCCGGCTTTGATGATGAGGCCATAACGCGTCTTTTGAATAAAGAACCAGACACCCAGAATAATTACGGCGGTAGCGGCAATTAAGAAGAGGCGGTATTTCGGGAAATAGCCAATGCCAACATTCATGGTTCCGCCCAGACCTTCTGGGGTTACTGATGGAAGACCTTCTATACCAAAGGTAACGCGCATCACTTCGATCAATACATACGAAAGACCAAAGGTAAGTAGTAGAGGGTAATCAAGGCCGCGTCCATACAAAGGTCTCACCAAGAAACGTTCTGTAAGAAGACCTATACCGCCTGTGAATAAGGGGGTTAGCACCAAGCTAAACCAAAAGCTTCCGGTGACTCCCAAAAAGTACACACCCAAGAATGCACCCACCATAAAAAAGGCGCCATGTGCGAAGTTCACTACATTGAGCATGCCAAAAATAAGACACAAGCCCAAGGCTAGAAGTGCATAAATACTGCCTAAGGCGATGCCTGTAAGCAACTGCATGCATAGAAGTTCAAATGAAAGGCCGGTCATAAATATACTCAGAAAAAACTCCCCTCTACCAAAAGGTGTTGGGGAGTGGATCAGGGTGGATTAGAAATCCACCCTGAAATTTTTGGATTAGGCTTTGTGGCCAAGCTCTGCGCAGGTGCGCATGTTTTTCTCAGTAGTAGGTTCAATCGTCAAAATATTGAAGACATCGTACTTGTCTTTCATATTCTTAGATTTGGACTCTACGATGATGACGGTTTGAACTGCTTGGTGGTCGCACTTACGATAGTACTCAGGACCCTTGTACCAGTCATATTTAAGATTTTCCATCGCAGACACAACTTTCATGGTCTCGGTCGATTTGGCAATCTTGATGGATGCCAATACGCTCTTCACACCCGCATAACCTAACGCACCGTAATCTGACGGAACAGACCCGTTATACATTTTGCGGAAAGCATCATTGAATGTTTTTGCAGTGGGGATACGATCTTCAAGGCCCCAGTAATAAGATGTGCCACCAATAATGCCCTCAAATGCTTCTGGTCCACCAGCAAGGCGCGAGGTATAGAGAAGCACCGGCGTAACAATCTTCATGCTGGATTTAAGGCCAAAGTCAGTACATTGTTTTGCTGCATTGACTAAGTCGCGACCAAAGTTACAGAGAACCAAAATATCGGGGTTCAGCGCCTTAATGCGTGGCAGGAAAGCGGAGTAATCGGATGCACCCAATGGGTGACGGATGTCAGCCAAAGTAGTGGCGCCCATTTCTTTGCCTGCACGCTCAAAGGCGCGAACCATCTCGTGGCCATAAGCATAGTCAGCCGTGAGGAAGACAATTTTTTTGCCAAAACGAGGAATTGAGTAGCGCGCTACAGCGCCAGCAGTCATCGTTGGGTTCAGTGCCTCATGGAATGTATACACACTCCAGTCCTTAGCTTCGTTAATGGCATCAGATTGGCTAATGGAATTAAAGAGAACCTTACGTTCCTTACAAACAGCATTGATGGAGAGCTGGGTTGCTGCAGAAAGTGAGCCCACTACAAAGTTAACTTTGTCTTTTTCGATCAACTCTAAAGTACGAGTTGCTGCTTCGCCTGGGTTTAGCTTGTCATCGCGTACTAATAGTTCTGCTTTACGACCGTTAAATCCACCAGCATCGTTAAATTCTTTAATGGCTAATTCAGCAGCCTTTACTTGGTCCTGTGCCTCAGCAGAGAAAGGACCAGTCAAGGGAGTTGGGAAGCCGATCTTAATAGTTTCAGCTTGAGCGTTTGCAACATTTAACCAAAGTGGGGTGCTTGCAACTGCAGCTCCACCAATTAACATCTGGCGTCGTGTTTGATTCGTTACTTTTTGTTTCATGGTTGTCTCCTCCATATAAAACTTTGTTAAATAAGAATACTTTTTATTATTAAATCTTAACTGAATGCGTCCTTTAATGCGTTGACTCAGGCACTGCTTTTCCTTGAGCTAATAGATTGCTAATATCAATCGCGGTTTCCGCCATTACAGTATCGGCATTTCTCTTGAGCTTCTCGTTATCCCTATTACCCTTGCTGCCTTGAGCCTGCATGTAGCGCCCCAGATATTGGGCTCTAGCTACTACCTGCTGGCCCAGTTTGAGCCGCTCTTCGCTATAGGCATTGAGCGCTGCTGGAGTTGCGCCTAATTTGGCAATATGCTTTGCAATCACCATAGCCTCATCGCCAGCCTTGGTAACACCCATTCCTACATGAGGTCTACCAACAAAAGCTGCGTCTCCCATTAATGCGATTCTTCCAAAGACGATTTGCTCAGAGCGTACGTCATAAATCGCCTGCAAAAATGGAGTGGATGTTTTTTCTAGAATCTCTGCGTATTGGGGTGCCAAAATTTCTTTTGCCACTCTTCTCATATGAGCAATATGCTTCCAAGAAACCTTGAGTGGTGGGATACCAGCAGGATAGTGATGGCCATCATCATCAGTCAGTAGGCTGACTAATTCTTCATGTTCTGATGCTGGTCGATACCAAACAAAGTTATAGCGACGTTTTCCTGGGCGGGTATCGTTGCCGGAGCCAGCTACTGGGTAGCCCAACATTTGCTCGCCATTTGGCAAGCAAAAGCCAAAGTAATTAAATAGAGTGTCTAGGGTGTAATTGGATAAGGAGGCTTCATCACATACACCACGCCAAGCAATGTATCCAGCGTATTCAGGCTGAATCTGAGGAGCAACCTGAGCTCTAACTGCAGAGCGTATGCCATCAGATGCAATCAGAAGTTCAGCTTCATATTTGCTGCCATCCTCGCACAGTACTTGTACAGCGTTCTCATCTTGATTAACTGTCTTCACTGTTTTGCCCTGAAGATAGCGTTCGCTAGGAAAGCTTTCCTTCAGCATGTGATAAAGGCGGCTCCAGGAGGTGAGTATTTGAGGGAACTCCATCTCGCCTAGGCTTTGGCCATCAGCTCCCAGAGTGACGCGCTTGGTAACTAGCACGCCCAGCGTTTCATCAACGGAGACTCCGGCCGCGCGCAGAGCTTCAGTTAAGGCGTCATGCGTAACAATCCCAGCACCACGTCCATCCAGTGAGCCATTCGCTTTTTCTAGTAAGGTAACGTCATGTCCTTGGCGCAGCAAAATATTAGCTGCGAACAAACCGCCAAGTGAGCCACCAACGACTAAAATTTTTGCCATTAATAAGACCTATGCCGCTTTCGCATCTAGGACGGCTTTTTCTTCGGCCGGATAGTTCAATTCGATAACAACACCATTAGGATCATCCAAAAATATTTGATGAAGCTTTAATACTGGGACAGTTCGTTCGCGATAGGGAATCTGTAATGCTTTTAGAAGGGCAATCTTCTCTTCTAGACCAGTGGCAAAAAAGGCGATGTGATCAACTGCGCCAGAACCATGCAGTGAGCTGGGGTCACGATCCCCTAAATATTTTTTAAGTCCATTTGGATCGTTCTTATCGATTGCAATGAGATGCAAGACTGCATTTGCCCAGCTACTTTCATCGCCGTTGTAGAGCCAGACGCCAGGAAAGGGAAACTCTGGTCTTGGGCCAACGGTTAAGCCAAGTAACTTACTAAAGAATTCAGTTGTTTTTTCAATCTCGAGACTGCGTATTGAAAAGTGATTTAGGCTTAAGTTAGACATGACGACCTTTTGAATTAAGTAAATAGTGATTTAGCGGAATGAAGGTAAGACTGCACTCGATCTCGAATGATTTCTTGTTCTGTATTGGGGCTTTCTGCTGCATAAATAGCTTGTCCATAGATCCAGCGTCGCATGCCGATATAAAAGATACCACCATGCAAGCCCATGAGAAATTCAAGCTCGCGCTGAGTTGGTTTTGATATATCTGCTCTGCCGCAATACTTCCGAGTTTCACGAATGAGTCTTGGAAGCAAGCGAGTGCGTAAGAGTTCAAAGAAGCGATCGCTAATGGAATGATCGCTCAAACCAGAGAAAATCAAGATGCGCACAAAGTCATAAGTCAAGACCGTGTTGGAGTAGTCCAAATAAAATGCATTGAATTTTTCTTCTGGGGTGAGCGAGTCGTCATCCAGCAGTTCTTCCCACTCCGGCTTCCATCTAGATTCAAATACTTCTTTATAGACCTCTTGAATCAAGGCATCTTTAGTGGGGAAGTAGTGATACAGCAGGGTGTGAGTAATGCCCAGCTCTTTGGATAAGTTTCTGAGTTGCCCATCAATTCCATTTCTGGCGAAGAACTGAATAGCGCTATCTACTATTTGACGTTTGCGTTCAGCCGTTCCCATCCGCTTTCGAATTGGCGATGCTCCGCCCGCTGTAATTTCAGCATTAGTTAGGGTGGAAACATTATCTTCAGTAAAACGCATGATTCTCAGGGTTTATCCGAATTTGGCCTTATTGACCAAAAGTTAAATAATGGTACATTGTTGAACAATTGGTCGATAAGACTCTATTCGTACAAACCCCAAGGAGATCAAATGGAACTAAATGGCGAGCAACTCATATCCGCTCCTATCCCCGATGTATGGAGGGGTTTGAATGATATCGACGTGTTAGCTAAGTCCATCCCAGGCTGTGAGGAGATTAGTCGCATTTCCCCGGAAGAGGTTCATGCCAAGGTGATGTTTAAGATTGGGCCTGTGAGAGCTCGTTTTGCCGGGAAATTACTCCTGAGCGACATCATTCCAGATCAATCATGTTCCATGGCTTTCGAAGGGTCTGGAGGGGCGGCTGGGTTTGCCAAAGGCAAGTCACGAGTAGAGCTTAAGCAGGCCGAAGGCGGTACTTTGGTTTCGTACACAACGGAAGCCTCGATTGGCGGTAAGTTAGGTCAAATTGGCGGTCGCTTGATTAGCGCATCGGCAAAAAAGATTGCAGATGATTTTTTTCAGAATTTTGCAAAAGAATTAGGCGGGGAGACGGTGGCGTTGGAGTCAGACGCTGGTAGTAAATAAAAGGGCGGTAATTGGGCTCTATATATAAAACTATAAAAAGCAGTTGCAGTAAAAAATGAGAGTAAAAATTAGAAGCTAAAAGCTAAATATTATTAGCGGTTGAGGAGACGCAATGAAATCTGCAGCATTTGATTATGTTAAGCCTAAGGCGCTACAAGAAGCCCTATCTTTGCTTGAACAGGGCGGCGATGATGCTCGCTTAATTGCTGGCGGACAAACTCTATTGGCTACATTGAATATGCGCTTGTCTGAGCCTAGCGTATTAATTGATATTACTGATCTAGCTGAACTCAAAGGTATTTCCATTGTTGGCGATAGTCTACGTATTGGTGCGCTTGTAACCCATACCGAAATTGAAGATTCAGCATTGGTAGCGCAACACGCGCCATTGTTAAAAGCCGCTGCACCACATATTGCGCATCGAGCGATTCGTAATTTAGGAACATGGGGTGGATCCTTGGCTTACGGCGATCCCGCCGCTGAATGGCCTGCATGCAGCTTGACCTTGCGCGCCACGATGATTATTCATGGTCCAGCGGGTGAGCGCCGAATTTCTGCGCAAGATTTCTTTATTGATCTATACACAACCTCACTAGAGCCTGATGAAATTTTGGTGGCCACAGAGATTCCACTTGCCAGCAAACAAGAGGTCTTTTACTTTCATGAGCTTGCTAGACGTCATGGCGATTATGCGGTTGCTGGGCTGGCGGCCGTTGCACAAAAGCAGGGTGATGTATTAACTAACTGTGCCTTCACATTCTTTTCGGTTGGTGCGACACCAGTCATGGCGATAAAAGCCCAAGACTTGGTAAATGGCCAAACATTAAATGATGAAGTAATTTCTAAAGCTGTCGCTGCGGCGCGCATGGAGATCGAAGCGATTGCCGACATCACTAATAGCGCAGAGGCAAAACAACATTTAATTGGTGTATTACTTGAGCGCGGCCTCAAGCAGATGATTGTCTAAAGCTCAATCAATAGAAAAATTCGGAGATCAGTATGAGTTTGAAGAAAAAAATTTCAATGACCGTAAATGGCCAACTTGTAAATGCAGAAATTGAGCCACGCAGACATTTAGTGGATTTTTTACGTGAAGACCTTCATCTAAAAGGGCCTCATCTGGGATGCGAACAGGGTGCGTGCGGGGCCTGCACCGTCAAGGTAAATGGGCAAATCATTCGAGGCTGCCTCTATTTGGCGGTTCAAGCAGATGGTGGTGTTGTGGAGACTGTCGAGGGCCTTACTAAAAACGGTGTCCTAACAGATTTGCAAGAGTCATTTATGCGTCATAACGCAATGCAGTGTGGTTTCTGCTCATCCGGGATGTTGTTGGCCGCCCAAGAACTCATTGAACAACAACCCAAAGCAACCCGTGAACAAGTGCGTGAATGGATATCCGGTAATTACTGTCGTTGCACTGGGTACCACTCGATTGTGGATGCCATTGTTGATGTGTTGGATGCTCGCTCTAAGGGTCAAAAAATTAAACCTGTCCTTGCTAACGCTTAAGGTATTAAGGAAAACGCATTATGAATAAGCCAAGTGATTTAAAGGGAATGGTGCTGGATCCCGTTACAAACGATCAGCGCTATATCGGTCATAGCGAACCTAGACATGGTGCTCGTCGTTTACTGGAAGGCCAAGGGACGTATATTGATGACATTCAGCTGCCACGGATGGCTCATGTAGTGTTCTGGCGCTCTCCAGTAGCACATATGAAGATTGGCAAAATTCACACGGAGCACGCTAGCAAGATGCCTGGTGTGCTGGCTATTGTAGATGGCGTACAAATGGCAAAAATTTGTAAGCCTTGGGTTGCAACTTTAGGCCATTTGGCTGGCATGAAGTCCGCTCCTCAGCACGCCTTAGCTATTGATCGCGCATGTTGGCAGGGTGAGCCTGTGGTAGCAGTGGTTGCAGAAACTAGGGCGCAAGCGGAAGATGCTTTGCAACATATTGATGTTGAGTGGGAAGAGCTCCCGGCAGTTGTTTCTATGGAAACGGCACTTGACGCAGATACTCCGGTAATTCATCCAGAGCTTGGTGACAATTTATGTTTCACCCGCAGCTTAGATGTCGGGAATGTAGATGAGGTATTTGCAACTGCAGATGTGGTTGCTGAAGCTACTTTTGGATTTGGGCGCCATACTGGGGTAACACTTGAACCACGCTGTCAAATTGCAGATTACAACCCGGGTGATCGTCGCTTGACGGTTTATCACTCGCAACAAGCGCCACACATGATGCAAGATTTATATTGCCGTCAGTTTGGTCTTTCTGAGTCTGATGTCCATGTGATCTGTAAAGATGTGGGCGGTTCATTCGGCATTAAGGTTCATGCTTATCCAGATGACTTCGCAACGGTGGGGCTGGCCATGATGCTAGAGCGCCCTGTGAAATTTGTTGCTGATCGCTTAGAATCTTTTACAAGCGATATTCATGCACGTGAGCATCGCATTAAAGGGCGTATTGCTGCCAATAAGGCAGGCGATATCTTGGCCTTTGAGATTGATGACTTAACTGCTATCGGTCCATATTCAATGTTTCCTAGAACAAGCGCGATTGAGGGTAATCAGGTGGTGAACTTGGTGGGTGGTCCGTATAAGCATCAAAACTATCGTGCTCGTTTGAATGTCGTGTTTCAGAATAAAACACCAACTTGTCAGTATCGTGGAGTTGGTCATCCAATTGCATGTGCCGTGACCGAAGGCCTGGTGGATTTGGCCGCACAAAAATTACAGATGGATCCGCTTGAATTTCGTAAACGCAACGTAATTCCGGATGATGCTTATCCATGTTCCGGGATTTCTGGCATTAAGTTAGAAGTTCTCTCCCATGAGCAATGTTTGCGAACCATCGAAAAAATGATGGACTATCCAGCATTACGTAAAGAGCAGGCTGA
>CANCQD010000054.1 GCA_947380285.1 Burkholderiaceae bacterium | reverse complement strand
TCGTCACAAGAAGTTTCTATTCCTAAAACAATCATTTTTTGGTTTGGTCGTGCTAGAATCGCAATTCAGTTAATTTTTCGATATTTATCGAGCATATACGAGTTAAATAAGTATGACTACAGTCCGCCTCCGCGAAAACGAACCATTTGAAGTGGCATTGCGCCGTTTCAAGCGCACCATTGAAAAGAATGGCCTTTTGACAGACTTGCGTGCACGCGAGTTCTACGAGAAGCCAACGGCTGAGCGTAAGCGTAAGAAGGCTGCAGCTGCTAAGCGCCATTACAAGCGTATTCGCAGCCAAATGTTGCCTAAGAAGCTTTACTAATAGAATTTAAAAGCTCTCTTCACCGAGAAGCTTTGAAACCCGCTGACGGTGAAACGCAGCGGGTTTTTGCTTTTTAATCGCTATTATTAAATAAACGTTCAACGTTCTGTATTCAATACTAGGAATAAAGCCATGAGTCTAAAAGAACAAATTACCGAAGATATGAAAAACGCTATGCGCGCAAAAGATGTTGAGCGCCTAGGAGCGATCCGTCTTTTGTTGGCGGCAATTAAGCAACGTGAAGTAGATGAGCGCATAGTGATTGATGATGCTGGTGTGGTTGCTACTGTTGAAAAAATGATGAAGCAACGTAAAGATTCGATCTCTCAGTTTGAAAAGGCGGGGCGCGATGATTTGGTGGCCATTGAAGCTGCCGAGATAGCGATACTACAAGCTTATTTACCTGCGCAGTTATCTGACGCTGAAGTCGAAGCTGCAGTGGCCGCTGCAGTTGCTACTACTGGCGCTGCAGGCCCACAAGATATGGGTAAAGTCATTGGCGTACTGAAGGCTCAATTGGCTGGCAAAGCAGATATGGGCAAAGTTTCTGGCCTAGTAAAAGCCGCGCTAGCGAAGTAAGTAATTTAAGCGGCTCCCCAAGAAAGAAAAATTCTTTCATACTAGCCACATGGCACTCATCCCACAATCCTTCATTGCCGATCTTTTAAATCGGGTTGATATCGTTGATGTGGTTGGGCAACATGTTAAGTTAAAAAAAGCGGGCGCAAACTTTCAGGGTTTGTGTCCCTTCCATTCAGAAAAATCCCCCTCATTTTCGGTATCCCCAACTAAACAGTTTTATCACTGCTTTGGTTGTGGTGCGCATGGTTCTGCCATTAGTTTTTTAATGGAATACTCTGGTCTTGGTTATGTTGATGCTATTGAAGATTTAGCGCGTTCTGCAGGTTTAGATGTACCTCGTGAAGAGCGTACTGCGAATGATGTAGCAAGACAGCAGCAAGCAATGGCATTGAGTGAGGTCATGAGTTCAGCTGCAGATTGGTATCGTCAGCAACTCAAAGGTAATACAAGGGCTGTTGAGTATTTGAAGGGTCGTGGACTTACCGGTGAGATTGCTAAGCGCTATGCCCTTGGATATGCACCCGATGGGTGGCAGGGTTTAGAGGCGGTATTTGGCACCTACTCCAATGATGAGATGGCTAAAACTTTATTGGAGGGTGGCTTACTGATTCAGGGTGAGCAATCTGAAGGCGGGCAGCCCGTAAAGCGTTATGACCGTTTTCGTGATCGCATCATGTTCCCTATTCGCAATCCCAAGGGCCAAACAATTGGCTTTGGTGGACGCATTCTCGATCAGGGTGAACCAAAATATTTAAATTCTCCAGAAACGCCGCTGTTCTCCAAGGGCAATACGCTCTATGGATTATTTGAAGCAAGACAAGCGATTCGCGCACAAGAATATGTCCTGGTATGCGAAGGTTATATGGATGTCGTTGCCTTAGCGCAATTGGGGTTTCCGAACGCAGTTGCAACCTTAGGTACAGCTTGTACCGCAAACCATGTACGCATGTTGCTGCGTCAAACCGATAAAGTAGTCTTTTCATTTGATGGTGATTCTGCCGGTCAACGTGCTGCGCAACGTGCGCTAGAAGCTTGCTTACCTTTAATGTCGGACGATAAAGAAATTCGCTTCTTATTTTTGCCGACTGAACATGACCCCGATAGTTATGTACGTGCATATGGCGCGCCTGCTTTTGAGAAAGTCATCAAAGAAGCAATGTCTATCTCCAGCTTTTTCTTTAAAGTTGTTAGCGAAGGTCATGAGCAAACCACTCCTGAGGGCAGGGCTCATACCCATCATGCTGCTAAGCCGCTTTTACTTTCAATGCCTCCAATTGCCTTGCGTACGCAAATCTTGCGCGAATTAGCGATTCGTACGAATACGACTCCAGCAGAACTTGAAGCATTTTGTGGTTTAACGGTAGCGCCTGCACCTGTGCGTCAAACAACTTATCAGCCAGTGCAAGTGCGGACTCAAAGTGGTCAAGGTTATCAAGGTAGCCAAGGTAATCAAAATAATTTCTCAAGCAATAGGCAGGGTGCCCCTTGGCAAGCTTCCAAGGGATCCGCAAAGCGGGTAGCCACACAAAATATTGAACCTCCTAAAGCGCCAACGGATTTGGCTGAACAAATGCTGCGCGTCATCATTCAGTTTCCGCATCTAGGAAAAGCCTTGGATGCGAGTAAGCGGACACTCGCATTAAAGGCGGCTGAACAAAGATCTGCAAAAGCACATGCTTTAATGAGTGATCTTTTAGCGCAGTGTGATTTAGTTGAATTCATTCCGGGTGAAGGTGGTAAACCCGCGATTGCAGGTGCTGGTGCATTTGCGATGTTCCAAGATCAACTCTCGCGTAGTGAGTTAGCTCCCTTGTACGAAGTCCTGAGAAATCGGGTGATGGGTTCCGATTTAGAATTGGAAGGTGCGACCGCTGATCTTGAGGGGGCATTCAAGAAGCTAGAGTTAACCCATCTGAAGCAAGAAATGACCGAAATTGCTCAAAAGATCGCTGGAAGCACTTCCACTGAGCAGGATCGAGCCCGTTATCGTGAATTGGGCGAAAAGCTGAAATTCTCTTAAGAATTTCTGTAAATAAACCTAGAAATTCGCTGAAATTACCCCATATCTTTAGGTAATACAGGGTCAAAAAAGTCGCAATCGACTATAATCCTCTGTTCCCAAGAAAAAACCGATTTAATTCAGCCACTTGCGCTTTATTTTGAAGAAATTTGGGGTAAGTGGGTAAGTGAGTAACGCGGGGCTGTGTTTCATCAGTCGATATCAATAACAGTAATGTGAGTAAGTGCTAATAAATGCCGAATACCAAGACCAAAAAACCAGCTCCAAAAGCGAAAGCTCCAGCTAAACCAGTCAAAGCCGCTGCAAAACCAGCGACTAAAGCAAAAACTCCGGCAAATCCAGTAAAGGCGGCAGCTAAACCCGTTTCCAAAGCGAAAGTACCAGCAAAACCAATCGTTAAAGCGAAGACTCCAGCTAAACCAGTGAAGGCTGCTGCAAAACCAGCGCCTAAGGCACCAGCTAAGGCTTCAACTAAGGCACCAGAAAAACCAACAAAAGCTGTTGCAAAGCCAGTTGCAAAAGTACCAGCGAAGCCAGTTACCAAGGCTCCTGCAAAAGCAGAAGTTAAAGTTGAGCCAGCAAAAAAAGGCAATGCATTGCCTGCACCCAAGGCTGAGCTAGCTAAAGAAATTAAAGAAACTAAAGACAAAAAAGCTAAGGTTGCTGAACTTGAAGTGCCAGCAGCTGAGGATGAGAAGAAGCGCGGCCGTAAAGCTAAGGCTGATGCTCCTGCGGAAAATGTAGAACCAGTCTTAACTGATCGTCAAAAAGCGCGTGAGCGTAAGGCCAAAGAGAAGGCGCTCTTAAAAGAATTTGCAGCACAACAGTTAGGTACAGAAGAGCAACAAGAATTACGTCGTGCTCGCTTGAAGACTCTGATCAAGATGGGTATGTCCAAAGGTTACTTAACCCATGGCGAGATGAATGACGTAATGTCCGATGAGTTATCTGATGCAGATGCATTAGAGACTTTGATCAGCTTGCTCAACGATATCGGCATTACTGTTTACGAACAGGCTCCTGATGCTGAAACATTAATTTTGTCTGACAACGCTTCAGCTGCAGCGTCAGAAGAAGAGGCTGAAGAAGAGGCGGAAGCAGCGCTTTCTACTGTGGATTCTGAATTCGGCCGTACTACCGATCCAGTGCGTATGTATATGCGTGAGATGGGTACAGTTGATTTGTTGACTCGCGAAGGCGAGATTGTTATTGCGAAGAAGATTGAAGCTGGCCTCAAAGATATGGTCATGGCTTTGGCTGCTTGCCCTGTAACGATTGCCGAGATTCTGAACAACGTTGACAAGATTGCTAGTGGCGAGATGGAGATCGACCAGTTTGTTGATGGCTTGGTTGATCCCAACGCAGAAGATATTAAGCTTGGACCTGAAGAGCCAGAAATTGATCCAGATGCCGAAGAAGGCGAAGAAGATGGCGGAGAAGACGAAGGTAGCGGGGGTGGCGGCGGTGCTGCTACAGCTAATGCCAAGCAGTTAGAGGAGTTAAAGCAGATTTCTTTGGAGAAATTTGCGATTGTTCGTACACAAGCTGACAAGATACGTCGTGCTTTTGAAAAAGATGGCTATAACTGCCCTGCTTATTTGAAAGCGCAAGAAGCGATTCGTGCCGAGTTACTGGGTTTCCGCTTAACAGCCAAGAGTGTTGAGAAGTTATGCGATACGATGCGATCACAAGTTGACCAAGTTTGGAAGCTCGAGCGTGGCATCGTTAGTTTATTGGTGGACAAAGTCGGTGTTAATCGTAGTGAGGTATTAAAAGACTTCCCTAAGATGTCCATGAATTTGACTTGGACTGAAAAGTTGCTCAATGAGAACAAACCATATAGCGCACTCTTGCAGCGTAATGTTCCAGCTATCCAGGAGCTACAACAGAAGTTGATTGATATTCAAAAGAATGTCGTTATTCCACTTCCAGAATTAAAAGAAGTAAACAAGCAAATGATCGCAGGTGAGAAGCGTGCCCGCGAAGCGAAGCGTGAGATGACAGTAGCCAACTTACGTTTGGTTATCTCGATTGCTAAAAAATATACCAACCGTGGTTTGCAGTTCTTGGACTTGATTCAAGAAGGTAATATCGGTTTGATGAAGGCGGTAGATAAGTTTGAATACCGTCGTGGCTATAAGTTCTCTACCTATGCAACATGGTGGATTCGTCAGGCAATAACTCGTTCGATTGCTGACCAGGCGCGTACTATCCGTATCCCTGTTCATATGATTGAGACGATCAATAAGATGAACCGTATCAGCCGTCAGATTTTGCAAGAAACTGGTCATGAGCCAGATGCTGCAACCTTAGCGCTGAAGATGGAGATTCCTGAAGATAAGATTCGTAAGATCATGAAGATTGCTAAAGAGCCAATCTCTATGGAGACACCAATTGGCGACGACGAGGATTCTCATTTAGGCGATTTCATTGAAGATGGTAATACATTAGCTCCAGCTGAAGCAGCGTTGCATGAGTCTATGCGTGACGTAGTGAAGGATGTTCTTGATTCATTAACTCCACGTGAAGCAAAAGTATTGCGTATGCGCTTTGGTGTTGAGATGAGTACCGATCACACTCTCGAAGAAGTAGGTAAGCAGTTTGACGTTACCCGTGAGCGTATCCGTCAGATTGAAGCTAAGGCTCTTCGCAAGATGCGTCATCCAAGCCGTAGCGACAAACTCAAGACCTTCCTCGAGGAAGATTGATTCGAAGACTAACGGGCCTATAGCTCAGTTGGTTAGAGCAGAGGACTCATAATCCTTTGGTCCCAGGTTCAAGTCCTGGTGGGCCCACCAATGAAATCAACGACTTAGGGAGAAATTCCTAAGTCGTTTTTCTTTCTGTATCACAAGGTGTGTAAGCAATCTCTACACATCCTCCATGGGAGCCCCAATAAATATATAGGTCAGCCATTGGAGCAATGAACTACTTATTGATTTATGCGCGCAATTGTTCGGGGCTAGTTTGACTAACAGAGTTCAGTTTAGCTGGTGAGAAATATTAAAAAATTGCAATCAGTAGCCTAAGTATTCAGTCTTAGTACTTCTTAAAAGCTTGCTGATATAGTTGGAAAAAGTAGGGCGCAATGAATACTGTTTTGAACTCAACTCAAATTACTTCCCAATAAGCGTGAATATGAAATTTAATTGGAATAACCCATACCCAACCATTAGGGTCCCTGTGATGGGGCGTAATGTTGTGTCAACTTCTCATCCTTATGCTGCGCAGGCGGGATTGAAAATCATTCAACAAGGCGGCAATGCTATTGATGCGGCTATTGCAGCAGCAGCAGCATTAATGATTGTGGAGCCAGTATCCAATGGCTTGGGTAGTGATTGCTTTGCTATTGTTTGGGATGGTAAAGAATTGCATGGTTTAAATTCATCTGGGGTAGCCCCTAGCGCTTGGAGTCCAGAATACTTTGCGAGTAAATATGGTCGTGATGGTAATGGTTTGGCTGAGAGGCCTATGCGTGGCTGGGATTCGGTCACCGTTCCAGGCGCGCTTGCAGGCTGGGAAGCCTTACATACGCGTTTTGGTTCCCTGCCCTTAAGTGATTTATTGCAACCAGCTATTGAGATTGCTGAGCGGGGTTATGCATTGGCTCCTGTGGTAGCCCATAAGTGGGCGGCCGCTATTCCAGAGATGCAGAATCAGCCTGGATTTGCTCAAGCCTTTATGCCCCATGGACGTGCCCCTGAAATCGGTGAAATATTTCGTTTTCAAGCGGCTGCTCGTACATTGAAAAAGATTGCCAAGAGTGGAATTCGAGAATTTTATGAAGGTGAAGTTGCGCATGCCATTGCTGGTTTCTCTAAAAGCAATGGTGGAGCTCTTTCACTGCAGGACCTTGCTTCATATCGCCCAGAATGGGTTGGCACAATAGAGCAGGATGTAAAAGGTGCGGATGGTAAGACCTATTCAATGCATGAGATACCTCCTAATGGACAGGGTATAGGGGCATTAATGGCTTTGGGGATCTTGCAAAATTTTGATCTGCAAAATTTACCGCTGGATGGAGCACTCAGTCAGCATCTGCAAATTGAGGCAATGAAGTTGGCTTTTTCGGATGTTTATAAGTATGTAGCAGATCCTAGGTCCATGGATGTAACGCCTGAGCAAATGCTTGATCCAGCCTATTTAGCAGATCGTGCAAAATTAATTGACCCCCACAAGGCAACGAACTTTCAGTTTGGGCTCCCCAGTTCAGGGGGCACTGTTTACCTATCCGCTACTGATGAAAATGGCCGCATGATATCCTTTATTCAGAGTAACTACATGGGCTTTGGCTCGGGTATTGTGGTTCCTGACTGGGGAGTGAGCATGCAAAACAGGGGGTTTGGTTTCTCGATGGATCCTCGTTCTACCAATGTAGTAGCTGGAGGGAAGCGACCATTTCACACCATTATTCCGGCTTTCTTAACTCGCAAAGAAGGAGGAGTCACCATTCCGCAAATGAGTTTTGGTGTGATGGGCGGAGATATGCAGCCACAAGGCCACTTGCAAACTGTTCTCAGAATGTTGACTTATCGACAGCAGCCTCAGGCAGCTTGTGATGCGCCTCGTTGGAAGGTCAATCGAGACTTTACTTTAGATGTTGAGTCCAATATGAACCCCGCGACCGTTAAAGGATTAACTGAAATGGGTCACACATTGAAAAAAGTAGATGATCCTTATATGGATTTTGGAGCCGGTCAATTTATTTGGCGCTTATCTGATGATCTTGAGGATGGTTATATTGCCGCTAGCGACCCACGTCGAGATGGTCAGGCAGCGGTCTACTAGTCTTTTTAACTTAAGTTGACTTGATTCAAGGGTAGTGCGGTAGTGTATTTAATTTGTTCCATCGCAAACATAGAGCTGACATCTACCAAGTCAACACCCTTAATTAAGATTTTATAGACTCTGTCGTAGTCCTCTATGCTGGATAGAACTACTTTTAAAAGATAGTCTGTATTGCCAGTGACACGGTAGAACTCGACTACTTCTGGGATTGCACTAACAATGCGATGAAAGGATTCAAACCACTCAATCTTATGTTGATTGGTTTTTATTGAGATAAAGGCGATTAAACCAAGATTGAGTTGCGGTGGATTAAGAAGAGCCACTCTTTTTCTAATGACTCCTTGCTTTTCTAATCTCTGAATTCTTTTCCAACAAGGAGTTGTAGTGAGGCCTACGCTTTCTGCAATATCCCCAATAGAAAGGGATGCATCTTCTTGCAGTAGGGCGAGGATTTTGCAATCCAGCCTATCTAACTTATTATCTAGCATAATTTTCTCTACTTAAATAAATATTAAGTATAATTTTCTATTAATATTCAATTTTTAGATATTAATTGGTATTTAATTTCGATTTTTGAAGCATAACATTGCTATTATGAAAGAATCGATAAAAGCAATAGATAGCCCTCACTCTAGGAATGTGACGGGTGGGCAAGACACCTTACTTTCCCATATTGGTAGGAATTCCTCTGAATATGCTGGGTTTGTAAATATGCCGGTATTTAGAGGTTCAACCATCTTGGCTCAATCCTTAGAGGAGTGGGATTTACGTAGGAGCGAAAGTAATCCGATGGCTAGCTATGGTCGCTTTGGGTCGCCTTTGACCAAAGCATTTGAATCTGCAATTGCTGAGTTGGAAGGTGGTTATCAGTCTCTGGTATTTCCCTCTGGACTATCGGCATGTACTCACGCCCTCATTGGTCTCCTAAAGGCCGGTGACCATTTATTGATCAGCGATAGTGTTTACGGACCTACTCGAAATTTTGCTGAGCAGGTCCTTAGGCGTATGAATATTGAGGTGGAGTTTTTCAGCCCCACAAACTTAAGTGACTTATCCCTTAAATTGAAAGACAAAACGCGGGTGATCTATGTCGAATCCCCGGGATCAATGACATTTGAGATGCAAGATATTCCAGCGATTGCAGAGATCGCTCACTCCATTAATGCCTATGTAGTAATGGATAACACCTGGGCAACGCCCTTGTACTTTCGGCCATTTGAGCATGGTGTTGATATCTCTATTCATGCGGCAACGAAATATCTAATTGGACATTCAGATGGTTTGCTCGGTGTGGCTACGGCTAATGAAAGGGCGTGGCCTAGTTTGCAAGCCAGCGCACATATTTTTGGTGAAACAGCGGGGCCAGATGATATTTTTCTAGCGATGAGGGGATTAAGAACACTGTCCGTTCGCATGGAAAGACACTGGAAAAATGGTTTACAACTGGCTCATTGGCTTCAGAATCACAAAGCAGTTGCACAAGTACTCCATCCCGCTCTGCCTGGTAATCCTGGGTTTGAATTATGGCAGCGTGACTTCTTAGGGGCTAGCGGATTATTTGGCATCATCCTTCACCCCATGTCTAAAAATCAGCTCTCGATACTATTTAAAGAATTTAAAATTTTCGGGATTGGTTTGTCCTGGGGCGGATTTGAAAGTTTAGCGCTCTTAGCTGACCCCCTTCATAGACTTGATGATTCAAATGACCTTAAATTAGGTCATCTCATTAGATTGCATGCTGGACTCGAAGGCGCTGAAGATTTGATTGGGGATTTTTCGCAAGCACTTGATGCAGCATTGGCAGTGAGGTAACCTTTACCAGATGGTATATAAATTCGATCATCTCGTTATTACTGGACGAGACAAAATGGAGGTGGCTGCCCAAACTCTTGAGGCGAAGGGGTTTCATTTAACCGACCTAGCAAGACATAACTTAGGATCACTCAATCGACTAATTATGCTTGATAGTGCCTATTTAGAAATTTTAGGTTGGGAGTCACAAGCTCAGTCAATTAGACAGGAAATAGCCGACCGACCTTGTGGACTTGATGCCTTGGTTTTTAGAACATCAGATGCAGGTGCTTGCTATCAGGATTTAATGGAATCAGGTTTTGCCCCCAATCCAGTGCAAGATTTATCTCGGCCAGTGCAGATTGATGGAGAAATAAAGCAAGCCTTATTTAAAGCTGTTCGTTTTACAGCTCAACCTATTCCGGGGCTGCGGATCTATTTTTGCCAGCATCTGACGCCCGAGTATGTCTGGATAGCAGGGGATATGGAGCATTCAAATGGGCTAATCCATTTGAAAGAGATTAGAGTCGGATCATCGAATCCTGCCCAAACTTATCAAGTATTTGCTAAATTACTAAAACTACAGGGCTCCCTTACAGATAGCTCTCACAGTTGGATGAATGATTACACTATTGATCTAGGTAATTGCCTGCTCAGAATTCATGGAGAGGCGTTAGAGTCCCCTAATTTGATTACCCAATGTCAGATAGAAAATAGTGACGGAAGCAAAATATACACGCTTAGCCAGGAGGATTTTAAGTGGTAGTCCAAATTTATTTTTTTAATTTAATTCTTCAGCATGAGTCAAATTATTTTAAAGAGCGCCTGAATGATGATTAAAAAATGTATTTGACATACCTTAAAAATTCTCCTGATGACCTGAAGGGCTTATCCATGAAAAATATTTATTGTATTACTCGACATTTTTTGGTTGGCATAACTTTTTTGCTAACAGGATTCTTGTGCCATGCCAATACTTATCCTTCTGAACCGCTGGTAATGGTGGTACCTTATGCTGCAGGTGGTTCAGCGGACGTTATCGGTAGAGCCATTTCAGTTGAGTTATCCAGGATTATGAAGCAAAGTGTTGTCGTAGAGCTTAAGCCGGGTGCTGGCGGCAATATTGGCGCTGAATATGTTGCCAAATCTGCAAAGCCCGATGGATATACTTTTCTTTTTGCGTCAGTTAGCTTGGCAACTAGTCCTAGCCTTTCAAAAATTAATTTTAATCCTCAGACCGACCTCGCTGCGGTGGCGGGAGTTGCTTCAGTCCCCAGTCTATTGTTAGTATCCAATAACTCCCCTTATAAAACCCTCAAAGATTTAGTGCTAGCCATTAAGGCAAATAAAGAGCAAGCGAGTTTTGGCTCTTCTGGTAACAATACTGGTAGCCACTTAGTCGGTGAATTATTTAAGTCAGCGGCAGGTATTGATATGGTTCACGTCCCATATAAAGGTAGCGGGGCGGTATACCCAGATCTGATTGCCGGAAGAATTACTGTTCTGTTCGATGTCATGGGATCTTCCTACCCGCAAGTTAAAGGGGGGCAAGTGAGGGCGTTGGCAATTACCTCAAAGTCTCGCTCTAAATTGTTACCAGATGTCCCAACCATCGCGGAGTCAGGATATCCTGGTTTCGAATTTGGTACTTGGTTCGGTTTTTTTGTTCCCTCTAAAACCCCACCAGATATTCAGAAGAAATTAGAAGTGGCAATATTAGAAGCCATTAAAACCAGTAGTGTTCAGGAAAGGTTACAAACCATTGGCGCAACTCCATTGCCAGGTCCTGGCTTGGAATTTGCAAAGTGGTATGAAGCAGATGTGGCGCTATGGGCAAGAATGGTTAAAGAGGGAAAATTACAGCAGTTAGATTGAGCCTTGCAAATGATCGAGCAAGGAGATTAAGCCGTTTCCTATCTCCTGAATGCCAACTCATTTGAACAGGGCGTTCTATAGAGAGATCTATGGATAAATTTATGTTTACAAAATTAATGGATATTTAAATTATTTTAAGGAGAAGAGTATGAGGGCATTAGTACTGCGCGAGCATGGTAATTTAGATAAATTAGAGTTTGTCGGGGACTACCCAAAACCCACTATCAAAGATGATCATGTCATCATTAAGGTGGGTGCTTCATCTTTCAATTACCACGATGTTTTTACTGTGAAGGGAATGCCTGGCATTAAAGTACCGCTTCCAGTAATTATTGGCCTAGATATGGCCGGTGAGATTGTAGAAATTGGCGCCAATGTGAAAGGGTGGACGCTCGGAGATCGCGTATTAGTTAATCCTTTAAATAAAACGCATGGCTTGATGGGGGAAATGCTGGATGGGGGTATGGCTGAGTATTGTTTAGTTTCAGCAGAGCAACTGATCAAAATTCCGGATGCAGTGAGTTTTGTTCAGGCAGCCTCCTTGCCAGTAGCCTATGGAACTGCCCATCGCATGTTGGTGACTCACAATACAGTTAAAAAAGGAGATCGTGTTTTAATTCTCGGAGCCTCAGGAGGCGTCGGTACAGGTTGCGTCATTTTAGCGAAACAGTTAGGCGCTGAAGTGATTGCCTGTGCAAGTAGTGATGATAAATTGGCAAGATTAAAAGAAGTCGGCGCTGATGAGGTAATCAACTATAAAGAGGTCGATTTTTCAAAATGGACCGTCGAAAAATATGGCAAACCACAGCGAAGAAATCATGAGGGTGGGGTAGATGTTGTCATCAATTTTACTGGTGGAGAGACATGGGTTCCCTCGTTAAGATGTATCAAGCGTGGTGGGAAATTACTCGTGTGTGGAGCAACTGCGGGACATGATCCTAAAGAAGACTTACGCTACATTTGGAGTTTTGAGTTGCAGGTGATTGGATCGAACAGTTTTTATATTGAGGACCTCACTGCCTTGATGGAGATGATATCAAAAGGTGAAATTACTCCAGTCATTGATAAGGTCCTATCGCTTGAAGAGGCGCGAGAGGGTTTGCGTTTAATTCAAGATCGAGAAGTGATCGGTAAAGTAGTAATTACTCCATAATTTGAATAAAGGTGACGATATGTCAGATGTGCAATTAACGGCCCTAGAGGTAGAAGAAAAACTGAGACGCGGTCCTTTTCATGAGTGGCTCGGATTAAAAGTACTATCAGTTGGAGATGGTTGTATTGAAATTGAGGCAACTTGGCGAGAAGAGTGGGTCGTAAACCCAGATCGAAAATATACCCATGGCGGTATCTTGGCTGCTTTAGTTGATTTAGTTGCTGACTGGGCATTGGTCTCCAAGACTGGGCGAGGAGTTCCGACGATCGATTTAAGGGTCGATTACCATAGAGCAGCGATGCCTGGAAATTTAATCGCCAAAGGTAAGGTAATTAAATTTGGCAATCAATTTAGCGTTTCTGAGGCTCAGGTTTTTGACAAAGACGGCGCCTTATGCGCTAGCGGAAGAGGTGTATATTCCACCGCTCCTCCTCCACCTCCAAAAGTCTAGTCAAGAATTAATTCATGGGGCTGCCCAATTTCAGTAATCTTGGCGAAATTATTCGCCAAGATCTCGATCAGACAAAGATCGGCTTAATTGATTTAGGAGGCGAGAGCGGTCCTCGTGAATACACTTATGCTCAGATTGAGCAACATTGCAATGCTGTAGCTCGACGATTATCAGGGCTTGGTTTTAAGAGCGGCGAGCGGGTTGCTATTCTTTCAGCTAATCGAGCTGAATTTATATTTACTTATCTTGGAATAATGAGAGCTGGACTAGTTGCAGTTCCAGTGAACTTTAAGTTTCCACCTGCATTGATCGAGTTTGTTCTACGAGATGCTGATGCTCAATTGGTATTTTGCGATGCTAAGCGCAGTGAAGATGTGCCCGATGGCTTAACTAAAGTGAATTTTGACGATCCTGGTCCGAAGGGGTTCAATTCTTTTCTTGAGTTTGGGGAGTTTGTTGCAGTTAAGCCTGAGTCAGATCAGGTGGCCATGTTGTTGTATACGTCTGGATCTACTGGAAAACCGAAAGGAGTTCAGTTATCGCACCAGAGCCATCTTTGGGTTGCAAAAACTAGGATTGGAAAAAACGATTGGTCTCATCATCGATTTTTAGTAGCTGCCCCCTTGTATCACATGAACGCACTGGCTTTAATTAAATTATCTTTGATGGCACATGCCAGTATTGTGCTTTTGCCCCAATTTACAGCCAAGTCCTATTTAGAGGCGATTCAACAATATCAATGTACTTGGTTAACAGCAGTTCCTCCAATGATTGCAATGATGCTTCAAGAAAAAGAGTTGATTCAAAAGACAGATTTTTCTTCGGTTCAGTATTTGCGTATGGGATCTGCGCCCGTTTCAAGTAGTCTACTTAAGTCAATTAAAGAGGTATTGCCTCAAGTACTTGTAACTAATGCATATGGGACTACTGAGGGAGGTCCAGTAGTTTTTGGACCACATCCCAAAGGTTTGGAGCAGCCGCCTTTATCTGTTGGTTATCCTCACTCCAATGTTCAATTGAGGCTCGTAAATGGGGTCTTAGAATTAAAATCGCCTGGGTTAATGCTTGGTTACCATAAAGCATTAACTAGAGTTCCAGCATTAAAGTCTCCCTTTACGGAAGATGGCTTTTACGTTACTGGCGATATGTTTCGAGTGGATGAAAATGGATTCTATTCATTCATAGGACGCAGCGACGATATGTTTGTATCGGGTGGTGAGAATATCTATCCCAGTGAGGTCGAAAGATTACTTGAGTCCCATCCATTAGTTCAGCAGGCTGCAGTCGTTCCAGTGGAGGATGAGATTAAAGGATATAAGCCTGCCGCCTTTGTTGTAATTAAACCTGGCAATCTATTGTCTTCAGACTCACTCAAGCAGTATTGTTTAAAACATGCGCCTGCATATCAGCATCCACGTTGGATATGGTTTCTCAACGAGTTACCTCTGGCTTCAACCAATAAGATTGACAAAGCACGATTATTGGAAGAGGCAAAATCTCTAGCCCTTTCTACACAGAATTAATTTTGAAAACCAAAGAGTGAGATTGTGTTTGTTGTGATCTTGTTAATCTAGTCACACAAATAGTCACACACCGATAAACAGGAGGCGTAACCTCTTGAAATGCTAGTGGTTTTCTTTGGATATCTGCTCTCATAATCCTTTGGTCCCAGGTTCAAGTCCTGGTGGGCCCACCAGAAAAGCAAACCCTCATCAGAAATGGTGGGGGTTTGTCTTTTGAGCGTTGCTTAAAGTAACGATTGTTAAGATCCTGTGCCTATGCTAATATGCATGAAAATTCAATAAAAAATCATGCAAAAAGAGCCAGTAAAAGCCTCCTTAAGTACTTCGCCTAAAGTGCGCAATAGCGCATTGGGGAGACTTCGCTCGCACCTTAAGGGGGGTCATGTCTATAGAAGAGAGGATCTTTTAGGTGACTCCAATGCAGTTGACCGTCATTTAAAACAATTGGTTGATGCGGGTGATTTAGAAAAGCTGGCGCAAGGGCTGTATTACGCACCTAAGTCCTCCGCTTTTGGCAGAG
>CANCQD010000053.1 GCA_947380285.1 Burkholderiaceae bacterium | reverse complement strand
GCCTCACAGATATTCCACGTGTTGCGTCGTCAGATGATTCGTCAGTTCCGTAAGCCATTAATTTTGATGACACCGAAATCTCTGCTTCGAAATAAAGAAGCAGCATCACCCTTGTCTGAGTTTACTAAGGGTGGATTTAAGACGATATTAGGTGAACGTGATGACTCGATTGATGCCAGCAAAGTAACTCGACTTGTCATGTGTTCTGGTAAGGTTTATTACGACTTGATTAAGCAACGCACCGAGAGGAAGATTGAGGATGTTGCCATCATTCGTTTGGAGCAGCTATATCCGTTCCCACATAAAGCACTAACTGCTGAGTTAAAGAAATATCCAAAATTGGAAGAGATTGTTTGGTGTCAAGATGAGCCACAAAACCAAGGTGCTTGGTTCTTCGTTCAGCACAATATTTTGGAAAACATGGCTGATGGTATGAAGTTAAGCTATGCGGGTCGTCCTGCATCAGCATCGCCAGCTTGTGGTTATGCCCATCTCCACCAAGAACAGCAGAAGTCATTACTCAATGCGGCATTTGCCAAATTAAAAGGTTACGTGATCACGAAATAATCGTCTTCATAACTCAACATACACACCTAAATACATATAAACAGGATTAATCATGGCTATTTTTGAAGTTAAAGTTCCACAACTCTCTGAGTCAGTTGCTGAAGCAACTTTATTGCAATGGAAAAAGAAGGTTGGTGACGCTGTAGGTCAAGATGAAATCTTGATCGAAATCGAAACAGATAAAGTGGTCCTCGAAGTTCCAGCGCCTTCTGCTGGCGTTTTGACAGAAATCGTTGTTGCTGATGGTGGCACTGTTGTTGCTGAGCAATTGATTGCGAAGATTGATAGCACTGCTGTAGCCGCTGCCGCTCCCGCTGCAGCCGCCGCTCCTGCAGCAGCTCCAGCAAAGGCCGCAGCTCCAGCTGCTAAATCTGGCGCGGCTGCTGCTCCTTCGGCTGCAAAAATTCTTGCTGAAAAGGATATCGATGCTAGTCAAGTCGCTGGTTCTGGACGTGATGGTCGTATCACGAAGGGTGATGCATTGAATGCCTCTTCAGGCAGCGCTAAATCTGCTGCATTGCCAAGCGCATCAATTCCAACTGGCGATCGTCCAGAAGAGCGCGTTCCAATGAGTCGTTTGCGTGCTCGTATTGCTGAACGTTTACTTGAGTCACAAGCCAACAACGCTATTTTGACTACCTTCAATGAAGTCAACATGGGCCCTGTAATTGCCTTGCGCAATAAATACAAGGATCAGTTTGAGAAGACACATGGCGTGAAGTTAGGTTTTATGTCTTTCTTCGTTAAAGCTGCGACACATGCTTTGAAGAAATTCCCGCTCTTGAATGCTTCTGTTGATGGCAATGACATCGTTTACCATGGTTACTTTGATATCGGTATCGCAGTGAGTTCACCGCGCGGTCTAGTAGTTCCCATTTTGCGTGACGTTGACCAAATGAATTTGGCTGATATCGAGAAGAAGATTGCTGAGTTCGGTGCTAAAGCTCGCGATGGCAAATTGTCGATTGAAGAGTTGACTGGTGGCACATTCTCCATCTCTAACGGTGGTGTATTCGGCTCTATGCTTTCCACACCAATTATTAATCCCCCACAATCTGCTATTTTGGGTATCCATGCCACTAAAGACCGTGCTGTAGTGGAAAACGGTCAAGTGGTTGTGCGCCCAATTAACTACTTAGCGTTGTCGTACGATCACCGCATCATTGACGGCCGCGAGGCTGTGCTTGGTTTAGTAGCCATGAAGGATGCTTTAGAAGATCCTTCACGCCTTCTCCTTGATCTATAAGAAGGGAAGATCATGAGCCAAGCTTTTGACATAGTTGTAATCGGCGGTGGTCCTGGAGGCTATATCGCCGCAATTCGTGCAGCGCAACTTGGCTTTAAAGTTGCCTGTGCTGAATCTAGTTCTTATGACGATCCTAAAGGTGAGCCGCGTTTGGGCGGCACTTGCTTAAACGTAGGGTGTATTCCTTCTAAGGCTTTATTGGCTTCTTCCGAAGAGTTTGAGAAGATCAATCATCATGCCGCTGATCATGGTATTAAAGTTGGCGCTGTCAGCATCGACACTAAGAAGATGATCGCGCGTAAGGATGACATTGTTACCAAAATGACGGGTGGTATTCAGTACTTGTTCCGCAAGAACAAAATCACTTTGTTAAAAGGCCATGCTTCATTCGAAGGCAAAGGTGCTGATGGTTATCAAGTGACGATTGATGGCAAAGATAAAGAAACAGTTACGGCAAAGAATGTGATCATTGCAACCGGTTCTAAGGCTCGCCATCTTCCTGGTGTTACTGTGGACAACGTCTTGATCTGCGATAACGAAGGCGCGCTCAAGTTTGATGTGGCCCCTAAGAAATTAGGCGTAATTGGTGCTGGTGTAATTGGCTTGGAGTTGGGCTCTGTATGGCGCCGTCTCGGTGCTGAAGTGACCGTGCTTGAAGCAATGCCTTCATTCTTAGGCGCTTGCGATATCGGTATTGCTAAAGAAGCCCAAAAGCTTTTTGCTAAACAAGGCTTGGATATTCATACTGGCGTGAAGATTGGCGATGTCAAAGCGGACAAGAAGGGTGTAGTTGTTAATTACACCGATAGCGCTGGTAAGGCTTCCAAGTTGGAATGCGATCGCTTAATTGTTTCAGTTGGTCGTGTACCAAATACTGATAAATTAGGTTTAGATAAGATTGGCCTCAAAGTGGATGAGCGTGGCTTCATTCCAATTGATGATCACACTTGTGCAACTAGCGCGCCTGGCGTTTACGCAGTGGGTGACGTAGTGCGCGGCCCAATGTTGGCGCATAAAGCTGAAGATGAAGGTGTTTTGGTTGCTGAGGTGATTGCTGGTCAAAAACCACATATCGATTACAACTGCATTCCTTGGGTTATTTACACCGATCCTGAAATTGCATGGGTTGGTAAAACTGAACAAGCTCTTAAAGAGGCTGGCGTTGCCTATAAAGCTGGCCAGTTCCCATTTGCTGCTAACGGTCGTGCATTAGGCATGGGCCGGGCTGATGGTTTCATTAAGGTGTTGGCTGATGCTAAGACAGACGAAATTCTTGGCGTACACATCATCGGTGCCAATGCTTCTGACTTAATTGCTGAAGCAGCGGTTGCAATGGAATTTAAAGCAGCAGCAGAAGATATTGCTCGTATCTGTCATGCACATCCAAGTTTGTCTGAAGTGATGCGCGAAGCAGCTTTGGCGACAGACTCACGTGCATTAAATATGTAATTGAAAACCATTGAGTTTTACCAACAAGAGCTAAAGACGCGCGGGTATCAAAGCGATCCCGCGCAGCTTCGTGCTGTTGAACGTCTTCAAGAATGTGAAGACGAATGGATTGCTTATAAAGAAATCCGTAGCAATAGCTTAAAGAAAAAGATATTTAAACCGACACTTCCCCGTGGCCTTTATCTATGGGGTGGAGTAGGCCGCGGAAAATCTTTTCTAATGGACTGCTTTTATGCGGCATCCCCTTTAGAAAAGAAAATCCGTATTCATTTTCATGAGTTTATGCGTGAAGTGCATCGTGAATTGCATGAGCTTTCAGGATTGGCAGACCCGCTAGATGAGCTGGCAAAGCGCATATCAAATCGCTATCGCCTAATTTGCTTTGATGAGTTTCATATTAATGATATCGCCGATGCGATGATTTTGTATCGCTTGCTAAATGCGCTGTTTGCGGATCGAGTGCAATTTGTGATGACATCAAACTATCGACCAGATCAGCTTTATCCGAATGGATTGCATCGCGATCGATTATTACCAGCAATTAAATTGCTAGAAGAAAAGCTGGATGTCTTGAATGTTGATGCAGGCAATGATTACCGCCGCGTACAGATGGCGCAAGTCCAAGCCTATCTCACTCCTGTGAATGCTGAAACGCAGACAACCCTTGGTCAAATGTTTCAAACTTTGATTGGCAATCAAAAAGAGGCTCGTAATCCAGTCTTAAACATTGAGTCCCGTGAATTGCGTCCCTTGCATATGGCTGACGGCGTGGTTTGGTTTGACTTCAAAACCTTGTGTTGTGGCCCACGCTCACAAAATGATTACCTAGAGATTGCTAACCAGTTTCATACCGTGATTTTGTCTGGAGTGCCTTATTTGCCCCCCAGAATGACCAATGAAGCCCGCCGCTTTATTTGGTTAATTGACGTCTTATACGACCACAAGATCAAGCTCATCATGTCCGCCGAGGTTCCAGCCCAGGATTTGTACACCGAGGGTCAAATTACCGCTGAATTCTCTCGAACGGTGTCTCGATTGACCGAGATGCAGTCTCGTGACTACCTAGATGCGCCGCGCCGGGTAATTGATACCAGCTTGACCTAAAATAGGGTCATGAGCAGCTTTTCACCCCTAAATGCCGATTTACACTGCCACTCAGTGGTTTCTGATGGAACTTTGACGCCTGAAGAATTGGCTGAGCGCGCTAAGGCTAATGGCGTGCATTTATGGGCACTGACCGATCACGATGAGTTAGGCGGCCAAAAGCGAGCCCGAGAGGCAGCCAGTGCATTAAGAATTGATTACCTTGCAGGTGTAGAAATCTCCGTAACCTGGATGGGTCAAACCATTCATATTGTTGGTCTTGGAATTGATCCAGGACATATCGGAATTATCGAAGGTTTGCGACGCACGCGTGAAGGTAGGGGTAATCGCGCTAAGCTCATGGCCGAGCAATTACTGAAAGTAGGTATCCCCGGTGCTTATGAAGGCGCTCTGCATTTTGCGGGTAACCATGACTTGATTTCTAGAACTCACTTTGCGCGCTTTCTCGTGGAGCAAGGTATATGCAAAGATACAGAACACGTATTTAAAAACTATTTGATTGAAGATAAGCCTGGCTACGTACCCCATTTATGGGCAACGCTAGATGATGCAGTTGCTTGGATTAAGGCAGCTGGTGGCGTTGCAGTGATTGCGCATCCTGGACGCTATAAGCTCAATGCGATGCAGATGGATGAACTCTATAAGCACTTCAAAGAGATTGGCGGCTTAGCTATTGAAGTGATTACGGGTAGCCATAGTCCACATCAGTACCAAACCTATGGAAAGATTGCGCAGCAATATGGATTTTTAGCTTCTCGCGGTTCAGATTTCCATGATCCGAACGAGAGTCATATTGATTTAGGCAATCTGCCGCATTTGCCCGATCACCTCACTCCTGTGTGGTCTGCTTTTCATTAATCACTCAACTCATTAATCCCTTACCTATTTAACCACTTAGAAAAAGAATACAGATGTTTGCTGAACGCGTTCTCTCTGGCATGCGACCAACCGGTAACCTGCACCTGGGTCACTACCACGGTGTTTTAAAGAACTGGGTGCGCTTGCAGTCAGAATATCCTTGCTTCTTTTTTGTGGCCGATTGGCATGCATTAACCACGCATTACGAGACACCGGATGTGATTGAACAATCCGTATGGGACATGGTGATTGATTGGTTGGCAACGGGCGTAGATCCAAATCAGGCAACTTTGTTTATTCAAAGCAAAGTGCCTGAACATGCTGAACTCTTTTTATTGCTCTCCATGGGAACCCCATTGGGCTGGCTTGAGAGGGTTCCTACCTATAAAGATCAAATTGAGAAGCTGAAAGAAAAGGACCTCCAAACCTACGGATTTTTGGGTTATCCATTGCTGCAAGCGGCAGATATTTTGATATACCGTGCGCAGTTTGTGCCGGTAGGTGAAGATCAGGTGCCGCACGTAGAGATGACGCGTGAAGTAGCGCGTCGCTTTAACTATTTATACGGTCGTGAGCCTGGCTTTGAGGAAAAAGCTTTGGAGGCAGTTAAAAAATTAGGCAGCAAGCGCGCCAAGATGTATGCGGAATTACGCGTTGCTTTCCAAGAGCGGGGCGATGATGAGGCCTTAGAGCAAGCGCAGGCTTTATTGCATGAATCGCAAAGCCTTTCCATGGCTGATCGTGAAAGACTCTTTGGTTTCTTGGAGGGTGCGCGCAAAATTATTCTGCCTGAGCCACAAGCATTGCTGACAACAGCATCGCGCATGCCGGGTATCGACGGGCAGAAGATGTCCAAGTCTTATGGCAATACGATTGGCATTCGTGAAAATCCGGAAGATGTGATTAAAAAGATTCGTACGATGCCTACTGATCCTGCGAGGGTCCGTAGAACTGATGCGGGTGATCCTGCTCGTTGTCCCGTATGGCAGCTGCATACCGTTTATTCCAATGACGAGACAAAACAATGGGTTGATAAGGGATGCAAGTCAGCAGGTATTGGCTGCTTGGAATGTAAGCAGCCTGTAATTGATGCCATTCTGGTTGAGCAACAGCCAATGTTTGAGCGCGCTCAAAAGTATCTTGATGACCCCAGCTTATTGCGCTCCATTATTGCTGATGGCTGCGATAAGGCGCGTAAGGTTGCCCAAGAAACGATGCGCGAGGTCCGTGAGGCAATGGGCCTTGCTTATGATTGAGGTTTGAGCTTGCCGAACGCGCATGATGCAATTCTGAGCGCCTCTCCATGGTTGAGGCGATTTGCAGCGCTTGCGCCAAATGGTGGGATGGTGTTGGATTTAGCTTGTGGATCCGGGCGGCACTCCGAGCTGCTGGCTAGCATGGGCCATAAGGTGCTAGCAGTTGATCAGGACGTCGCGGCAATTCAAGCGCTAAATAACCCCTTGATCACTTATCAATGCCTCAATCTTGAGGGGGTTGAGTGGCCTTTTATTGGTTCAGAGTTCAGCGCTATCGTAGTCACCAACTATCTGTATCGCCCATATCTTGACGAGCTTCCCCAAATGCTGCAAAAAGATGGGGTTTTGATCTACGAAACCTTTGCCCTGGGAAACGGAGCTTTTGGCAAACCATCCAACCCTAATTTCCTCCTAAATCCAGGGGAATTGCTCACTTTTGCCTCTCGTCATGGCCTCAAGGTGGTGGCGTTTGAGGATATTTACGTCGATCAGCCCAAACCAGCTATGGTTCAGCGCCTGTGCGCCGTAAAAGGTGAGCTAAAACAGCGCATTCCGTTACAATTTCAGGGTTAAGACAGCTAAAAATCGGTGCATATTCGGTGACAAATTCAGCTCATTCCAAAGGTAGTAAAAAGCCCATCGCTGGTAGCATGCCGGCTATTGTTACTCCGATGTTCGAGGATGGCAGCTTAGATTACCCCAGCCTGCGTTCATTATTGGACTGGCACGTTGCCGAAGGTACAGACGGCATTGTCATCGTTGGCACTAGCGGCGAGTCTCCTACGGTTTCTGTTGAAGAACATTGCGAACTGATTCGCGTGACCGTGGAGCAGATCGCAGGACGCATTCCGGTGATTGCTGGTACGGGCGGCAACTCTACGATTGAAGCAATTGAATTAACCAAATTCGCTAAACAGGTTGGCGCCGATGCCAGCCTGCAAGTGGTGCCGTATTACAACAAGCCAACCCAAGATGGAATGTTTGCTCACTTCAAAAAGATTGCTGAATCTGTCGATCTACCAGTGATTTTGTACAACGTTCCCGGTAGAACTGTTGCTGATTTAGCCGGTGATACTGTGGTGCGTTTAGCGGGCGTGCCTGGCATCATCGGAATTAAAGAGGCGACGGGTAGTCTAGAGCGTGGAACTTTGTTAATAAACGACCTTAAGCGCGCTGGCCATGAAAATTTTTCAGTATTTTCCGGTGACGATTTAACGGCTGCCATGTTAATGCTCATGGGCGGTAAAGGGAATATTTCAGTCACCGCTAATATTGCGCCACGTTTGATGCATGAACTCTGTGTTGCAGCGATGTCGGATGATGTTAAGAGAACCCGTGAAATTCAATATCAATTGATCGCAGTTCATAAAGCAATGTTTACAGAAGCAAACCCAATCCCTGTTAAATGGGCCTTGCATGAGATGGGTAAGATTACTGCTGGCATTCGTTTGCCGTTAACACCCTTAAGCAATTCCTTGCGCGAGCCTTTGAAAGCAGCGTTAAAACAGGCCAACCTATTATGATGAATTTGTTCTCAATATTGCGTCGATATGCATCGATTTTGGTTTTAATCTTTATCGCATCTACGGCCTTGACGGCATGTAAATCGGTTACTAGTAGCGATACGGTTGACTATAAAAGCGCAGGCGCAGTTCGTGGACCTAATCTGTCATATCCACCGGACTTGATTACCGCACAAGCTGATCGTCGCTATATTGTTCAAGACGGTACGGCCACCATGTCTGAATACAATGCCGCTGTTAAGAAATCGGCCCAGATGCGCAGCAATGTGATGACAGGTATTCCTGGGATGCGTATAGCGCGTGACGGTGAGCGTCGTTGGTTGGTGGTTGAAAAACCGGCCCCAGAGCTCTATCCACAAGTGAAAGATTTTTGGCAAGAGAATGGTTTCCTTTTGGTTGTTGACTCTCCATCTACTGGAATTATGGAAACTGATTGGGCTGAAAATCGCGCAAAGATTGCGCAAGATTTTATTCGCTCTGCTATTGGCAGCGCTTTGGATTCAATTTATGACACTGGCGAGCGCGATAAGTACAAGACACGCTTAGAGGTTTCCAAGCCTGGTGAGACAGAGATTTACATTACACAACGTGGTGCTATTGAAAAATGCGTAACTGATACTACGGGTTCTTGTTTATATACTATTTGGACCCCTCGTCCAAATGACCCAGAGTTAGAGGCGATATTTTTGGCTCGCTTGATGGAGCGCTTGGGAATGACTCAAGAGCAGGCTAAGGCTATGGTTGCAGCACCTTTGGGCCCTAAAACTCCCAAAGCCAAGTTTGTACAAGAGGGTAATAACCAAGGCTACATCGAGATGAGCGCTGGTTTTGATCGCTCATGGCGTGATATTGGGTTAGCCTTAGATCGCTCTAACTTCACCGTCGAAGATCGCAACCGTTCCACAGGTGTTTACTATGTTCGTTACGTCAATCCGAAGGACTTGGGAGATACCAAAGGATTTTTCTCAAATCTTTTTAGTAGTAAAGATGAATCTGGTATGAAGGCTAAAAAATATCAGGTAGTTGTGAAGAGTACCGGAGAAAATTCTGCGAATGTTTATGTGCAGAATGCTGAAGGAAAACCAGAAAACACGCCTGCTGGTTTCCAGTTGCTTACCTTGCTAACGGATCAATTAACAAAGTAATTGTTTTTACAGACAATAAAAAAGCCGCTTTTCAGCGGCTTTTTTTCTTCATGAAGAAGATTACTTCTTAGCATCAGCAGCAGGTGCAGCAGCAGGAGCGGCAGCAGGTGCAGCAGCAGGAGCTTCAGCAGCAGGAGCGGCAGCAGCAGGAGCAGCAGGAGCGGCTTCAACAGGTTTTGCTTCTTCTTTTTTACCGCAAGCGGCCAAGGCGATTGCTAACATTGCAGCGAATAGTAGTGACTTCTTCATTTGTAAATTCCTTTAATAAATTAACAACAATTACCGGTAATTGTTTTCCGGACCTACCAAGGGATTATCCCTAAGTAGATTCCAGCAAATATTATATCCATCTCTGCATTTAGGGTTGAAAAACTAGCCACCCAGCCAAATAGGCCTCATAAAGACTTGATTTGTCGAGGTGTTGGAGTTTGCTTGTCTGAAGCTTTTTAGTAGCCGATAAAGTCTGCCAACCCCGTGCAATACCAGACTTTTGACCCTGAATCATATTGTCCCCATTGCAGTAAACCTGCTTCCCTAGACTCAGAATACGAGTTTTTGGGTGTGGAATCAGATTGCTAGCGCCCAACTTCTTTACAAATTCTCTGGGGTTGAGGGGGCTTTCAGGACCATTAAAAAAGGCTTGTTGTTTAGGCTCTGAAAGGTAGGCAGCGATTCCGGGCAAAAACCCATCAATTTGGTCTAATTTCAACTCCTTGAGTTTTGATCTGAGTTGCTTGATGAGCTCATCAGGCAATTGTTCGGCAGAGTGGGTAGCACATTGTTTCGGGTCTGCAAACTTACCCTCTAGGGCAGGGATATCCTCTAAGGACTCTGCTAAGCGCCATAAACCCTCTTGCAGTAACTCTTTAAAGCTAGGCGATCGAAATCCTACTGACCATGTTTGGCAGCCTGCATCTAGAGCAATGCCATCATGAGCTATATGGGGCGGTAAATACAGCATGTCACCCGGTTCCAGAATCCAATTTTTTTCAGGTTTAAAGTTCTGCAGAATTTTTAAAGGGAGATTTGGGTTGAGGCTAAGATCTTTTTGTCCTGAAATGCGCCACTGCCTTCTGCCTGACATTTGAATAAGGAAGACATCATAAGAGTCAAAATGTGGGCCAACGCCACCTCCAATACCGGCAATGCTAATCATCAAATCATCCAGGCGGGCATCTGGAATAAAGCGAAACCAAGAGAGTATTTTTGCTGCTGCAGGATGATGCGCCTCCATCCCCTGAAATAACAATGTCCAATTGGGTTTGCTAATTGAAGGAATTGTCTTTTTGGTCAGCGGGCCGCTATCAAAACTCCAGGGCTTCGATTGCACAAGGCGGGACTCAAGCTCATCATCTAAGGCAAATTTAAGTAAATCTGGAGTGGGTATGGGGCTCTCTAACGGCTCTCCTGATTGGGTGGAGAGTCTGAATGCCGGTATTGCTCCACGGACAAGCAGGGGCCTTTTATGCCAATAGCGTTTCATGAATTGATCTGGGCTAATACCCCCAAATAAGGCCCAGGGCTCGTCTAAAGGGAGATTTGTGGGTGCCTGAGGCGGATCGTAAGGTTTGCTCAAGTAAAATGAGGTCATAAAGTAAAAGGTAAAAGCTTTTTAGAAACTGATTAAAAACAAATGTTCGATAAATCCCGTATGAAGATTGAAAAAAATACCATCGTATCCCTTCGGTATAAGTTAACCGATGCACAAAATAATGTCATTGAAGAACCCGATTCTCCGATGGTATACCTGCACGGTGGCTATGAAGGCACCTTTCCTAAAATTGAAACTTTGCTTGATGGTCAAGATGTTGGTTACGAAGCTACGATACAGCTCGAGCCTAGTGAGGCATTTGGTGAGTATGACCCCGAGCTTTTAAAGATCGAGCCTCGCACACGTTTTCCTGAACCTCTAGAAGTGGGCATGCAGTTTGAAGGCATTCCAGATGCCGAAGAGGGCGCGAGCGCCGATGATGCAGATACTGATGATGAGCCTTTGATCTATACCATTACCGATGTTGCAGACAATCAGGTAGTGCTGGATGGCAATCATCCTTTGGCAGGTATGGCGTTGCGTTTTTGGGTTCAGGTAGAAGACGTTCGAGCAGCAACGGATGATGAAATTGAAAATCGTCATCCAGAAGGCGGTGAGAGTTTTTCATTTGGCATGCCAAACGATGAAGATGATGATGAAGAGTTTCCTAGCAGCGCATTAGGCGGTGACAGCACCGGTCCGCGCACACTGCATTAATCACGCAATCAAGATACAAAAAAGGAATAGCACGCTATTCCTTTTTCTTGACGACATTTTCTTTAAATCATTCTTGTAGCACTACTCTTTTAGCCATTCTTTGATGGCATCAAGATCGCGCTTAGTGTCACTTGAGCCACCAGCAACAGACTCAGCAGGGGCGTTGCTTAATTTGGCAAGAGCCTTTTCTAGCGCCGCGATTTTTGCTTCTTGCTCGATCGTTGCATCGATTAAACCCTTCAGCGCCATCGATACAGGATCATCTACATTAGGTGTAACACCGTAAGCAGAAAAGTATTCTTTTGTTTTGCTATCTGGGCTTTGCGGTAAGTCTGGGTGCAAAATCCGCGCAGGAATGCCAACAGCAGTAGCCCCAGCAGGAATCTCTTTTAGTACCACTGCGTTAGAACCCACGCGCGCGCCATCGCCCACAGTAAAACCGCCAAGTACTTTTGCGCCAGCGCTGATAACCACACCTTTACCAAGAGTGGGGTGGCGCTTAACGCCTTTGTAAAGCGAGGTACCGCCTAGGGTAACGCCTTGATAAATGGTGCAGTCATCACCAATTTCAGTAGTCTCGCCAATCACAATACCAAGCCCATGATCTAGAAAAACTCTGCGACCAATTTTGGCGCCAGGATGAATTTCAATACCCGTCAAAAAACGTGCAAACATGGAAAGCACTCTTGCAATCCATTTCAGACCGAGATTCCATAAAAAATGGGATACACGATGTAACCAAACAGCATGCAAACCTTGGTAGCAGGTGATGACCTCGAGACGATTTCGTGCTGCAGGGTCTCTGGCGATGATGGAGTCGACTTGGTCGAAGAATGGATTAGACATGACTTGATTTTAACGGGATGTGCTTATTTTCTCAGGAGCATCTGTTTTGCGATCCCTCGCAGAAGATCAATCTCTTCTTTATGGAGGCGGCTGCGTGCAAAGAGGGCCTGTATACGGGGCATGAGTTTCTTGGGGTTCGCTGGGTCTAAATAGCCTATTGACTCCAGGCCCTCGCGCCAATGCTCCAGCATGGCAGCTACAGCGGCGGGATCAGCAAAATCAGCCCTTTCTTCTCGGTTATATAAAAAGTGAGATTTGTCGGTATTCCGGTGCAGGGTTTCTCTGAGGGTATAAGCGCAGACCATTAAGGCTTGAGCAAGATTTAGTGAGGGGTAGGCAGGATTGGCATCCAACCAGACCCTATGCGTGCATAAGGCTAAATGATCGTTATCCAGGCCCGTCCTCTCTGGTCCAAAGAGGAGGGCAACCTTTCCACCTCCTGAGGTCGTATCTGCAATCAAGGAACGGGCATTCTCCCAGTCAAGGGCTGGCGGTCCAAATTCCCGATTACGGCTAGTGAGGCCCAAAACCAGCGAGCATCCTTCTACAGCGGACGCTAAGGCATCCGTTTCCGAGGACCCCTCTAGGATATCTACGGCTCCGCTAGCCAGAGCAATCGCTTCGGCATTTGCTGCCACGCCTTTGATCTTAGGATTAATGAGGCGTAGATCGCTAAAGCCCATAGTTTTGAGGGCGCGCGCGGCTGAACCTACATTTCCAGGATGACTGGTTTCGACTAGAACCCAACGAAGTAATTCAGATGTGGCGATATTCATCAATGCATTATGAAAGGGTTAATGGGGTGTAATGGATGCGAATCGTTTAGAATCAATCTGTTAGCTTCGTATTGTCATTCAATTTACCCTAGTTGAAGGCAATACAAGGAGCTTGTTCTTATTTAATTTGTCCATCAATACTATGCATCCCATGTTAAATGTGGCCGTAAAGGCCGCCCGTCGCGCTGGAACAGTCATCAATCGCGCCTCTTTGAATTTGGAGCGCTTGCAGGTTGACCGTAAGCAACATAACGATTATGTAACCGAGGTGGACAAAGCCGCAGAAGTGGCCATCATTGAAACGCTGAGCGAGGCTTATCCAACCCATGGATTTTTGGCTGAAGAAACAGGCGAGCGCAACGCAGATGCAGAAAATGTCTGGATCATTGATCCCTTAGATGGCACAACCAATTTCATCCATGGCTTTCCACAATATGCAGTGTCAATCGCACTTGCAGTAAATGGCGTAATTCAGCAAGCCGTTGTCTATGACCCAACCCGTGATGAATTGTTTACCGCAACCCGTGGTGCAGGAGCGTATTTGGACCGCCGGCGTTTACGTGTAGCTTCTCAAGATCGCTTAACGAATGCTTTGTTGGGTACTGGCTTCCCATATCGTGAAGATCAAGACTTGGAAAAATATTTAAAGATCTTTGGTGAGATGTCACGTCAGTGCGCTGGCTTGCGTCGTCCAGGCGCTGCTTCATTAGATTTGGCATATGTTGCAGCCGGTCGTTACGATGGTTTCTTTGAGAGCGATCTCAAGCCATGGGATATGGCAGCAGGCGCTTTGCTGATTACTGAAGCGGGTGGATTGATTGGCAACTATCGCGGCGAAGAAGGTTTTCTGAAAAGCGGTGAAGTCATGGCGGCAAATCCACGCATCTTTGCGCAGATGGTGCAGTCACTTTCTAAGTACTCAGTTTCTTAATCAATGCTTAATGAGATCTAGATAGCGCACCCCAGCGCTATCTATTAACAGGGCGCTTGCCCTAGGGCGCAGGCTCTCGGGATGATCTAAATCCCAGTCGGATAAAACCCAGCGTTGCCAGGTCTGTGCGCCCAGCAATTCCTCATGATGCGCTGGCATATGCGTATGCCCATGAATCAATCTGTCTCCAGATTGATCTCTCAACACGGCGGCGCAAGCTTGTTGTGTGACATCCATTTTGCGTTGGTGTGATTCGGAGCGTTGCGCAGCTTGATATTGGTTGTGACTATTGCTACGTAGATGTTGGGCAATATCTTTGCGCCAATTGAGTGGCAGCCCTAAGAAGATTTTTTGTAGCCACGGCTTTCTTACCCAGTTACGAAACACTTGATAACCTGTATCTGCAGTACATAAAGCATCACCATGGGCGAGTACCCATTGATGCGAAGCAATCTCTACCGCACTTGGATCCGGTAACAAAGTCATACCAGTTTTTTTAATAAAACTTTTGCCGATCAAAAAATCCCGATTGCCATGCAGGTAATACGTTTTTACTTTTGTAGAAAGGCTAGCAATTGAACGCTGCACTTCTTGCTGGAAAGGTGATGATGCAGCAGCATCATCACCTACCCAATATTCGAATAAGTCACCCAGAATAAATACGGCCTCGACTTTTGGAGCTTCTTTCTCGCAGAAGTCAAAAAAGCGTTGCGCCGTCAAAGGCATTGACGGCGTGAGGTGTAAATCTGATATGAGCAGCGCGCTCGCGTATTGCGGAATCATTCCTCGAGAACGGTAGCTTTCTCGATGACAACATCCTCAGTGGGGACATCTTGATGAAAGCCGGAACTGCTGGTCTTAACCTTACGAATGGTATCGACAACATCCATACCATCTGTGACTTTGCCGAATACTGCATAGCCCCAACCTTGAGCATTAGGAGCGGTATGGTTCAAGAAATCATTGTCATTGACGTTGATGAAAAATTGGGTAGTGGCAGAGTGTGGGTCGCTAGTGCGAGCCATTGCTACGGTGTAACGATCATTCTTCAGACCGTTGTTAGCTTCGTTTTCAATTTCGGCACCTGTTGGCTTCTCCTTCATGCCAGCAGTCATGCCGCCACCCTGAACCATGAAGTTATCAATTACGCGATGGAAAATTGTGCCATCGTAATGTCCGCTTTTTACATATTGCAAAAAATTGGCAACGCTTTTGGGTGCCTTAGCTGCATCAAGGGTGAGGGTGATATCACCCTTGTTAGTTTTTAATAGTACTTTCGCCATTATTGGATCTACTTTCTGGA
>CANCQD010000052.1 GCA_947380285.1 Burkholderiaceae bacterium | reverse complement strand
GAAAGCGTGGGAAATTCACTAATGAGACTCAACCCAAAGTAGAGAATCTTTTAGATCTCGTTGCTTTGGGAACGGTTGCTGACGTTGCGCAACTCGATCGCAATAATCGAGTATTAGTTTCTAATGGCTTAAAAAGAATTCGTGCAGGCATTTCACAGCCTGGTATTCAAGCGCTGTTTCAGGCCGCCAACCGCGATCCACGAAAAGCGAATACCTTTGATCTAGGCTTTGCTATTGGCCCTAGACTCAATGCAGCCGGTCGCCTAGCGGATATGACCTTAGGGATTCGTTTACTAGTTACAGATAACGCTGATGAAGCGATAACCTTGGCCAACGAGCTTGATCGAATTAATCGAGAGCGCCGCGTCATTGAGACTGGTATGCAAGAAACTGCCCTCTCCCATCTTGCCGAAGATCAACTTGATGGCACTATGGCTGAGCGTACTAGCATTTGCTTATGGAATCCTCAGTGGCATCAAGGCGTTGTTGGAATTGTTGCTTCACGTTTGAAGGAACGCTTTAATCGTCCGTCAATTGTGTTTGCCCCAGCCGATGGCAGTACAGGTGAAGAATTACGCGGCTCCGGTCGCTCACTTACGGGCTTTCATTTAAGAGACGCCCTAGATCTCGTTTCAAAGCGTGAGCCTGGGCTGATTCTGAAATTTGGCGGCCATGCAATGGCTGCAGGCTTAACGATTCGAAAAAGTGATTTCGAAAAGTTTGATGCCTGTTTTCAACAAGTCGCCTCTGAGTTGCTGACCAAGGAATTATTGGAGCGTCACCATGCACACGATGGCGCATTAGAGATTTCTGAATTTACCCCTGAAATTGGCGACTTACTCGCTGAAGAGATTTGGGGCCAAGGCTTCCCTCAGCCAGTGTTCTACGGGGAATTTGAAATTACCCAGCAAAGCCTCATGAAGGAAAAGCATTTAAGACTCATGATTCGCCCCATCGGGGCGTCAGATCCGAAGATAGGTGGCAAGCCACTCACTGCTGTTTGGTTTAACCGCACCCAAAGCCTGCCTGCCAAAGCTAAATTAGCCTACCGCCTAGTTACCGACCGCTATCAGGGTCAAGCCCGCGTTCAGTTGATGATTGAAGCCCATGATGAGACCCCTGGCACCTGAGGGTGTTCTGCAATAACCCCCTTATAATTAGGGGATGGAAGCTGAACAACTAAACACTATTTCGAATACTTTGTCCGATCTGCTCACCCGTGAGCAAGCTCTTCGGGGGTATCTTTGACTTCGACGTAAAGTCACGTCGCCTTACTGAAGTTAACTCAATTCTGGAAGATCCCACTATTTGGGATGATCAAAAGAAAGCACAAGCGCTGGGCAAAGAAAAGAAATTGCTCGACGGCGTAGTTGCTACTCTCACTGATCTCAATACCAACATTATTAGCGCTCTTGAGCTATTTGATATGGCTAAAGAAGAAAGTGATTTTGAAACGATTGTCGCTATTGAGCAAGATGTAGAGAGCTACAGCAAAATTATTGGCGACTTAGAGTTCCGCCGCATGTTCCACAATGAGATGGATTCGTGCAATTGCTTTATTGATATTCAAGCAGGTGCTGGCGGTACCGAGGCTTGCGATTGGGCAAGCATGCTCTACCGTCAATATCTTAAGTATTGCGAACGCAAAGGCTACAAAACAGAAATCCTTGAAGAATCTGATGGTGATGTTGCAGGCATTAAGAGCGCAACTATCAAAGTCGATGGCGAATACGCTTACGGCCACCTACGCTCAGAAACTGGCGTGCATCGCCTAGTGCGAAAATCTCCATTTGACTCCTCCAATGGTCGCCATACTTCTTTTGCCTCTATTTATGTTTATCCAGAGATTGATGACTCGATTGAAATCGATGTCAACCCTGCTGATATTCGCACCGACACCTACCGCGCCTCTGGTGCGGGTGGTCAGCACATTAATAAAACAGACTCGGCTGTCCGCCTGACCCATATTCCAACTGGGATTGTGGTGCAGTGTCAGAACGACCGTAGTCAGCACCGTAACCGTGCCGAGGCGATGAGCATGCTCAAGTCACGTCTTTACGAACATGAGATGCAAAAGCGCCGAGCTGAACAAGACAAACTAGAAGCTAGCAAGACTGATGTAGGTTGGGGTCATCAAATCCGCTCCTATGTTTTAGATCAGAGCCGCATTAAAGACTTACGTACCAACGTCGAAATCTCTAACACCCAAAAAGTATTGGATGGAGATTTGGATGCCTTTATCGAAGCCAGCCTGAAACAAGGTGTTTAATTAATCACAAATATGAACGATAAAACAAATTTAGATACCGCCCCAGCTACTGAAGTAGTTGATGAGAACCATATCATTGCGGAGCGCCGTGAAAAACTTGCAAAGCTTCGTGCTGGTGGCGTTGCCTTCCCAAATGACTTTGTTCCGACTCATTTAGCGGCGGATATGCATACTCATTACGATAGCCTCACTAAAGAAGAGTTAGCCACTAAAAAGGTTCATGTCAAAGTAGCCGGGCGCATGGTACTAAAGCGCGTAATGGGTAAGGCGAGTTTTGCCACCATTCAAGATCGCAGTGGTCAGATTCAGTTCTATATCAATGATGAGCTTAGCGGCGCTGATGTTCACGGCGCTTTCAAGCATTGGGATATGGGTGACTTCATCTCTGCTGAAGGCAATCTTTTCAAGACAAATAAAGGCGAGTTGTCTGTTGAGTGCAGCAATTTGCGTCTCCTCAGCAAATCCTTGCGTCCATTACCGGATAAGTTTCACGGCCTCTCAGACTTAGAGACTAAATACCGTCAGCGCTATGTGGATCTGATTGTGAATCCAGAAAGTCGCAATACATTCAAGGCGCGTAGCAATGCAATCGCATCATTACGTCGCCATATGTTGGACGCTGACTTCATGGAAGTCGAAACACCAATGCTCCACCCGATCCCTGGTGGCGCAGCTGCTAAGCCATTCATTACCCACCACAATGCACTCGATATGCAAATGTTTTTGCGTATTGCGCCTGAACTCTATCTCAAGCGTCTTGTAGTTGGTGGATTTGAGCGCGTCTTTGAAATCAATCGTAACTTCCGTAATGAAGGTGTTAGCCCACGTCATAACCCTGAATTCACCATGATGGAGTTCTATGCGGCGTATACAGACTATCGTTGGTTAATGGATTTCACAGAAGGCTTAATTCGTGCTGCTGCGATTGATGCTCAAGGCACTGCAGTATTGACCCACCAAGGTCGTGAACTCGATCTAAGCAAGCCATTTCAGCGCCTCACCATTACCGAAGCCATTCTTAAGTACTGCGGTCAGTCAGGCAAGAGCTATGAAGCCGCTCAATTAGATGACATCAACTTTATTCGCGCTGAATTGAAAAAAGGCGGCGAGAACCCAGACGCCCCAACACTCAAGAATGCAGGTATTGGCGCACTTCAGCTCGCCTTATTTGAATTGGTTGCTGAAGAGCATCTTTGGGAACCAACCTACATCATTGATTACCCGATCGAAGTCAGTCCACTTGCTAGAGAATCTGACACACGCCCAGGTATTACTGAGCGTTTTGAGCTCTTTATCACTGGCCGCGAAATCGCTAATGGTTTCTCAGAGCTAAACGATGCAGAAGATCAGGCAAACCGCTTCCGCAAGCAAGTTGAGCAAAAAGAAGCTGGTGACGAAGAAGCAATGTACTTTGACCATGACTTCATTCGCGCCCTCGAGTATGGTATGCCTCCAACCGGCGGTTGCGGTATTGGTATCGATCGCTTGGTGATGCTATTGACCGATGCACCCAATATTCGTGATGTGATTCTCTTCCCACACTTACGTCGCGAAGAAGAATAACGATTTCCGAAATAAATAAAAGGCACCCTAGGGTGCCTTTTATTGCCAAGTATTTAAATTACGCTGGCAACCCTTTTTCATCAAACACGCCTTCAAACAAAGCAGAGCTTAAGTAACGCTCAGCAGTATCTGGCAAAACCACGACGATGGTTTTACCTGCGTATTCAGGCTTTTTAGCTAAGCGCACAGCGACTGCAGCTGCAGCCCCGCAAGAAATGCCCACCAAAATACCCTCCTCTTTGGCGATACGGCGGGCAAATTCAATTGCCTCTTCATTGCTTACCTGTTCAACCCTATCCACCACTGATAAATCGAGGTTATCAGGAATGAACCCAGCGCCAATACCTTGGATTTTGTGAGGCGCAGGTTTAATTTCTTCACCATTCAACTTCTGTGTAATCACCGGACTGGTAGTTGGCTCTACTGCAACTACTTCAATATTCTTTTTCTGAACATTCTTGATATAGCGCCCTACCCCCGTAATCGTGCCGCCCGTACCAACGCCAGCAACAAACACATCGATCTTGCCATCGGTGTCTTCCCAAATTTCTGGGCCCGTAGTCTTCTCATGAATCGCTGGATTGGATGGATTGCTAAATTGTTGAAGTAGTACATATTTAGAATCAGATGCAGCTATTTCTTTAGCTTTTGCTACGGCGCCGTTCATTCCCTTAGGGCCTTCAGTCAAAATAATCTTTGCACCCAAAGCAGTAAGCAACTTGCGTCGCTCAATACTCATCGTCTCAGGCATCGTCAATGTCAGAGGAATGCCGCGAGCAGCTGCCACGAACGCCAAAGCAATGCCAGTATTACCGCTAGTGGGCTCCACCAATTCTTTGCCTGGACCGAGAAGGCCTTTTTCTTGTGCGTCATTGATCATGGCGACACCGATACGGCATTTAACAGAGTAAGCAGGATTACGACCCTCAATCTTAGCTAGCACAGTAGCCTTAGCGCCATCAGTTACACGATTTAAGCGAACTAAAGGTGTCTTACCAATAGTTTGAGAGTTGTCTGTAAAGTAAGTCATAGGGATTCCTTAATGCAAAAAGTTTGATAGATATCTTATGGTTTAAAGCTGCTCTTGTAAAAGATGAGATTGTTATTAGCTAAATACTAAAACCTATTAAGAGGCGCCCTAAAGGTGAAGCAAGGTTACGGCTTCCTGCGCTGTCATCACGCCCTCGTCGGTAGGAACGACCCAAACCTCGACACGGCTTTGTGGGGTGCTAATTTTTAAGGTTAAGTTCTGCGTTGCTTCTTGATTCAACTGTTCGTCTATCTCGACCCCAAGCCATGCCAGTTTTTTGCATACTGCCAACCTTAAAAAGGGATCATGCTCGCCTATGCCGCCACTGAAGGAAATCAGATCAAGGCCCCCAAGGCACCCAATCATTGCACCGCCCTCACGAATCATCTTATAGATAAATAACTCAATCGCCTCTTTGGCCAAAGGATCTGAACTAGCTCTTAGCTTCCTCATATCAGCAGAGATCGTTGAAACACCAAGCAAACCGCTCTTTCTATAGAGAAGATCTTGTAGTCGATCATGAGTGTATCCACGCTCGACCAGATACATTAATACACCGGCATCTAGTGAGCCGCTTCGGGTGCCCATCATCAAGCCATCCAAAGCAGAGAAGCCCATAGTAGTAGCAACACTTTTTCCATCTATGGCAGCACACAAACTGGCACCATTACCAAGATGGGCCATTAGCACTTTATCTCTCGCCCTTTTTGAGCTCTCCATTAATTCGCGAATAACGTACTGATACGAGATGCCATGGAAACCATAGCGCCGAACTCCTTGATCGGTAATCTCCTTAGGTAGTGCCAGAGAAGTTTCAAGAGCATTCATGGTTTTATGAAAGGCAGTATCAAAACAAAGGACTTGGGGAATGCCTGGGAATACCCGAGAAAAAGCCTTCACGCCATCTAGGCTATGGGGCTGATGTAGCGGTGCCAAAGCACTCATCGCCGATAATTTTTCCAAAATAGCCTCAGTAGAAACGATAGGCTGAAAAAACTCGGAGCCACCATGAACAATCCGATGGGACACTGCTCGTATGGCAGGTAGCCCCTTGATTCCTAGTAATAATTCTTTAAGATGTAATAAGGCAGCAATAAAGGGGTCTTGACCTACATCTTCAAAATACTCTGCATGTTCCGCCCCTTTATAGGCATAACGAAGCTCAGTCTTTCCTCCGGGCTCAAGACCCTCAAAACTGCCAGAGAGGACTGAGGGTAGCACCGACCCATTCAGGGTTGGATAAATTGAAAATTTGAGAGAAGAAGAGCCAGCATTAACAGTCAGAATTGCCATAAGAATATGAAGTATGTTTTATGAAGCTAATAAATTAGGCGCTAAACAGTGAGCCCACTATGTCGATTTTGCATTTATAAAAAATGTTACGGCGAGTAAAAGCAGCAAGACACAAAACCAAAGCAATGACCATTCTGGAACTTGTAATCCAACAATAGCGGGCAACTTAGCCGAGCAAAGTCCATCTGCCTTAAACAACCAAGGCAAATCCCGCACCAATTGAAATTGATTTATCCACACTTCTAAGGGATCAATCCCACAAGAGGACTCAGGGTGAGATAGCAACCAGACCTGCTTACCTGCAATGATGGCGCCAAAACCTGCTGATAAAACTGCTAGAACGTGGAACAGTTTTTTTAGAGAAGATATTCCTGCCGCTAAAAAACAGCTGATGGCAATTCCAAGATAGCCAATTCTCTGCAAGATACATAAAGGGCATGGCAGGAAAGAGATACCCCGATAGCCAAATTGCTGAAGCAAAACGGCAAAGACCACCAAACTCAGGCTGAATAAAGAAATCGATAGGTATTGGGCACGACTCATCCCTAGATGATAGCGAGATCGGTCCCCAAGAACCCTAAACTCAGGCTTTTATAACCAAAAGTGCATTACTTATAAGAAGTTAATTGCTCATTGAGGCCCGTATACCCCCTGCAGTAACCCAAGATTGAGGATAATTAAGGTTTAGACAACCTAAACAAGATTAAGCATTTATGGCAGCCTACAACACTGAAACCGTTCTCACCGTTCACCATTGGAATGACACGCTTTTTAGCTTTACTACTACCCGCAATAAAGGCCTGCGCTTTCGTAGCGGTCACTTTTTGATGATTGGTCTTGAGGTTGAAGGCAAACCACTGGTAAGAGCCTATAGCGTTGCAAGCCCTAACTATCAAGAGCATTTAGAATTTTTAAGTATTAAAGTTCAAGACGGTCCACTCACCTCACGCTTACAAAAAATTCAGGTGGGTGATCCCATTCTCGTTAGCGAGAAATCCGTTGGTACGTTGGTGATCGACGATTTGAACCCTGGAAAGCATCTATACCTTTTCAGTACCGGGACAGGACTTGCGCCATTCATGAGCATCATTCGCGACCCAGAAACCTATGACAAGTTTGAGAAAGTGGTTCTGATTCATGGTGTTCGTCTGGTGAGTGAGCTCGCCTATGGTGACTACATTAAGAATGAGCTAACTCAAGATGAGTACCTTGGTGAATTGATTCGTGAAAAGCTCATCTACTACCCAACGGTTACTAGGGAGGCGTTTAAACATACAGGACGCTTAACCACAGCAATTGAATCTGGTCAGCTATTTAAAGATATCGGCCTACCTCCGTTAGACCCAGCGGTCGATAGAGCCATGATCTGCGGCAGCCCTTCCATGCTCAAAGAAACTGCTGAGATGCTTGATGCTAAAGGCTTTAAGGTGTCTCCAAGCCTAGGTCAACTTGGTGATTATGTATTTGAACGCGCCTTCGTAGAGAAGTAAGCCCCAGATTTGATATACGCAAAAGTAGTTTAGTTATCGCTATATATTCCTTGTGAATATATAGCGATCTTGATACAGTATCTCTAACGAGAACAGTTTCAAGGAGTTAAGATGTCCCCTGTTAGAGAACATTACAACCCGACTATTATTAGCCTATTGCGTGAGCATGATCAATTGCCACATGACAAGGTAGCCGAAAGAAAATGCTTTCAACGCAGAATTCTATTTTTAATGAACGCCATTAAAACGGCCGAGTTTGAAACTTCGTTTTCTTAAATACTTAACTCTCTTTAGATAATAAAAAAACCGCCTCTGTGGCGGTTTTTTTATTTGATTGTGATTTAGCTCTCTTCAGAGCAAATCAGCTCATCCCATTTAATCCTCTATCTGAAAATATACTTCAGTGCTGACTTTAGCATTTGCTTGAATGTTCGCAGATTTTTCAACCACATTAGATGCAGCAAAACTTTTTTCTGTTGTAAGCAAAACGGATTGAGCGGCTGTATCTTGTTTGTTCTCAACTGTGTATCCCATATCTCACTCCTCTATCTAATCTATGCAGGCATATCTGCCTAATGAAATTAGAGAATAGGATGTTTTCTTATATATGAAAAGAATATATATTTCATTTACTTATATCTTTTTAAATATAAGAAGAAATAATAGATTAAAGCCTGCATTTGCCATCAGCATCATTAAACAAAGCCTCTTTAAGACGCCATCTGAAATGGTATGAGCCTTCAAGACTCCTTGGGCGAGCCTTAAGCCAAGCCAATATGCTGGAATAGCAAGAATAAGGTAACTAAGCCAACCAATACCGCCACCCATCACACTAGCGGCAACGATAGCGAACACAGAAATGCCAGAAACGAAATGGGACAACAAAGAACGGGTTCGCTCGAAGGCTTGATTAGTTGAATTAAGGTACAAGGCAGCTGGTGGCCCACCAATTCCACACGCCCCTAACAACAAGCCTGATAAGCCGCCAGCTAAGCCATCTAAAGTTCTAGAGCTATTTAATTGCACATTGGGCTTAAGCAACAGGTAGCTTGCAAAAAAAAGAATGACTGTACTTGTAGCTGTTTTAAGTAGGTCAAGCGGAATAAATCTTCCCCACCAAATACCCAAAGGAAGAAAGACTGCTGAAAAAAATAACATGAGCAAAAGACGAGGCTGATCCAATTGATGCACTTTCCATTGTCGAGAAAGCAAAATACCCCCAAAAACTTCGGAGCACATCACGATTGGAATTAAGAATGGGATCGGAAAAACCCACATTAGAAGAGGCGTCATAATGAGTGCCCCGCCAAACCCACTCAACCTTCTAATGAATCCACCAAAAACTGCCGCAACTAGCAATAAGCTAATCGAGGCTAGGTTTTCAGGAATCAAACTGCCTCACTGACATCATGTTCGCCAGCAATCAGATCGCGAATTTGACGGCGGATTTCTAAATAAGCAGGCGTATCCTCAACCATTCGGCGAGGCTCCGGAACCCGAATAATCTCTTTGACTCTTCCTGGACGACGCGTCATCACAACGATCACATCCGAGAGGTTGATGGCCTCTTCAATACTGTGCGTTACCAGTACAACAGTTTTACTTTCCTCATTCAAAATCCGAATCATTTCAGCTTGCATCATCGCGCGATTTTGAGCATCCAAGGCAGCAAAAGGTTCGTCCATCAAAAGGACTGTTGGGTCTACGACTAGGGCCCTAGCAATCGACACACGTTGACGCATGCCACCAGAAAGTTGATGGGGGTAGTGATTGGTAAATTGACTGAGTCCCACCAAAGATGCAAAACGAGTCACGATTTGATTAATTTCTGTAGTGCTAATACCTTTGATTTTTAAACCAAACGCAATGTTGTCATATACAGTCAACCAAGGAAAGAGTGCGTAATCCTGAAATACCATAGAACGATCTGCACCAGGGCCTTCAACCACTCTCCCAGCGCATTCGATACGACCAGCTGTCGGGACCTCAAAGCCAGCAATCAAATTTAACAATGTAGTTTTGCCGCAGCCGCTATGTCCTAAGATTGAGCAAAACTCATTCTTACGCACCTCTAATGAGATATCTTCGATTGCCAAAACTTCCTGCCCTTTGGCGTGCATCGAGGGATAAATTTTTCGGATATGTTCTACTTTAAGTGCTGGCATTGAATTATCTATTTGCATGATTATTTGATTAACAATACTGCTTACGCATTCAGCGCTCTAGACCACGGCATGAGTTTCTGTGCCGTGTATCGAATCAATCTGTCTAAGCACAGGCCAATTAATCCAATAGCCAACATACCAACCAAAATGTAATCTGTTCTGAGAACAGTGCGCGCGTCATTAATTAAGAACCCAAGACCGGAGTTAGCACCAACCAATTCAGCTGCTACTAATGCCATCCAACCTACCCCAAGACCAATACGGATACCAGTAACAATCTGTGGGAGTGCTGCGCGCAAAATAACGCGAGTGATCACACCCCAAGAACCAGCACCCAAACAGCGTGCCGCTCTAATCAGGTTTGGCTCAACATTTTTTACCGCATCAATCGTATTTAAAAGTATTGGAAAGAAGATTCCCAAGAAAATAATAAATTGGTTTTGAATATTACCCACACCAAACCATAAAATACTCAACGGAATCCAAGCAATTGGTGGAATGGGTCGTAATATTTCTACGATTGGATCAACCTGCTCATTCACCCATTTAAAACACCCCATCACTATCCCCAGAGGAATAGCGACAGAGGCATAGCAAAATGCTACAAATTCTCTGGATAAGCTATCAAACAAATGCTTCCAGATTTCTCCGGATTTCATTAATTCAAAACCACCTTGCGCCACTCCCGAAGGAGGCGGCAGCAAAGTGGCTTCTGTTTTATCCAAAATAAACCGACTGGCATATTCCCAGGCGGCAAGCAAAATGACTAATAAAGCTAGGCGACGAAATTGCTTGAAAAAATTGAGTATTGGCATAGCGCTTTATTTTTTGTAAACCTTCCCATCGAAAGACCAATCCCTAGTCAGATCACCCTTTTCTGGGAAGACCTGAGGTGTGGTGGTATTTAATGGGTTCATATAAGTTGGATATGGAGTCTTATCCATCGGCGCAGACCAGTTAGCCGGCAAGAATGGTGGGCGAGTAATTGTTGCCCAACCTAATTTTTCGAAAGTTTTATCCATAAAGCGTGTATCCACCGCACGAGCAAAATCAATACCCGTTAACTTATTCTGAATCCGCTTATTCTCATAGAGCCATGTATAGATTGGCTCATTAGCGCGGCCCCAGAACACTGGAATTGGGTAGATGTAATTTGGCTTATACAAGAGGTTATAAGCAGAGATTTGTTGGCGTAAGATTTCCTTGGAGTAGTTCTTCAAGTTTGGATCTTCTTGCATGACGTCCACTGCAGCATCTGGATTCTTTCTAATCCACAGGGTTGCCTCAGCAATTGCATCAGTAAATGCCTGTACAACATCTGGCGCATTATCAATCACCTCTTGACGCACATAGAATGTACCCTCATAAATGTTATAGGGATAACTATCGCTAATAATTCTGGCATTCTTGCGCTCTTTAGACATGATGGTTGGGGTTGGGTCCCAAGGTACTACAGCATCAATTCCTTTTGGCATTGCCATTTGCTCACCTGGGGGCATATTTTTTAAGATGATGTCTTTACCAATCTCGATACCATTCGCTTTTGCAGCAGCCTGAATATAGAACTCCGCAGAGGAGCCAGTCACAATGCCAATAGTTGCTGGAGGATTCGATCCCTTGAAGTCCTTAAAGGATTTGATTTTAGAATCCAATGGCACCAAAACTGCGTGCATCAAATTGGTATTAATCACCGCAATGGTCTTAACGGGAATATTTTTATCAATTAATGATGTGAATGGGAAATTACCGCCATTACCAAACTGGAATCGTCCAGAGATGATTACCTCGTTAATGGCTGGTCCAGACGGAAATGCCTGTAACTTAGATTCAATACCGCGCTTGGCCAAGAGACCTTTTTTATCCATTACCAAATTAATCGTATTTTGACCTGACCAAGGTGGCTGAAATGCGATCTGTAATGGCCACCAACCTTTTTCCTTGAGCCAGGCTACAGACTTAGCGGAAACCTTTTCATCAGCGCCCTCCGGCCATCCATAGTCGTTAAATTTAGTGGCATTTTGTGCCATCGACAACATTGGTGCACCCGATAACATAGCAACAGCGAGCACTGAAAAGATACGGCGTGATGCGCTAAATTGTTTCATTACGATCTCCTTAAGAATGAAATTTCTTGTACCAAATACAAAAGCAAAGGCCAAAAAACTAACTGCTGAAGCTTAACTCTATACCACCCAATCTAGTTCTAATTTTTCTATATTCTTTTTTCATAACTAAATACTTCACCAACTCAGTAAAAGGCTGCAAAGCAGGTCCCTGCTTAAGGGCCTCCTGCGCACCATCCTTTAATCCCAAGGCAAGATGCTCCGGATAGAAGGCATGCAAGCTGAGTTGCTCCTTACTAATGGATCTCCCCCATTTTTTTCGCAACGCCGGTAATGCAGGCTCAATGAGCTCGCCAGGTCTACGAGAGGCGTCGTATTCTACATTTGCACGATTCATGACTTCTGCACTCGGGGTACCAGCTAACTTTCCGTAATGCCCTTTGAGGTAAAGCTTAATTTCATCGGGGATAGTTTTGTAGCGCTCACCTTGCATCACATTGAGGACTGCCTGAGTAACAATATATTGCGCAAATGGACTTACTAGGATCGGATAACCCAAGTCCTCGCGAACTCTAGCCGTCTCCTCCAGAATTTCTGCCTCTCGATGCGAAATACCCATTGTGGCAAGTTGAGCACGCAAATTTGAAATCATCCCACCTGGGATTTGATGTTCATATAAAGCAGGGTCATAACTTGCCTTCTCCCCACGAGCAAAATTATCCCGCTCGCAAATCCAGTCAAAATATTCATCCACTTTCTGCAAGGCGGAATGATTCATCTTTGGCGCACGCCCTAGTTTCTGCGCGCTAGCGTATACGTCTAACACTGATGGAAGTGAGGCGCCATTTGCCAAGCAATCCGTTGCAACATAACCATATGTAAATCCAGCTTTGATTGCCTCTTCATAAACTAATGGGGCTAGGCCGGATTGGCAATGGGAATGTAATTTAATTGGAATACCGGCAGATGCAGCAACTACCGCAGGGAATAGTGTTGCAGCGCGCTCAGGAGTTAGCAGACCAGTAGGATCTTTTACCGAAATAAAATCCACGCCCAATTTAACCAATTCACGTGTGCGAGCAATAAAGTAAGCGTCGTCATGAACTGGACTCAAAGCATAAGTCAGCATTGCATTAATCAACATGCCATACTTCTTGCCGGCCTTAACTGAAGATTCGATGTTGCGGTTATCGTTAAGGGCATCGTAAACAGTCAGCACTTTTACACCAGACTGAGCCAACAACTCCACATTGAGTTCAACGATGTCGTCTGGAAATAATTCAAATGTATAAATGCTTTGGCCACGAGTTAATGCATCCGTAGGTGTACTAAGTTGTTTACTTAAAAACTCCATACGCCTCCAAGGATCCTCGCGCAAGAATCGCACCATGACATCGAACACAGCGCCACCCAATATATTGATATAACCATATCCAGCCTGATCAATATCTGCTAGAACTGGATACATATGGGGTGTAGTCATGCGAGTAGACCATAGGCACTGATGCGCATCGCGCAAAGTGACATCGATCATTTCAAATGGCTTCTTTTTTGGCATCACGTAAGCTCAATCACCATCAACACCTGCCCAACCTCAATCGTTTCTCCATCCTCCACCAAGATTCGAGATACCTTGCCAACACATTCTGCAGGAATGGTATTAAGTAATTTCATCACCTCAACAATGCATACATCTGTGCTTGGCGTAACGCTATCACCCACCTCAACAAATGGCGCAGAGTTTGGACTTGGCCTGCGATAAAAAGTACCAATCATCGGACTCACAATGGCGTGCTCTGAAGATGAGATAGTCGGCGCCGCAATATGGGCGGGTGCAGCAATAGACATTGGGGCAGATGCAAGCACTTGTGGTACGGCGTAAGCAACTGGAGGCGAAGCGCTTGGGGCGCCTACTGAAATCTCAATTTCAAATTCATCCGTTTTGTATCCGAACGTAGTGAAAATGCCCGCATCTTTAATGAGGGCAACAATTTCCTTCACCTGTTTCATTGTGAACTCAGGTGGCACCTTCACTTTAGCCGCAGCTTTTTTTGCTGGAACTTTTTTTGAGGTCTTTGTATTTACTTTCGCTTTTGGGGCGACTTTCTTTTTTGTTTGCACTGTCTCGTATTTTTAGTTAATATTTTCTCTAATGAAATTTAAAGTATCATCAGATGAAATGCTTTAAGGGTAAACACTTAAAAATGCAAATATCTTCAAAAAAACTCCATTAAATGCCACAAAAGCTCTCCCGCATCACTCCTCCAGAAGAAATATTGGAAGAATCGGCCAAATCGAGCATGGCAGAAAAGGTTTTACTTATTCTGGAAACCATTGCTCAATCCGAATTTCCCCTCACACTTGAGACTATTTCTACGGGGACCGGCTTAGCCAAACCTACTGCATTTAGATTACTGAACACCCTAGTTGCGCAAGGATTCATTGAGCGCGACCCTAATGGCAGACGCTTTCAGCCTAGTGCAAAACTCAGAATCCTGGGAATCAATATTCTTTCAGTGGACTCGATTCGATCACAACGCGTAGCAGTCATGAAACGTTTGGTCGAAGAAATTGGCGAAACCTGTAACTTTAATATTCTGGATGGCAACAAAGTAATGTATCTAGATCGCGTCGAAACGAGCGCGCCTATTCGCCTTCACGTTGACCTTGGAATGCGTGTACCGCTTCACTGCACTGCTAGTGGAAAACTATTTCTCTCTGGCATGACTGAATTGCAAGTTCAACGCTCGCTAGGAAACGAGCCTTTCGAGATCTACACACCAAAAACAATTACCCACTACGACAAATTATTTTCTGAGTTAGAAAAAATCCGTCAAAACGGCTATGCCCTTGATGAATCGGCCTTCCTAGAAGGATTTATTGGTATCGCAGTTCCAGTCATTAATTCCAAACAAAAAACTTTTGCCACGATTACCGCCCATGGCCCCGCACCTCGTATGCAAGAAAAATCGATTGATTTTTATATCAAACCTTTAAAACGCGCTGCACAAGATATACAAAGTAGCCTATTTGAAAATAGTAATTAATTTCTTGGAATTTATATGACAACTCCTGTAATCATCACCGTTGCAATGACTGGCGCAATTCCGCGTAAAAAAGATTGCCCTGGTTTGCCAGTAACTACCAGCGAACAGATTGAAGAAACGCATAAGGCTTTTGAAGCAGGTGCATCTCTTGCACACATTCACGTGCGCAACCCAGATGAAACTCCAAGCTCAGATCCTGATTTATATGCAGCAGTACAAGAAGGTATACAGAAACATTGCCCTGGAATGATTATTCAATTCTCCACCGGTGGTCGCGGTCGAGATCAAGCGGCACGTGGCGGGATGCTATTCCACCGACCTGATATGGCTTCTTTGGCAACTGGTTCTGTAAACTTCCCAACTGGTATCTATGAAAATCCCCCAGAATTTGTCGATGGCCTTGCCAGCGAAATGCTGAAGTATGAAATCAAGCCTGAAATTGAGATATTTGATCTAGCCATGCTTTACAACGCAGCAAATCTCATTGAACGTGGTCTCCTAAAAGCGCCAGCTCATGTGCAGTTTGTGATGGGTATTCCTAATGCGATGCCAGCAAGACGTACAGTTCTAGAGTTTCTGATTTCAGAATTAAAAGCAGTGATGCCTGACGCTACATGGACTGCAGCAGGCATTGCACGTCACCAATTGACTGTAAATGAGTGGACTCTTGAATTGGGTGGTCACGTAAGAACTGGACTTGAAGACAATACGCGCTTCGATAAAACTCGCGCAGCAAAAGATAATGCCGAGCTTGTAGCGCGCTTAGCTGAAATAGCGCCCACTTATAACCGCACAGTTGCAACGCCAGCACAAGCGCGTGAAATTTTGGGATTAAGAAAGCACTAAACAGCATGTCAAACACATCGTTCGATTA
>CANCQD010000051.1 GCA_947380285.1 Burkholderiaceae bacterium | reverse complement strand
CCCTTCTTCACCATAGCGCCATCTGCAAATCCAATCTTCGTGAGATAGCCCTTTACTCGCGCATCAAGATTCACTGTGAGGTATGGATCCACTAAACCGTCAAAGGTTGCAAAACTCCGAATCTCTTGCGAGAGTGGCTGCGCAATGGTTACGGGAATTGGAAGTCGCTTTACCTCTTTGCCGCAAGACTTCAAATAAATCAGGGCAATTAAAGCGATCAAAACCAATAGAGATATCTCAATAGTCCGAGGTGAAAGCTTCTTTTTAAGCATAGGAATCTCGACCGTACTGAACTTTTCTAAAAGTGCATTCCATCTGGCAGAGAGTGAACTCCATAGCGTCAAAATATGCCCCCATAAGGGCATCAGCAAAAGTTTGGCTTTGATTAAAAGGTCTTTCATGGCGCAGCACTTCCCTGAGTCGGCGGATTGGATATATTTAAAGGTGTATTCGATTTAGCTGGTGCAACTGATTGTGTAGGCTTGGAAGGATCTGGAGCATCTACTAAAAACTTGCTTACCTTCACTGTTAAGGGGTCGCCCGTTTTTGTGAGGACAGAACCCCAATCCGTGCGATCAGTCATATCAGCAATCATTTGGTCTGGTAGCTGAGGAGGACTCATATCTGCCGTCCAGCCGCCACCAAGAGCCTTAAATGCACCAACGTATCCAATGAGCTCATTGGATGACGTTTGGACCAAGGAGTTTTGGATATTTAATAGATTTTGCTGCGCAGTAATCACCGTGGTGTAGTCACTCTGCCCGGTCTTATAGCGCTCGAGCGCTAAATCTGCGGCACTTTGCGCCGCAATTACGCCACGACCTAAATCTTCTTTTGAGCTTTTGGTGGTGGAGATAGTAATCAGAGAATCCTCAACCTCCTTCTGAGCATTCAAGACTTGGTTCTGGTAGGCCAAAAGACTTTGTTGAAAGATGGCATCCTGCACGCGAACTTGATCCACAATCGCACCCCGATAAAACAAGGGCAAGTAAAGTCCAGCACTAACGCCAGATGAGTTATTACCCCAACTGAATAAGTTAGCAGAGGTTAGATTGCCATAGTTGGAAGTGGAGTAACCAAAAGTTCCGCCCAGTGTAAAGGTTGGAAACAGTTGCGCCTTATTCACGCCGATGAGAGCCGATTTAGAAGCAGCATCAAACTCTGCCTGCAAAACATCGGGGCGGCGACGCAATAAATCTCTTGGCATACCAATACCCAGTTCGGCTGGGGGCTTGAGACTTCCCTTAGTGTTGCCATAAGTCTTTTCGTAATAATCTGGAGGCTCACCCAGCAAAATACTCATGGCATGCTGATTTTTTTTCAAATTCGCAACCAAGCCCGGTATCTGAGCCTTGGTCTGCTCATACTGTGCTTGTGCTTGGCTTAAGTCCAGCATCGAGGTAGCACCATATTTAAAACGTGCTCCTGCAATGCGTAAGCTTTCTTTTTGCAGGGCTAGATTGGTTTTAGCAACTGCGATCAGCTCTTCATAGTTACGAATATTGATATAGGTATTGGCAACGTCTGCAGTGAGAGAAACATCAGCTGAGTAATAGGCGGCAACCCCAGATAAATACGAGGTCAATGAACTTTGAACACCACGGCGATTCTTACCCCAAAAATCTAACTCCCAACTCATTTGAACTAAAGCATTTTTTGAGACCAAATTATTGGCGTCATTAATCGCCTCTTGGATCGCACTATTCCGATTGTTGTTATAGGAGGCGCTTAAGTTAGCAGATGGCAATAATGTGGCGTCACTCACACCGAGTTGCGCTTGTAACTGGTAGATACGTAAAGCCGTTTGTTGCAAGCTTAAGTTTTGCGCCGTTGCTTGCTTTAGCAAAGCATTGAGCGTTGGATCATTAAAACTCTGCCACCACTCCACTGGATCCAAAATCTTGTTTGAGTTTTCACCCAAAGATTCTGTAAATTCTGTTTGGGTTGATGATTTATATTGATCAACAGCTTTAACTGGCGGCCTTGAATAATCCGGGCCAACCATCATGCATCCGGCCAACAGACAAGTGCTGGCAACGGTTAATGCATAAGCAGCTGTATTTCTAAGTAATCGCATTCAAGAGTTTAGATTTGATCCCGATGGGTAAAGCTAATTGCTTCATTATTAATACCCATAATAAGGGCAAACCAGTTTTAAAAATACTAGGTCAATGCGTGGAATAGCCGGCCATATTAGGACTTTTTGATCTGTGCAATCACTGGAGCATGGTCGGATGGCTGCTCCCAGGCTCTTGGTACTTTATCTACGATGCTTGCACTGCATTTTTCTTTTAGGGCATCACTGAGCAAAATATGGTCAATGCGCATTCCGGCGTTTCTTCTAAAGCCCATCATGCGATAGTCCCACCAACTAAATGTTTTAGGTGCTTGTTCAAATATCCTGAATGAATCACTAAGCCCAAGCTTGATTAAATTTTGAAATGCATTGCGCTCTGGAGGCGAAACTAGATTCTGCCCCTCCCAAGCCTTGGGATCATGCACATCTTCATCTGCTGGGGCGATATTGAAGTCACCCAACAGTGCGAGGCGAGAATTTTGCTTGAGCTCATCATCCAGCCAATTATTTAGTGCATTGAGCCAATTGAGCTTGTATACAAACTTATCGCTATCTGGTGATTGCCCATTTGGAAAATACGCCGAGACTAGTCTTATAGGCTGAGTTCCGGCAAAGCAAACTGTCGCCGCGAGGATGCGTTGCTGCTCATCTTCGTGGTTTGGGATGTTTCTAGTAGGTTTTAGAAATGCTGTCTCTAAATCTGAGGCGATTGGCGCAAGGGCTGCCTTACGCAAGATGATCGCAACGCCGTTGTAGGTCTTTTGCCCAGCAGCCAAACTTAAGTAGCCCGCATCCTCTAACTCTTTATGGGGATATTTATCATCCGTGAGCTTGAGCTCTTGCAAACAGAGTGCATCAATTGGCTTTTTAGCCTTTTCTTGATCTTGCAGCCAACGAAGAACGTGTAGAAGGCGAACTTTTAAGGAGTTCACATTCCACGCTGCTATTCGAACTGAATCAGTCATCAATACCCAACTCTTGCAACTTACGAGTAATCGTATTACGCCCAATACCAAGGCGTTGCGCAGCTTCCACCCTTCTGCCGCGTGTTACCTCTAAAGCAGCTTGTAAAACAGCTTTTTCAAAGCGTGCGGTCAAGACATCAAAAACTTCTTTATCCCCATCTTGCAACATCTTGACAGCAAGACGTCCTAAGCCTCCCTCCCAATCGCCTGCAGCAACTTTGCTCGCAATCGGATTGCTTGGTGAAGACTCTCCGTGAATGATGACGGGTTGTTCACTAGCTTGCCCAACGATATCGGCTGGAAGATCACTTACGCCGATTACGTTTGCGGGCGTCATCACAGTTAACCAGTGACATAGATTCTCTAATTGACGAACGTTACCCGAAAAAGGCATTGCGCTGATTTCCTTTAAGACTTCATCAGAAAGCTTCTTCGGCTCAACGCCTAAAGACTTGGCGCAGCTGAGCATGAAGTGTCTTGCTAACATTGGAATATCTTCACTGCGCTCACGCAATGAAGGCATACGCAAACGAATCACATTCAAGCGATGCAATAAATCTTCGCGGAAGAGTCCGGCAGCTACTTTTGCATCGAGATTTTGATGAGTAGAGGCGATGATACGAACATTCGCCTTAATAGGATCCTGACCGCCAATGCGATAAAAATGCCCATCAGATAAAACTCGTAATAAACGAGTCTGCAAATCAAAGGGTAGATCCCCCACCTCACCCAAGAAGAGAGTACCTCCATCTGCCTGCTCAAAGCGGCCGCGACGTAAAGTCTGAGCACCTGGGAAGGCCCCACGCTCGTGACCAAATAACTCGGATTCCAATAAATCTTTTGGTACAGCAGAAGTACTCAAAGAAATAAATGGGCCTTTTGCGCAAGGGCTATGTTTATGCAAAGCATGAGCAACCAATTCTTTTCCAGTGCCAGACTCTCCGGTAAGGAGCACTGTGGCATTCGATTGGGCTAAACGACCAATTGCACGGAATATCTCCTGCATGGCTGGCGCTTGGCCGATGATCTCGGTGGCATCTTGCCTCCATGCGGTTAACTCTTTTGCCCCAGAATCGTTGCGAATACCCTGCTCTACTGCGCGATGAATCAACTCAATCGCTTTTTCTACATCAAAGGGTTTAGTGAGGTATTCGAAGGCGCCGCCTTGAAAGGATGAGACCGCAGAATCCAAATCAGAATACGCAGTCATGATAATCACGGGTAAATTTGGATGGCTCGCCTTCACATGCTGCAATAGATCCAAACCATTACCACGTGGCATGCGAATGTCTGAAATCAGAACCTGGGGGGATTCTTTCTCAAGGGCATTGAGCACATCATTTGGGTTGGAGAAACTCTTATGCGGAATATTCTCGCGCGCTAAGGCTTTTTCTAAGACCCAACGAATAGATTGATCATCGTCAACGATCCAAATTGGTTTCATGATATTTTCTCCTGCCTACGGTATGGAATTTGAATATGAAAATCGGTACGTCCAGGACGACTATTGCAAGCAATAAATCCCTGATGCTGCTGAACAAAGGTTTGAGCTAAGGTTAAGCCAAGACCACTACCCCCTTCTCTACCTGAAACTAATGGGAAGAAGATACGCTCAATAATTTCTTCTGGAATGCCCGGGCCGTTATCAATTACATGCAGATCCATCGCTAGCTTATAGCGATGCTTTGCAATCGTGACTGAACGCGCTACACGGGTCTTTAACTCAATTTGCGCAACACCACAACGAATCTCTTCTGAAAGTGCTTGTGCTGCGTTATGAACAATATTTAAGGTTGCTTGAATCAACTGCTCACGATCTCCCAATACATCTGGCAGACTAGTATCGTAATTGCGAATAATGCGCAGGCCTTTTGGAAACTCTGCCAAGACTAGACTACGAACACGCTCCAATGCTTCATGCACATTGAATGATTCCATTAGGTGCGCCTTACGATGGGGCGCCAAGAGGCGATCAACTAAAGTCTGGAGGCGGTCAGATTCTTTAATAATGACTTGGGTGTATTCACACAAGCCCTTATCTGGTAACTCAAATTCCAGTAGCTGAGCTGCCCCACGAATACCGCCCAATGGATTTTTAATCTCATGCGCTAAGTTACGCATCAACTGTTTATTGGCCTCTACTTGCTGTGTGACGCGTTCATCACGCTCACTACGCAGTTGCTGATCAATCGGAAACCACTCCATCATGATGAGATCAGGATCTTCTAACGCGGCTATCACAACATGCGCAGGAATAGAGTCCTGATGAATACTGCCTGGTAAAGAATGTAAGATTATTTCTTGACGTTGGGCGAGGACATGCCCCTGCTTCACCTCAGAAATCATGTCATTTAATGCTTCGTTATCACCAAATAAATTGTGCACAGATTGCCCCTCAAGTGATTTACGCGAGAGGTCCAAAGCTGACTCAGCAGCCGGGTTCACGTATACCAATTGTTGGTTCTCTGCCGCAAATACCACGATGGCATTGGGCATCTGATCAAGCAATGTCGGAAAAAAAGGAGCAGCCGAAGCTGCTCCCTTGAACGAATTGCGCAACAGACCTGCGCTCAAGTTCTCTCCTTCGCTTACAGGGAGTAGTACATATCAAATTCGATTGGATGAGTAGTCATACGGAAACGTGTGACATCTTCCATCTTCAAATTGATATATGCATCAATCATGGATTCAGTGAATACACCACCGCGAGTCAAGAACTCGTGATCTTTCTTCAATGCATCCAATGCCTCTTCCAAGCTTGCGCAAACGGTTGGGATCTTTGCATCTTCTTCTGGTGGCAAGTCATACAAGTTCTTGTCAGCAGCTTCGCCTGGATGAATCTTGTTCTGAACACCATCTAAACCAGCCATCATCAATGCTGAGAAGCAGAGGTATGGGTTCGCCAATGGATCAGGGAAGCGAGTTTCAATACGACGACCCTTAGGATTTGGAACGTGTGGAATACGAATCGAAGCGGAACGGTTACGTGCTGAGTAAGCCAACTTCACCGGAGCCTCAAAGCCTGGAACCAAACGCTTGTATGAGTTTGTGCCTGGATTAGTAATCGCATTCAATGCTTTGGCATGCTTGATGATGCCGCCAATGTAGAACAATGCGAATTCTGACAAACCTGCATAGCCGTTACCAGCAAACAAGTTCTCGCCGTTCTTCCAAATGGATTGGTGAACGTGCATACCAGAACCGTTGTCGCCAACTACTGGCTTAGGCATAAATGTTGCTGTCTTACCGTAAGCGTGAGCTACGTTTTGAACAACATATTTCTGCCAGATAGTCCAGTCAGCGCGCTGTACTAATGTGCTGAACTTAGTACCCAATTCGTTTTGGCCTTGACCAGCAACTTCATGGTGATGAACTTCAACTGGAATACCCAATGATTCGAGAATCAAACACATTTCAGAACGCATATCCTGGAATGTATCTACTGGGGCAACTGGGAAGTAACCGCCTTTTTTACCTGGACGGTGGCCAGTGTTACCGCCTTCGATCTCTTTAGATGAAGACCATGGAGCCTCTTCGGAATCAATCTTCACGAAGCAACCCTGCATGTCAGCACCCCAACGAACGCCATCAAAAATAAAGAATTCTGGTTCTGGGCCAAAGTAAGCTGTGTCGCCCAAGCCTGTGCTCTTCAAGTACGCTTCAGCGCGCTTAGCGATAGAACGTGGGTCACGGTCATAACCTTTGCCATCGGCTGGCTCGATAACGTCACATGTCAGAACCAAAGTTGGCTCTTCATAGAACGGATCGATGTAAGCAGCTGTTGGATCTGGTCTGAGCAACATGTCAGATGCTTCGATACCCTTCCAACCGGCGATAGAGGATCCGTCAAATGCATGACCACTCTCAAACTTGTCTTCGTCAAATGCAGAGATAGGAACTGTCGTGTGCTGCTCTTTACCCTTTGTATCCACAAAGCGGAAATCAACGAAAGTACATTCTTTCTCTTTAACTAACTTCATCACATCAGCGACGGTCTTCGTCATGCAAATCTCCTCTATTAACTAAATTCGGAATCAAAACTTAAGGCATACACCCTTGTTTATTCCAGGCATCAAACATGCCTAATGGATGTATGTAATTTACTGAAGCAAACAAATGGGAACTCTCATTATTGCACTGTTTAAGTGCCCAAATACCCCTCATCCAAGCTCAAATACCCTTATTTGCACCTTTTTAGTGCAATTAGGTTCAGCTGATATCGTGGATTTCGTAACCCAGCTCTTGGGTGCCTGCTCTTAAGGCAATCCAAGCGCTTTCTAACAGGTTGGCATTACCCTTGATGCCCAATTCAATATGGCGCTGGGCATACACGCCACCCTTTGAGGCATCCCCTACCGATGGGAGACTAAAGACCTTCACCCCAGGAAAACTGGCTTCAATACGCTCCATGAGAGGAGTCAAAGACGATTCAATGCCTTTGGGCACGATGAAACTCTGCTCAGCCCAGTTCTCTTGATGAAATAAGTCCTTGTAATGAGTATCCAAACACCAAGCCATCATCGGCGCCGCCATTACCGGAAAACCTGGGACAAAGTGATGCTCTTGAATTCGAAAGCCAGGAATTTGGTTGTAGGGATTGGGGATGATTTCACTGCCAAGCGGAAACTCACCCATCTTAAAACGATGTTGATTTTCGGGAGTATTTAAATCCGCCTTAATGGGGTCGCCCTCTGCCGTTGACTGAATACGACCGGCAATGAGTTCTTGCGCTGTTGGGTGTAATTGCGTTTTAGTACCCAATGCAAGTGCCGCGCATTGACGAGTGTGATCATCTGGTGTTGCACCAATACCGCCGGTACTAAACACCACATCGCCACTCACAAAACTGGCTTTTAAGGTAGCGGTAATTTGCTCAGGATCATCAGCAACATATTTAGCCCAAGCCAGACTCAGTCCACGCTCATTGAGTAACTCAATCAGCTTGCTCATGTGCTTGTCTTGACGACGACCTGACAAGATCTCATCACCAATCACAATCAAACCAAAGCGTCTGGTTGCAGTTGGTACTGCTACTGCTTTATCAATTTCAACTTTTTTCATTTCATCATTCATTTTATTGACCATCGTATTAATTCTGATTCGGAAGCGCCATATCAACAACACGCGATTGCACAGTAAGCGCTTTGTCCAACTCGTCCTCTCTCAGTTGCTTGAGAGCATCTAACAAGAAATAGCTGAACCATAAAGCAGCAAACACAAAGATCAAAGAATAAATCCAGAGCGCTATAAAGCTCACGATCGGGAATAAAACCAATGCCAAGGCGGACGTGGCCCAAAAGAAAGTAGGCACCGCACCCAACATCCCCGATGCAATGCCCATACAGAGCAAAGGCCAGCGGTATTTTTCAAGTAAAAGATCCCGCTCTTCTGAGCTGGCATGTTTTGCAAGGACATCGTATGACATGAGTCGCATTGTTAACCAGCCCCAGAGGAGTGGAGGCAATACTGCTACTAATGGTGGGACCCACCAGACGGGTAAGGTCAACATGACTAAAGCCAAACAAATTAGCGCTGACCACAAGGTATAAACCAAGCTACCAAAGAAGCCGCCACCGCGTTTACATTCCAGTTCTTGGAATGGGGATTGTCTGCAGGCGATTTTTACAATCGCAGGCACTGTTGAAAAGGCGATGAATATCAGCAAACTGATTGTGATCAAAGGAATAATCAGCATCACAAAAAATAGCGGTGCAATCCATGCCCTAGCATTTTCAAAGCCGGCCCATACAAGGCCTTCTTGTATCCAACTAGTGAAGATAGATGTTGTTAGAAAGGTGCTTAAGGTCTCAAGCGCTGGAGTCCAAGCCAGCCAAATCAGAACACCCCATAACACTGACACGATCAAAAATGGCCTTAAGCTTAGCCATAGCATCCGAGGATGCATGGTCCCAACCAAGGCCATTCCAAATGATTTAAATACTTGCGGTAATCCGACCATACAACTCCTATTGCCTGCAGATCTGCAATCTACTTAGGCTTGAATTCCTTAACGGCGCGTACCAGACCTTGCCATTGCTGCGTGAGGATATTGTGCGATACCGTTAAATTCCTCACCCCCGTAGGATAGACCTCTTTAGGAAATACGGCGGTTCTGAAAACCATATCCCACCATGGGAACAAAATGCCAAAATTACAGCCGCCTAAGACTCCAGGCTTACCCTTGGCCTCATGGCCGTAGCCTACCGCATGGTGCATACGATGAAACATTGGAGAGATCAGCAGATATTTAGCAGACCCAAGGTGCACTTTGATATTGGCATGCTGCCAACTTTGAATAAATTGGCTCAGCGCTATCAACATGATGAATTGACCGGGAGACACGCCAAACAACAACGCAAAGAACGCCATAAAGGTGGCGCGCATGATGTCATCGAGTATGTGGTTGCGATTATCTGACCATGCCGTCATAACAGTTTGACTGTGATGCAAAGAGTGTAGCTGCCACCACCAGTTAAATACATGCGAGGCGCGGTGATATAGGTAGTCAACAAAGTCCAAAAGCACTAAGTAAATCAAGAAGCTAATTACTGGGATTGAACTCACCCCAGGCCACCACGACTCAACGTTTAAACGGTCGAAACGAAAGTCGTGCAAGATTGAATCGATCTCAAAGAAGAATCCGGATAAGGCAATGAAGATGAGTCCGTGGAAAATGCCTAGGCGATGAAACAGGGTATAGAAAACATCTGCCCTACTCGTTTTTGCAAAGCGTTCTTGCTGTTCCGCAGGAGCTAAGCGCTCCCACGTTCTTAATACAACAATAATTAAGAAAATTTGAATGCAGCCAAATAAGAACCAATCAACTCCATCAAATACATCCTCGGCCCAAGCCATTAAATCCAATTGATACAGAATCGGACCCACCACATTGGAGAAAATGAATTCCTGCACGCTTGCGTAAGCGTTTGAAATCAATGAGGTGAATGCACTTAAGTCCATATCTTATTTTGACGGATTTACAGAATTTTTGGGGAGCAGGCCAAAGCAGAACCCGCGACCCTTTAGATTCACAATGAGCTGCTCCAAAACGGCAGGCGCCCAAGGGTCTTTTCTAGACCAAATACCCAAGTGAGCCATGGTGATATCCCCGTCGGCAATATTACGACTCGCTTTATCTAACAGACTGCTATTGGGATGCTTGTCCGAGTTCAGCTCATCACCCAAGAAGCCAGCGGGAGCCCAGCCAATATGCTGATAACCGCACATATCGCCCATCCGGATTAAGGTCGGTGAAGTTTTGCCGCCAGGAGCACGCCAAATCTTTTGTAGCGGGTGATCAGTCAACTCCTGAAACCGCTGATCAACTCGGCGAATCTCTTTGCACATCGCCGCTTCGTTATACAGAATCATCATGCCTGCTTTTGGACCAAATTGAGGCTTCTCAAACACTTCGCCTTTAGGGCCGTCTTTTACGAAATAGGTATGGTCGTAGGTATGGCTGCCAAAGTGATGACCTTCTTTAACGCGCTCTTGCCAATAAGTCTTCCAAGAATCATCTAAAGAAAAGTCGCCGCGGAATGTTTTCTCATTTGCCAAGAAGAAAGTCGCTTTTACGTTCTGTCGCTTGAGAATCTCGGCAACCTTTTCTGCTACAGACATATTGCCTGTATCAAAAGTGAGGTAAACCTTTTTGCCGCACTCGGGAGCCTGAGCAATAGCACCCAATGAAAAACAGCCGAGCATAAGCGCGGCTGCAGTACGGATCAATGCCTTATGACTGATGCGCTTCATTGTGACTGTTACTCCCATCCAGCCCTTGGAGTAAAGAACACACCATGCGGAGATTTACCAACCGGAATGACTGTTACCAACTTCATAGTTGGGATGTCGATCACCCCCACCTTTTTCGAGAAGCGAAAAGTGACCCAAAGTGTTTTACCATCCGGGGTAATTTCCATGTCGTCAGGACCAGCCGGCAGTCCAGTAACATCACCAACCTTCTCCAGGGTTTGCATATTGAGCAGGCTGATTGTGGAGCCAATACGGTTACTCACGAATACGTGCTTTTTATCACCCAAAGGACGGAAATTATGAGCGCCCTTGCCTGTGGGAATACGCTTTATTTCCTTACGTGTTTTCCAATCAATCACCTGAACGTAGTCGTCGCCAGTAATGCCAACTAAGAGATATTGGTCTCCAGGCGTCATCCACAAACCAGCAGGAACTTTTCCTGTGGGCATAGTCCACAATACATTTTGAGTTTCCAGATCAATTGCAGCAAGCTCATTAGAGTCTTGCAAAGTAATAAATGCAATTTTGCTATCAGATGTAAAAGCAATATGACTTGGTGTCTTAGCCAATTTCACAGTCTTAGCTAATTTCAAGTCTGCACTATTGGCCGCATAAATGTCCACACGATCCAAACGATTGCCGTTTGCTACAAACCATTTGTGGTTTGGCGAGTAACCAATTTGGTAGGGGTCAATAATGTTGGGAATCTTACCGGTCAACTCACCAGTCGTTGGATTCATCAAGGCTACATCGTTACCAGCTGCATTTGCAATCAGTAAAGTCTTTTGATCTGGGGTCAACATCAAATGGTGAGGCTCTTTGCCAACTGGAATTGTTTTGATGACTTGACGTGTATTCATATCAATCAGACTGACAGAAGCTTCTCCAGAGTTTAGGATGACAGCTAACTTTGGTTGATTGGCAGTAGATGCTGACGATACGGTATTGGCAGCTTGAGCAAAAGCATTTTGATTGACCGCAAGAAGAGCCAACAATGTGGAGGTCGCAAGAATGCGAAAACCTCTAATCTTGATAAATGTATACATACCTCCATTGTAAGCAATTGGGAGGGTTTAATAGGCCTCCAAATCTAATGGATATCGGTACGGATTTGACTTAGCGCAAGCTTGCTAAAACCTTTTCGAGGCGCTTTAAGGACATCGGGGTCGGTGTTTTCAACTCCTGAGCATATAAAGCTACCCTCAACTCTTCCAACTGCCAGCGGAAATCCACTAAAGCTTGATCTTCGGCCATTGCATACGAAGCGGCCCCCTTATTGCCCTGCATCAGCTTTTGCCAGGGTCGGGCAACGGATTCCCAATCCTTTTGGAGTTGGGCGTCACGACTGGGGTTAGAACGTAATTTATCGATCCGCATTGCAATTGCTTTTAAGTAACGAGGTACGTGTACTAATTGGGTATACGGTATATCAGCAACAAATTTTGGAAATATGAGCCCCTGCATTTGCGTCTGAATATCAGCATAGGCAGTCGGTGAAGCAGCTTTTGCACTGGCCACTTTTTTCTGCAAATCAGCATGGGCTTGCAACGCATTTAATGCGTGACGCGAAATCTCTTGGGCAATCAGCGCTAACCGTGGCTTACCTGCCTGAAGACGCTCTGCAAATTGCTCTGCATTGGCTGGAAGCGGCTCGGTCATAAATGCACGCTCAAGAGCGATATTGAGAATCTGCTCTATTAGACCCTCTACCGATCCTACATTGATAAATAACAAACCCAACTCACGAATACCAGGCAGCTGCTTTTGCAATGCCTTAATCGTATCTTTATTACTCAGAGCAAATAAGCGCCGCAATCCTAGAGCGTGTTGTTTACGCGCCTCTTCCAAATCATCAAAGACCTCAAGATCACAGTAGTCAACGCGATCTACTAATGCGGGATAACCAAATAGGGTCTTATTCCCTTTTTGAATCTCCAAGGTTTCTGGTAACTCTCCGAACTCCCAAGTGCGATAACCGCCCTGCTCGGCTTTGCGAGTGGCATCAGCGACCTTTGTATTCGCTTGGGATCTTTCCCCAACCGGTGGCTCGACTCCTAACTCGACCTGGGCTGTCTCTTGAGCAATTGCTTGGAAAGCACTGCGGGCAGTCTGTCCATACTCAGAACGTAAGCGAGCCAAGTTACGCTCTACTTCAAGTTGCCGCCCATGCTCATCAATCAAGCGGAAGTTCATCGAGGAGTGCAACGGCAAGGCCTCAGGCCTAAAGTCTGTGCGTTTAATTTCTAAACCACGTTCTTTACGAATATCACTAATTAGACTGTCTAAGAAGTCGCCCGTTCCAAATTGCTTCTCTTCTAACTTTCGCTCTAGGAAGGACTTTGCATAGTCTGGCAACGGTACGCAATGGCGTCTGAGTTTTTGCGGCAAGGATTTCAGGAGAAGGAGTACCTTCTCCTCACACATCCCGGGAACCAGCCATTCACAACGACGACCATCCACTTGATTAAGTTGAGTCAAAGGAACAACTAGAGTTACCCCATCCTTTGGGCTGCCAGGCTCAAAGTGATAGGTCAGACTGAGCTGTGCGCCGCCGACCAACATGGTTTTCGGATAGCGATCTACGGTAATACCAGCTGCCTCATGGCGCATCAAGTCGGCTTTTTCTAAGCGGAGCTGTCCATCCAAGTCTTGCTCATTGTTTTCATCTTTATTTTTATCTCTGCTTTTATCTTTGCTTAACCATGCCTTGAGGCTTTCTCGACTGCGCACCTCTTTGGGCACACGAGAGTTATAAAAAGCAAACAGCAAATCATCATCGACCAATACATCTGGACGGCGCGAACGATGCTCTAGAGCCTCAATCTCTTTAATCAGTCGGCGGTTATGCCAGAAGAATCCAAACACATTGGGGTATTTCTTTTTGGCATCGGCTTCTGTTTCGCGCTGCAAGGCGGGTGTGTCCATGCGCCCAAACATTTCCTCTTGCACCAAAGCTTGTTGAATAAATAACTCTCTTGTCTCTTCAGGGTTATGTGGCTCGTAGCGAACGCGGCGCCCATGATAGATTGGTAAGCCATATAAAGTACCCCGTTCAAAGGCCATGACTTCGCCCTGGCGGTTATCCCAGAATGGATCACTCAAGGATTTGATCAGGCGATGCGCAGCAACACGCTCTACCCATTGCGGCTCGATCTTAGCAATCGTTCTGGCGTACATGCGATTGGTTTCTTGCAGTTCGCCAGCCAAAATCCAAGCGCCTGCCTTTTTGCCGATGGTCGAACCAGGCCAGATAAATGGACGAATGCCACGCGCCCCAATGTAACCGCCTGTTTTGCTATTGCGATCTTGGGATTTTTCATCCTCTTCTTTTTTGGCGACATATCCGAGTAGGCCTGTTAATAAAGATAGGTGTACCTGCTCATATGTTGCGGCCAAAGCATTTTCTTTCCAACCCTTCTCGCCCAGCATGGTGTGCAGTTGACCATGAACATCGCGCCACTCACGTAAGCGACGTGGTGACAGAAATTTGCTTTTACACAGATTCTCAAGCTGTCGATTGCTATGTTTGTGTTTTAGAGCATCTTGATACCAATTCCAGAGTTTGACGAAACTCAGAAACTCAGAGCGCTCATCAGCAAACTGTAGATGAGCTTGATCTGCTGCTGCAGCCTGATCCATAGGGCGATCACGCGGATCTTGAGTTGCCAAAGCAGATGCGATGATGGTGACTTCCTTTAGGGCATTCTGCTCTTTAGCAGCTAAGAGCATTCTGCCAATGCGCGGGTCAAGCGGTAAGTCTGCTAATTGTTTGCCAATAGCCGTGAGCTTGAAGCTGTTATTAATATCCTTACCATCTGCAGGCTCTGATTCATCGAATTCAATTGCGCCTAATTCATCCAAAAGCTGCACGCCATCAGCAATTGCTCTACCCAAGGGTTTATCAATAAAGGGGAAATGCTGGATCTTGGGTAAGCGTAAGGAGCTCATGCGCAAGAGCACTGCAGCTAACGAGCTACGCAATATCTCTGGATCAGTAAATTTAGGCCGCCCTAGATAATCTTGCTCGCCATATAAACGCACGCAGATTCCATCGGATACACGACCGCAACGCCCTGCTCTTTGATTGGCAGCAGCTTGCGAGATGGGCTCAATTTGTAGCTGCTCTACCTTATTGCGATAGGAGTAGCGTTTGACTCTCGCTAGACCACTATCGATCACATACCGAATGTTCGGTACTGTTAACGAGGTCTCTGCAACGTTGGTTGTCAGAATAATCCGTCGCCCATTGCCTGGGCTAAAGACCCTCTCTTGCTCAGCGACGGATTGACGAGCAAATAAACTCAGAATCTCTGGATGAAAGCGTTGCTGCAAGACATGATCTTTACGTAAGGCTTCTGCGCAATCGCGTATCTCACGCTCGCCTGGTAAGAAGACCAATACGTCTCCTGCGCCTGCCGCTCCTTCTCGCCATAAACTGGCGATCTCCTCTGTCACCGCATCCGGGATTTCCTTGGCGGTTTTGGATTCTTTTTTGCCATCTGGCTTGGCATCCGGCTCCAGTGGTGCATAACGTTGCTCTACCGGAAACAATCTACCGCTGACTTCGATAACGGGTGCCACCTTGCCATTAATGGCAAAGTGTTCGGCAAAACGCTGGGCATCGATGGTTGCCGAGGTAATGATCAGCTTGAGATCTGGTCGCTTTGGGAGTAGCTGCCTCAGATAACCCAATAAGAAATCAATGTTTAGACTACGTTCATGCGCTTCGTCAATGATGAGCGTGTCATAAGCACGTAACTGAGGGTCTCGCTGAGTCTCTGCTAGTAAGATGCCGTCGGTCATCAATTTGATAGAAGCGGTATGGCTAGTCTTATCAGCAAAGCGAACTTGATAGCCCACATCTTGGCCAATGGGCGAACCTAGCTCCTGGGCGATGCGCTTGGCCGTAGCGGTGGCTGCAATCCGGCGTGGTTGAGTATGGCCAATGAGCTTGCCGCCATTAATCGTCCCTCGCCCCAGATCCAAACAGATCTTCGGAAGCTGGGTGGTCTTGCCCGAACCAGTCTCACCGCACACAATCACCACCTGGTGGCTCTGCAGGGCATCCTTGATCAGCTGACGCTGACCAGAGACCGGCAATTCCTCTGGAAAGCGAATTTCTAGCTTACGTGAGGTGTTGGAAGCAGGCACAGGCTGTGGCATTGCTTTGGGTTTTTGTTGGTTTATGGGCTCTTGCACCCTATAATTTTCTCACTATGCCAACAAATGCACCGAACCAGGCCTTAATGGCCGAAGAAACGACCTCCAACTTCCCTTTCGTAGGGTGGTTGCGCGATGTTGCGCCCTACATTCATAGCTTCCGCGAGAAGACCTTTG
>CANCQD010000050.1 GCA_947380285.1 Burkholderiaceae bacterium | reverse complement strand
TTTGAAATTATTGGGCAGTTTGGTTTTGTTGCGCCGGCAGGAACGCCAGATGACGTCATTATGAAATTAAATAGTGCATTTAATAAAATGGTTAAATCGCCAGAGTTGATTAAAAAATTAAATGCACAGGGTACTGATCCTAGAAGTGGCACACCAGAGGCATTTCAGGCCATACTTCAGTCCGAATCAACAAAGTGGCTTGGGGTAATCAGGGATGCAAATATCAAGAGTGAATGATTTCCCGATTCAATATTCATCTTTTTACGCCAGAAAATGAATCCACTCACTATTCAGGAAGCTACGACTGAGGTATTGGTATTGGGTGCTGGTCTTGCAGGTTATCGTGCGGCAGCAGCAGCTCGCGCTGCGGGATCCAAGGTTGCCATGGCGTTTCAGGCGCATGGGGCATCGCAATACATCATCGGCTTTAATGTCCCAATTGGCCACGCTAATTCAGCCGATTCTTCGCAGGCTTATTTTGATGATATGGTCAAAGGTGGATATCAGCTTAATGATCGTCACCTTGTTAGTGTTTTAGCCAATGGCGCCGAAAGTGCATTGGCTGAGCTCGTGTCAATTGGTGTTCCATTTGCAAGAAATGGGGATCAGTTTGCGCAGCGCCATTTGTCTGGAAACAGCTATGCGCGATCTGTATACCATCCACAAGGCATTGGGCAGGTTGCTCTGAATGCATTGAAGACGCACTGTAGTGATATAGGTGTAATTCAATATGCAGGCTGGAAGGTAATTAGCTTGCTAAAAGATGATGGGGAGGTTGTTGGAGCCTTGCTGGCTAAAAAACATACTGGTGAACTTTTGGCTATTCATGCTCAATCAGTAGTCATGGCAATGGGAGGGATTGGAGCTATTTATGCAGATAGCACTTATCCTGCAGATGTTTCATCTGATTCATATGCCCTGGCCATAGAAGCGGGTGCCACGTTGATTGATATGGAATTTGTTCAGTTTGAGCCAACAGTAGTCGTTTATCCCGAGGGTGCCAAGGGCATGGAGATGCCAACAGCAATGCTTGGTGATGGAGCTCATCTTCTAAATAGTTTAGGCGAACGCTTTATGTACCGCTATAACCCAATTCATGGCGAGCTACAAATTGAAAAAGCAAAAATGGCACTTTGCATTCAGAAAGAAATTGATGAGGGCAGAGGATTTCCAGATGGTACGATTTTATTTGATACTACAAAAGTTTTGCCAGATAAGTTAGAAACTTACGTTAATCATTGCAAGCGATTACGTCATTCTGGAATCGAGCCATTAAATGAGCTGCCGAGAATTAGACCGGCAGCCCACAGTCATATGGGCGGCATTAGAGTTGATGAAAGTTATTGGACTGGTATTCCAGGTTTTTTTGCCGCTGGAGAGGCTAGTGGGGGGGTGCACGGCGCCAGTCGATTAGCTGGCAACGGAGCGAGTGATGTGATCGTATCTGGCGGAATTGCTGGACGCTCAGCAGCTAGCTTCAAGCAAAATAGCAATAAGCGGAATTGGAGCGCTATTCATCAAAATTCTTTAGAGAAAATTAAATCTATATCCAATAAAAAAAGTGATATTACCGCTAATGAGATAAAAAGATCATTGTGTGACACCATGCTTTCTTCGGCAGGACTCATCCGAAATGAGGTTGGATTGAAAAAAGGGCAAAATAAGTTAAAAACGCTTAATGACCTTTTAAAGAATGGGGTTCAGGCCCAAAATTTATCACAAGCCATCCATGTATTTGAAGCGGAGCATATGTTATTGACGGCAAAAGTAATTATTGATTCAGCTCTCATTAGGACTGAAAGTCGTGGAGCGCATCATCGTAGCGATTATCCAGTCATTGACGATATCAATTGGTTACATCATATTGGCTTTATGATGAATGCTGATCAGCAGTTGACTTCTAAAAAAGTCCCAATTGCATAATTTGATATAAATATTAGGCGACACTAGAATAATGAACAATAAGCCACTTAGTGGAATTAAAGTCCTCGATTTTACGAGAATGCTGGCTGGTCCTTACTGCACCATGCTTTTGGGTGATCTTGGCGCAGAAGTTATCAAAATTGAAAGTCCCAAAGAAGGTGATCCGATTCGCACCCAAGGACCTCCATTTTTTCATGATAGTGGGGTTACCTTTTACGCTACAAATAGGAATAAGTATTCTTGTGTATTAGATATGCGCTCTGCTGAAGGCAAGGTCCTTGCTCAAAAATTGGCCGATAAAGCCGACATCATCGTAGAGAATTTTCGTCCAGAAGTGATGCGGCAGTTGGGTTTGGATTACGAATCATTGTGCAAGAAGAATCCTAGACTGATTTATGCCTCTCTTTCTGGTTATGGTGCCGATGGCCCGGAAAGTGAAAAAGGTGCGTTTGATCTCACTATTCAGGCGGTTGGTGGATATATGAGTATTACTGGTGAGCGAGGCGGCCCTCCAGTGAAGCTTGGAACATCAGCCTTTGACATTATTGCTGGTATGAATACTCAATCAGCCATCCTTGCTGCACTATTCCAGCGGAGCAATACTGGTCAGGGTCAGAAAGTTGAAACAAGCTTATTGGAAGGGGAGGTTGCCTTCTTGGCAAATGTAGGTCTTGATTACCTGATGTTTGGCAACCTTGCGAACAAATGGGGATCCGAGCATCCGCAAGCCGTTCCCTATAAGGCGTTCGAGACAGCGGATGGGTGGCTTGTGATTGGCGCTGCGATTCAAAATCTCTTCGAAAAATTCATGCATGCAATCGGTAGAAGTGATTTAATCGCCGACATAAGATTTTCAACTCTCTCTGGACGAACTGAAAATCGTGAAGCTTTATATCTGATTCTTGATAAGCTAGCCAAGCAATACAAGACTCAAGATCTTTTGTTGAAATTGGAGCAAGGAGGAGTCCCTTGTGCACCAGTAAATAATATTCAGGAAGTATTTGAAAACCCACAAGTTATACATAGAAAAATGTTGGGCAATCTAGAACATCCAACTTATGGAAAAATTCCAACTATTGGACCTGCTGTCAAATACTCTGCTTTTGAATCTTCTGAGGGCTGGATCGCACCCCCTCTATTAGGTGAGCATACTAATCAAGTTTTGACTTCTTGGTTAAATTACGGGAAAGATGAAATCGAGAAGCTTCGTGAAAAGAATATTTTGGGTTAAATTGATTTTATATTTTAAATAAAGGAGCTTATGTCAGAGCAGAAAATAGTCATTACTGAAGATGAAGATCCTTTTTGTCGGGCTGAGATTGGAATGAGTTCTGTTTTTACCAAAACAGTTACCGAGTCTGATGTTTATTTGTATGCAGGGATTACGGGTGATTTTTCTCCGAATCATGTAGATGCTGAATTTATGTCAAAAGGAGCTTATGGTGAGCGCGTTGCTCACGGCACTTTAATGCTGGGTTTTATGTCTGCAGCTTCAGCTCGCATGTATCTTGGACGGACCGTTTCCCAAGGCTATGACCGCGTTCGTTTTTTAAAACCGGTGCGTTTTGGCGATACGATTACGACCGTTTATAAAGTTAGCTCAATTGATAAGGTAAAGAAAAAGATTATTTCAGAGGTAACCTGTAATAATCAACATGGTGAGTTAGTTGCAGTTGCAACCAATATAAGAGTTCATATTGGATAATTTGAAAGTATTGAAATGACTGTTCTTTTAGAATCCACTGTCGGTAGTGCACTAGTCTTAGAGATGAATCGGCCAGAGGCAATGAATGCTATGTCGAGTTCATTGGCTAAATCGCTCTTAATTGCTGTATCGAATGCAGAAAAAAATAAGAATATTCGTGCAATTATTATTTGCGGAGCAGGTGGAAAGGCATTTTGTGCAGGCACCGATTTGAAAGAGCGCCGCAATCTGAGTGCTGACGAAAAATGGGAACAAAGTCGAGCATTGTTTCATTTGAATGAGGCTATAAGAAACTCACCTTTGCCTATTATTGCCGCTGTAGATGGATGGTGCTTAGGTGGTGGTTTTGAATTAGCTCTTTATTGTGACTTACGTATAGCGACCCCTGAATCTAAGTTTGGCTGGCCAGAGATGACTTTGGGCGCCTATCCAGGGGGCGGGGGGGCTGTCATGTTACCTAGGATTATTGGACAAGCAAAAGCAAAAGAATTATTTTTTACGGCCAAGAGAATTGACGCTCAAGAGGCATTTGACTTAGGCATCATTAACGCAGTTATTGCTAAAGATGAGCTAATGATGAAAGTAAATGAATTGGTCAGTGGAATTGAGACGACTAGCCCCCTGGGTTTAGCGGCGATAAAAAAATCTATCAATGATGGTGCAGACCTTCCTTTTGAGGAGGCGGTAAAAGTAGACCAAGTTATGCGACGTCCTTTAGAGTCTACAGAGGATTACAGCGAGGGATTGTTGGCACATTTTGAGAAGAGACGTCCAATTTTTAACGGTAAGTAATTCAAGAAAAACAATCGGAAGTAGTACCTATGGCGCTGTTTTGCTCCATTACACAGTTTACTAATAGGTTATGCGCCTAAAGCCCTAAGAACTTCACCTAGAAAAGCCTTGCCAAAAGGGTTGGTTTGATCTTTATAGGAGTTAGTTGAGGTAACGGTTGTGATTTATTTTTATAAAGTTATTATTCAGTTAAAAATAAAGCAAAGATCATTAACGATGTCTAGTATTCATTCAAAACTCAAGTCGATTGACCGCAATACTTTGTGGGACAGGGCTTATCACTCCCTAAGGACAGCGTTGCTGGCTGGACGTTTTGTACCGGGCGAGAGGATTGTTCTGCGAAAAGTTGCTGATGATTTAGGGATTAGTCTTACTCCAGTCAGGGATGCGGTCAATCGCTTAATTGCAGAAAATGTTTTGGATCGTGGTGGTGTGGGGCAGGGCGGCGGCGCGATTGTTCCTCTTTTGAGTGCCAAGCAATTTGATCAGTTGATGATTATTAGGGGTACTCTTGAGCCCATTGCCGCTGCAACTGCTGCAAAACTAGCCTCAAAAAAAGACTTATTGGTTGTTGCTAACTCTCTAGCGAATATGAAGCAGTTTGTTGCTGATGGTCAAGTTGATGACTATCTTGAGGCGCATTATCAATTTCACTTTGGTATATATCGACTATCCAAGCTACCAATTATTTTGCAAACGATTGAAAGCGCCTGGTTACGCTGCGGCCCAACTCTTACCTTAGCCCTTCCCGAGTACGTTCCAGGAATGAAGCGTCATAAATATCATGTTGCCACCTTGATTGCACTCAAGCAAGGCAATCCTGTCGGCGCTGCCGAAGCAATTAGGGCGGATATTGATAGTGCTCGATCAGATATTTGCAGTCTTCTAAATCAAATTTAAGATTCTTCGGTTTCGAATATTTTAAAGTTATTTAGTCAGACTACTAAATCTTTTGTTATGATAATGTTGTTTGTTATAACATTCATAGAAATAGTGCAATAGGAGGAGACATGCAATTAGTTCAATACAAAAAGGCAGTCAAGCTGGTGCTAGCTTTACTCATTGGCAGCACTCTATTGAGTACAGGTTATGCCGCAGACTTCCCGACGAAAGAAATTCGTTTGATAGTTCCATGGAACGTTGGCGGCTCGAATGATATTTCTGCCAGACTGATTTCGCGGATCTTGTCTGAGCAGGGAATAAACGTGCTCGTGGACAACGTTCCTGGGGCAACTGGTGCAATTGGGATGACAAAGGCTGCCACGGCTGAGCCAGATGGATACACCATTGGAATGGGTACAAGCTCAACTTTATCAATGATCGCTCAGAATTTAACGCCATTGAGAAATGATCAATTTGCACCTATTGCACGTGTGACAACAGATCAGTTGCTATTACTTGTTCCCGCAGATGGCCCAGCTAATTTAGAAGCTTTTTTAGATACAGTAAAGAAGAACCCAGGAAAAATATCTATTGGAACCCCTGGTAGCAATAATTTAAATCATATTTTTGCAGTGATGTCTGGCAGGGTTGTTAATACTGACATTATTACTGTTCCGTACACAGGCGGATCGAAGGTGGTTGTTGACTTGGCTGGTAAACAACTGGATGCTGCCGTGTTAAAGCCATCTGAAAGCAAGGCTCAAATTGATGCTGGACTAGTAAGGCCGATTGGCGTATTTGCGAATGAGCGAATTAAGACCTTGCCAAACGTACCCACCTTTAAGGAAAAAGGGTATGACGTATTTCCTTATGGACCATTGCTACAAATGGCGTATCTTGTCGCACCCGCCAAAACTCCGCCGGCCATTCAGGAGAGGTTGATTGCGATTTTTAGTAAGGCTATTCAGGATCCTCGTTTTAAGCAGGCATCAGAGGATGGTGGATCGAAAGTCGATGATTCAACTGGCAAGGCATTGGGAAATGAAATCAATGCTGTTACTAAAACCCTATCAGTCGTTGGAAAAAAGATATTCGTTCCCGAGACCAAATAGGCGAAAAAGTTAATGAAAGAGATTCATGTCTAAGATTAAAAAGATTATTTGTCACGTAGTTTCAGCACCAGTCGCAAAGCCCTTCACCTCATCCAGGGGTTGGATTTACAAAACGCGTGGTTCTTGCATTGTTGAGATTGAAACGGATGATGGCATAGTGGGTTGGGGAGAGTGCTATGGTCCGTCAGCCGTAGCTAAAAGCTTCATCGATACTCAGTTTGCACCACGTATTATTGGGATGGATCCATTTGATGTGGAAGTTATATGGGAGGAGCTATACAACCGAATTAAGGATTACGGTACAAGCGGTATGGCTATTTCTGCAATTAGTGGCATTGATATTGCTCTGTGGGACATCATCGGTAAATGCTGTGGTAAACCAATCCATAAGTTAATTGGTGGATCATATCGTAGCGAAGTTTCTGCTTATGCTACTGGTTTGTATTTTATTGATATGGACCGTTTAATTGAGGAGGCGGTAGAAGAAGCCCTTGAATTTAAGAGTGATGGATTCATAGCGATCAAGATGAAGATTGGGCTGGGAGATCCTAAGCTTGATGTTAAACGTGTTGAGGCAGTACGAAAAGCGATTGGGGATGATGTCCGTTTGATGGTCGATGCAAACCATTGCTTCACTGTTCCCCAGGCAATTAGGATTGGGCGTGAATTAGAGCGGCTCAATATTGATTGGTTTGAAGAGCCCATTTCTCCTGAGGATATCGATGGTTATGTTGAGGTGACACGCGCACTCGATATGGCTGTAGCTGGCGGAGAAAATGAGTTCACACGTTGGGGGTTTCGCGATCTTGTAGTACGTAAGGCTATGGATATTATTCAGCCAGATGTTTGTGCCGCCGGAGGTATTAGTGAGTGCAGAAAGATAGCTACCCTGGCTAGCGCACATGGCGTTGAATGTGTACCTCACGCATGGGGATCGGCAATTGGCCTAGCAGCAACATTACAATTTTTAGCAGCGCTGCCTGATCAGCCGCCAAGTTTTAGAGGGAATCCCCCGCTCTTGGAACTTGAGCAGTGTGAGAATCCATTTAGAGATCTCTTATCTGTTGAGCCCATTGTCCAAGAGAGAGGAAAAGTAAAAATTCCAACAGGACCCGGATTAGGAATTGAAATTAATCGCCAGATTCTAGATAAATATCGCGTTTCATAACGATCCATATTTATGCGATTTTTGACTTTTAAAGATTCTCAAGGGAAGACTAGTGCAGGGGTTTTGCTGCAGGATGGAAAGTGGGTTCTAGATTTATCCCATAGTAGTTGTCAGGTTATTTTAGGAACGGCCTCATCAAGTGTTCTAAACTTTGTTCAAGATGGTTTAGAAGTTTGGCAGAAAAGGATTTCCATATATTTAGCACAGAACCAATTTCATCCTGAGGCTCTGAGGGCGTTGGATGGCTTGCAATTGTGTGCCCCAATACCCATTCCAGGGAGGGTTATCGGTGCTGCGTATAACTTCACGGATGCACTCGATGAGCGTTCAATGCCTTACCCTAATGAGCCTGTTATCTTTGTTCGATCAGGAAATACCGTCATTGGGCCAAATGATCCAATCCTCATCCCTCCAGATGTGGGCAATGTAGGTTATGAGGCTGAGTTAGCAGTAGTTATGGGTAAACGTGCATTATTTATAGAGCCTAATAATGCTATGAATTATGTTGCGGGTTATATGGCGCATAACGACATCAGTGGTAGCGGCATGATTAAGCAAGATAACGGAAACTTTGTTCGGGGCAAGAATATGCCAGCTTCCGCCCCTCTCGGGCCCTTTTTAGTTACTGCAGATGAAGTAGAAAATCCTTACACCATTCAAATTAAGTTGGATGTAGACGGAAGGGTCTTGCAGGACGGTACAACTGGCACAATGCTTTTCAAAATTGCGGAATTAATTTCCTATATTTCTAAGAAGATGCCGCTGGAGCCTGGCGATATTATTGCAACAGGGACGCCTGCTGGGCTTGCGATGGTACATAAGCCAACTGCATGGCTCAAGCCAGGGCAAACTGTACGTGTGGAGCTTGAGGGGTTGGGAGTGCTAACTAATCCCATTAAAGAAGGAGTGCCATTTCTTGAGTAGAAGATTCAAAGTTCTATTAACTAACCCAATCCATCCGGAGTGCCATCAAGCGTTAGCAAATGAATGTGATGTGGTGGTGGCGCCTGACACAAAACCCGAGACTCTTAAGGCGCTTATTGCTGACTGTGACGGCTTAATTGTTCGCTGCCAGTTGCCTCAAGATATTTTTGATGGGGCCAGGGAATTAAAAGCAGTAGTGCGTCATGGCGTAGGTTTAGATTTTATTCCTGTAGATGCGGCCACTGGAAGGAAAATTCCAGTGGCTAACCTGCCAGGCTCAAACACTAATGCTGTAGTTGAATATTGCTTGGCTGTCATTTTGTATTTTCGTCGTCGCTTAGATTTGATCGATTCACAGTTACGCAGTCAGGGATGGGCAAAAGCTCGCCCACTGGCAGACCCCTCAACTGAGATAGCGACTACTACGTTAGGCATTATTGGTTTTGGGGCCATAGGCAGCAAATTAGCAAAGGTGGCAACTAGCTTACAAATGAAGACGATTGCTCTTACGAGGCGTCCTGAGGTCTTGCCAAGTGGGGTGCACTCCGTTACAAAAACAGAGTTATTTTCTCAATCTGATGTGATAGTAGTCTGCTGCCCTTTGAACGAGCAAACACGAGGGCTGGTCGACCAAGCTTCAGTTTCAATGATGAGAGAAAATGCAATCCTTATTAATATTGCTCGCGGACCAGTGGTCGATGCGCAAGCGATCATCAGTTCACTAAAAGCAGGGGGCATTGCTGGTGCAGCTATGGATGTACATGATCAGCAACCTCTATCTGGAGAAGAGGCGGTCTTTGATTGCCCAAATTTATTGCTTACCCCTCATATAGCTTCTATTACCGCTAGCAGTATGCATGGCATGAGTGAGGGATCTGTAAAGACAATTCTTGCCATTCTTAATGGTGTGCGTATTGAAAATATCGTCAATCCAGAAGTATTTCTTTAAGTGAGAAAGCCATAATGAATAATCCTATGCGTATAGTGAAATTAGAAGCCGTTCCGATTTCTTTTCCAGTTCCTGAAAATAAATCCGTTCGACTGGGAATTGGTAAATGCGTGAAACGAGACTCAGTCTTAGTACGTATTGAAACTGAGGATGGGCATATTGGTTGGGGTGAGGCTCATCATGGTCGTGCTCCTGGTGCCATTGCCAAGTTAATCGATACGACCATGCGGGAGTTGGTATTAAATCAGGACGCGACGGATATCAACGGCATTTGGGCCCGTGTTTATAAGATGCAAATTTCTAGCCATGGAACAGGAGCTGCAGCAGTGCTCGCCTTAAGTGGCATTGATATTGCTTTGTGGGATATTGCCTCACAGATCACGCAGCAACCCCTCTATCGAATGCTGGGTGGCGCCTCAAAGAAGATCAAAGCCTATGCAGGTGGAATTGCTTTGGGCTGGCAAGAGCCATCATCATTGGCACAAGAGGCGCAAGAACATGTGGCAACTGGTTATCGCGCATTAAAACTGCGGGTTGGAGATACTGCTGAAAAGGATATTCTCAGAGTGCAAGCAGTTCGTAAAGTAGTGGGTAGCGAGATTGACATATTGGTTGATGCTAATACAAATTACTCCTTATCAGATGTGCGTAAAGTCATGCCAGCATTTGATGAGGCCGGTATAAGCTGGTTGGAGGAGCCTTTTCCTCCGCAGGATCGTAAGGCATATCGCATGGCCCGCAGTTTAGGAAGGGTACCTTTTGCAGCCGGAGAAAATCATTACACACGTTACGATTTTGCAACTCTCATAGAGGATGGCGATGTGCAGTTTATGCAGCCCGATCTATCGAAGACCGGCGGAGTAACAGAATCTGTGCGAATCGCAGCTATGGCAAGCGCTAATAAGTTAACTGTTAATCCCCATACATCAGCTACAGCTATCAATATGGGCACAACAATCCACTTTCTTTCTGCAATTGATAACCCTGGATATTTTGAAGGGGATGTCACTTCATTGAATCCCTTTAGAGATGAGATGATGAATAAGCTTGCTTATGAACTCGATGCTGATGGATTTGTGAGCCCTTATGAAGGAGTTGGTATCGGGTTGAAAATTAACTTAGATTTTGTTAAAGATCATCCACTGATTGATGGCCCCTGCTATATATAAAAAATTACTACGCATAAGTAGTGCCGCTTACTATCACATAGAAACGACATTGCTTTTTCCAAATCGAGGTGATTGATTGCTCTTTTAAGGGATGTCATTATTGTTTTGAATGCAGTTATAGAGATTGTTATGCTTAAAATCTAAGCGTCTTCTATGGGTCGTTTAATGTCACTGCGGGGGGTGGACAGCACCCCTTTGCTTGGGGAGGGCACTGAAGGGTATTTAATGAATGGCTTGGCCTAAGTAATGGCGAGCTGACTCAATTAAGGGAAAAGAAAATTATTTAATGAGCAAAGTAGAGCCTCATATTGCATTGCATCAAGTTAGACATTAAAAGCTTTGGTATATATTCAAAGGTAGATAGAGCTTCTCAATAGACCCGTAAATCGACTTAGTCTTTCACTAAGAAAAATTATCTGATCTTTAAAGCAAAGTTAAATCACTGCTAAAGAGCATAGGAAAAAGAATGAGTAATGCCTTACACGCCGCAGCAAAAAAATATATGCTGAGATACGGCGGAGATGTTTTCCCGAACCTTTTTAAAAGCGCTAAAGGTACTATAGTTATTGATGATACTGGTCGTGAAATATTAGATTTCACCTCTGGACAGATGTGCGCCACTATTGGCCATAATCATCCCGCAATAGTCAATGCTGTTAACGAGGCAGGAAAAAAAGCATTTCACATGTTTAGCGGCATGATTCCTGAGGATGTCGCTAGACTGGCAGAAAAGGTGGCTACTGAATGGATGCCTCCCTCCCTCAGCAAGTCAATCTTTATTAATACAGGGTCTGAAAGTAACGAAGTGGCTCTGCGTATTGCAAAAATGTATACAGGTGGCTATGAGGTGCTGGCGGTAGGAGGGTCTTGGCACGGTGTAACTGGTTCTGCAAGCTCAGTTTCGTTTGCCAGCGATCGAAAGGGCTATGGGATTCCACCCCCTGGAGTTTTTATACTGCCAGAGCCTAATATGTACAGACCCTATATTCCAGAACTTCCTCCTGAGGAGTCCGCTCTTAGAAGCTTGGAAATTGGATTAAAGATGTTCGATATGGCTTCAACTGGAAGAGGGGCAGCCATTATTGTGGAGCCAGTAATCAGTGCTGGGGGAGTCTTGATACCCCCTAAAAGCTATATGCAAGCACTTCGCAAGGCAGCTGATGACCGCGGTATGTTGCTAATCTTTGACGAAGCTCAAACAGCATTTGGGCGGATTGGTAAAAAAACGGGCTCAGAATTGTTCGGAATTATCCCCGACATCATGACTCTATCTAAAACAATGGGGGGTGGATTGCCCTTGGCTGCAGTAGTAACGACTCCCGAGATTGAAGAGGATATCCATCAAAAAGGATTTTCTTTCTATACCAGCCATGTATCAGACCCTTTGCTAGCGACGGTTGGATTGGCAGTTTTAGACACCATCAAGAATGAGAACTTAATTGAGAAAGCTAACGTTAGTGGTGCTTACTTAAGAAAGCAGCTTCTTCAATTGCAAGAAAAGTATGAATGTATTGGTGAGGTTAGAGGGGAAGGATTGTTATTAGGGGTTGAATTAGTGCAGGATCGTAAATCTAGATTGGCTCATCATCGATTGGGTGAGCTAACGACTAAGAAGTGCTTTGAGTTAGGTTTAAGCATGAATATTAGGAGACGCCCTGAGCGTGGATCAGTCTGGAGGATTGCTCCTCCATTAACCGTATCAAATCAAGAGATTGATAAGGCCATAACAATATTAGATAGAGCTTTGGATGAAAGTCTGAAAGCGCTTTAATAAACCAAAGGGAATAGGATAAAAAATGAAAAAGCTTACTTCACTAGTCTTCCTAACAGCATTTATTTCAATGACTGCTTATGCGCAGGTTTCTAATACTGATGCCAAAATTAAATCATCTAATTTAATTACAGTAGGAGTGAGAGAATCCTCTGCACCTTTATCCTATGCGATTGGTAGCAGTGAATATGCTGGGTATCACGTAGAACTGTGTGCAAAAGTCTTAAAACGACTTTATCCGAATGCAAAAATAACATACATGACAGTAACCCCGCAGAATAGAATTCCTCTACTCCAAAACGGAACAATTGATATTGAATGTGGATCCACAAGTAATACCACTTCAAGAAAGGAGCAAGTTGATTTTGCAGTAACTACCTATGTCACTGAAGCTCGATATGCTGTAAAAAAATCTTCAGGCATCAATACAACTGATGATGTTGTTAAGAAAAAGATCGTTACTACTGTTGGAACCACGCCAGTTCAGCATTTGCGAAAACTTGAGCAAGCAAAAGGCGTTAAGTTGGACGTAGTCTATGCTAAGGACCATTCAGAAGCGTTCTTGCTAGTTGAATCTGACCGGGCAGATGCATTTGCAATGGACGATAATATTTTGGCTGGAAATATTGCTGCTAGCAAAAACCCAAATGCATATAAGATTGTTGGAGACCCTCTAAGTGTCGAGGCAATTGGAATTATGCTGCGTAAAGATGACCCCATCTTTAAGGCTGGGGTAGATAGCCAAGTAAAGTCCATGATGAAATCGGGCGAACTTAAAACGCTCTATGAAAAGTGGTTTTTAGCTCCAATTCCACCTAAGAATTCTGTAATAGGGATTCCTATGGGTGTGACATTAATCGAGCTCATCAAAAACCCAAGTGATGCTCCTGCTGAGGCACTGGTGATTAAGTAATTTTGTGTTCAGAGTCTCATCGGGCAATAAAAAACCACCTTCTGAACTGACCCCCAAAAGTTGGACGTTATGTCCAGCCAAGGGGGTTTTGTTTTATGAGCAAGTACAGCAAGCAGTTCAAGCTAAAGGTAGTTAAAGAGTTTTTAAAATCAGGCGGCCTTAAGCGGGTAGCTCATCTCTTTGAGATTAATCATGCGCAGGTCCGCAATTGGGTTTTAGCCCATCAGTCAGGGGGTCTTGCAGGTCTAGACCCTCAATACCACCATCACTCCCCACAGTTCAAATTGCAGGTGCTCGAGTACATGGCCAAGCATCAAATGTCGGCTAGGCCGGCAGCAGCCCACTTTGGGATTGGCAGTATGAGCTCGATTTTGCAATGGCAAAAACTCTACAATGAAGGCGGTATAACAGCCCTACAACGCAAGCCTAGAGGACAAGCGCCTATGCCTAAATCGTTTGATATCAAAGCACTCTTAAAGAAGCCCGTGTCCGAGCTTACTCCAGCGGAGATGAGGCGACGGCTTGAGTACTCCGAGGCGGAGAACGCTTATTTAAAAAAGCTCGATGCCTTAGTTCAGAGCAAAAAATTGGCAAGCAAAGCCAAGCCAAAATCATCACCGAACTAAGGCAGTCATATCGCTTGAGCGATTTACTCATAGCCGCCCAGATGGCTAGAAGTGTTTATTACTACTGGGTAAGCGCAAGTAATCAGGCGGATCCTTATCTTGATACCAAGACTCAGATCAGCGCCATATACCACAGGCACAAAGGGCGCTATGGCTATCGGCGTGTATACCTTGAGCTGCGTAATGAGTCCTGCTATTTGAATCACAAAACGGTACAAAGGCTCATGGGGCAGCTCGGTCTTAAATCAACCGTGCGCCCTAAACGCTATCAGTCTTACAAAGGGTCTGTTGGTAAGACAGCCCCCAATCTATTGGAGCGCAACTTTGCAGCAGAACATCCCAATCAAAAGTGGGTAACGGATGTCACGCAGTTCAATATCAAAGGCGAGCGGATCTATCTCTCACCTATCCTAGATCTATATAACGGGGAGATCATCACTTACGAGATTGCGCAGCGGCCACAGATCAGCTCAGTAATGCAGATGCTCAAAAGTGCCTTCAAACGACTCAAAAATGAAGACAAGCTAATATTGCACTCCGACCAGGGCTGGCAATACCAAATGGCACTTTATCAAGAGGCCTTAAGAGAGCAAGGGATTGCACAGAGCATGTCCAGAAAAGGCAACTGCTTAGATAACGCAGTGATGGAAAACTGGTTTGGGATTATGAAAACCGAGTTCTTCTACAGAAAGAAGTTTGAATGCATTGAATCCTTCAAGAAGGAGTTATGTGAATACATCCATTACTACAACCATGATCGAATCAAGCAAAAACTAAAGGGATTAAGTCCGGTAAATTACCGAACTCAATCCCTTCTGGTAAGCTAATTAAACTGTCCAACTTTATGGGGTCAGTTCAGAGGGTGGTTTATTTATTAGCAAAAAGCAAACGCCAAGATTGCCGGGTCATCCAAAAATGCATTAGATAGATAAAGACTGGCCCGAAAGATCCAGGGCTGCACTATCTCGGTAATCGCGTTTAGATGCTCCATGCCAGTAGTTTACTAAAGATGCTGGGCTTAACCCAAAAAATCTGCCTTACCAATTTCAACACCGTTGTGACGCAAGATATTGTAGGTAGTCGTGACATGGAAATAGAAGTTTGGAATGATCCAAGTCAGCAAGTATTGCTCACCCACAAACTCGAAGTTCCACTCTTTAATGGAGAACTTGATCTCTTTGGCTTCAGTGCCATCTAACTGCTCAGGCTTGATGCTGTCAATAAACGCAATGGTTTTAGCAACGCGCTCTTGCAGCTCAGGAAAAGTGGTTTCATTGTCTTCAAACTTCGGTGGCTCAATGCTAGCCAAGCGACTTAAGCCATTCTTTACCTGATCACAAGCAATGAATACTTGTCTAGTAAGCGGGAGCATATCTGGAAACAAACGATCTCCCGTCAATACAGTGCCTTCAATTTTCTTGGCGCTAGCGTACTCTTCACCCTTTTTAAGGATTGCAGAAAGATTAACGAGCATCTTCTTTAGTTGTGGAACAGATGCTTGGTACATTGAAATTGCCATGGTTACTTACTACTTTCTAGTGTGTGTTGAATGTATAAATTTATTTTGTTATGGAGGGATGCTTACACATCGCTCATGAAATCGCCGCCACCGCTGCTGTCATCCCAGGAGCTCGAACCGCCATCATCCCAAGAGCTTGCATCGTTCACACCAAAGTTCGCCGCATCCGGTGCTGGTCCGCCCACTTGGTTAAAACCACTGTTGGCATTACCTGGATTGGGCTGATTGTTGCCGCCCATTAAATGACTAGCCAATGCTTGACCAGCAACCATGCCGGCACCCAGTGCTGCACCGGTTGCTAAGCTGCCCATTAAGCCGCCACCCATTCCGCCTTGTGCTGCTGGTGGATAACCTGGCGGATACCCTGCAGGACCACCCGGTGTGCCTGGCGCACTTGGATAAGCAGCACTCGGTGCGTTGTAGACCTGAACTGGCTGTGGACGCTTTCTCATGAAAAACACGACACCCGCTACTAAGATCGCAATTAATACCCAGAAGATTGGGCTAGTGAAGATGGATTCAGCCCCGGCATTTGTTGCAGCTGGTGCAGAACCTGCGCGCAATTGCGCTTGTAATTTCTGAACAGAGTCAGGTTGAGCAAAAGGCAATCCTGGTGCTAAGTTTTCTGCTTGAACAAAAGCATTTCTAGCGGCATCTAACTTGCCCTCTTTAAGGTAGAGCTCAGAAGCGATGTAATGCGCTTTGGCGCTATTAGGATGGTTTTGCAA
>CANCQD010000049.1 GCA_947380285.1 Burkholderiaceae bacterium | reverse complement strand
TTATAAAATTTAAGACTGAAATTCGGTTTAATTGGTTAAATGAATTTTTTGATCCATTTTTTAATAATTACTGTTTATAAATACAGTATATTAAGGGATTATCTTGCTAAATAGCTAAGATCTATTCTTAAGTATATTTTCCAAGCCATTGTTTCAAGTAGCTATTTTATTATCAGTATTTTCTCAACACATGACGCTAAGTGTTTGTAAACACTAGAGAAATTCCTAAAAAAACTCTCAAAAACACTTGACCCTCTTATTGCGATCCTCTAAAGTGGGAGGAAGTGTGAAAAAGTGGGGTAAATGGTGTTTCAAGGTGCGTCAGCTCTCAATTTAGATGCAAAAGGCCGCATGTCTGTGCCGGCAAAGCATCGTGACGCCTTGTTGGTGCAGGGTGAGGGCCGAATTACGCTCACAAAACACCCCGATGGTTGCCTACTTCTATTCCCAAGACCAGAGTGGGAAACCTTCAGAGCAAGAGTTGCGCAACTGCCAATGGATGCCCATTGGTGGCGCCGTATTTTTTTAGGTAATGCAGCTGAAATGGATTTGGATAGTGCCGGTCGCGTATTGGTTGGTCCAGAGTTACGAGCTGCTGCCGGAATTGAAAAAGAAGTGATCTTGCTCGGTATGGGTAGTCATTTAGAGTTGTGGGATGCGGCTACATACGCCGCAAAAGAACAGGCTGCGATTGCACAAGGCATGCCTGAAGCACTCAAGCAATTTAATTTTTGATGACAGGGTGCCATGAACATAACTCATCGCCCAGTTTTACTGGCCGAGGCGGTGACGGCGCTAGTTGGCGGTCCGCTGATTCAAAATCAAGATGCAGCAAGCCAAATTTTGGTGATCGATGGAACCTTCGGGCGCGGCGGTCACACACAAGCTTTGCTCAAGGAGCTAAATCCTGGGGCACGCATGATTTCATTCGACAAGGATTTGGATGCGATCGCAGTAGCGCAACAAATCAGCGATTCGCGGTTGAGGATTGTGCACGACAGTTTTGCACAGATGGATCAGTACGCGGAGGTGGAATCAGTCGATGGCATTTTGTTGGATTTGGGTATCAGTTCACCTCAAGTAGACGAAGCGCATCGGGGATTTTCTTTTCGCCGCGAAGGTCCGCTCGATATGCGGATGAATACCGCTCAAGGTTTGACTGCAGCAGAGTGGTTGGAGCAAGCACCGCTAGAGGAAATCACACGGGTGATTAAGACTTACGGAGAAGAGCGCTTTGCATTTCAGATTGCGAAAGCTATTGTAGCTAAGCGCGAAGAGGGTTTGTCGCCAAAAACTACAACTGAGTTGGCCAATCTGGTGGCGAGCGTAGTGCGAACACGTGAAGTGGGTCAAGATCCTGCAACAAGAACTTTTCAAGCATTGCGCATTTTTATTAATCGAGAGCTAGAAGATTTGGAGCTCGGTTTAAAGGCGGCTTTGAAATTATTAAAGCCCGGCGCAAGACTTGCAGTCATTAGCTTCCATTCCCTTGAGGATCGCATTGTGAAGCAGTTTATGCAATCACATGCAAAGGTGGTGGTACCTCGCGGTTTGCCTGTACGCGAAAAAGATTTGCCACAAAGCGCACTCAAAATTATTGGACGTATTAAGCCAAGTGATAGCGAGGTATCTGAGAATCCTCGCGCACGCTCAGCAATTATGCGCATAGCTGAGAAGCGCATGGATGAATTAGCATGAATCGTGCCACTTTTACTTTGCTCGCATTGCTATTGATTTGCGCTCTTTCATTGGTTGCGGCTCAGCAACGTGCTCGTAAGTTATTCATTCTTCAAGAGCGTGCACAAATTGAAGAGCGCAAACTCAATCAAGATTGGCTGCGTTTGGAGTATGAGCAACGCAACCTTTCTAAATCTGCGCGCATCCGTGATGTTGCACGCAATCAGCTTCATATGTCTCCGATTTCTCCTGAGCGCACTTTGTATTTGAAGGATGCTCAATGAGGCACGTTGGATTCTCTACTACGCCAAATTTAGTGTTGCGCCTACCAATGTGGCGCTCGCGTTTGATGCTATTCCTCTTATTCTTTGTATTCATGATGCTGTTGCTTCGTGCGTTTTGGATTCAGGGTCCAGGAAATGCATTCTATGAAGCCAAAGGCGTACGTGGTACCCAGCGTGAATTAGAGTTGCCAGCAAGCCGCGGAAAAATTTTGGATCGCAATGGTCAGGTAATTGCAACCAGCTTAGAAGCTAAATCGGTCATCGCTTATAACGACACAGTCCCAGATGATTTAGCCGCAGATAAAGTACAAAAGTTGGCAAGACTTTTACAAATTAGTGAAGCTGAATTGCGCAAGAAGTTAAAAGAAGAACGCAAGCAGGTTTTCTTAAAGCGTCAAGTAGACCCAGCGGTAGCGCAGGAAATTAAACAGTTAGAAATCCCAGGCATTGGCTTGAACAATGAGTATCGTCGCTTCTACCCAGAAGGTGAGGCGATGGCTCACGTAGTTGGATTTACTAATGTTGAAGATCGCGGTCAAGAGGGTATGGAGCTCTCGAGAGAAAAAGAGTTGGCAGGTCATCCAGGTCAAAGACGGGTGGTGGTTGATCGTTTGGGTAGGGTAGTTGAAGATGTTGCTATTTTGCAGTTACCCCAAAACGGTAAGGACCTGAATCTTTCCATTGACAGCAAGATTCAATTCTTGGCTTATAACGCTGTGAAAGATGCCGTTGAAAAGCATCATGCTAAAGCCGGTGGTGCTGTAGTGCTTGATACCCAAACAGGCGAGATTTTGGCGCTGGCAAACTACCCCAGTTACAACCCGAATGATCGAAAGTTTTTGACTGGTGAGCAACTACGTAATCGTGTATTAACCGATACATTTGAGCCTGGTTCCACCTTGAAGCCGCTAACCATAGCAATCGCTTTAGAAAAGGGCGCAGTCAAGCCTGAAACAAATATGGTGATTGGTGCGAAATATTTGGTTGGTCCCAAACCAATTACAGATACACATCCATATGACAACTTAACAGTTGCACAAATTATTCAAAAGTCTAGCAACATCGGTACTGCAAAGATTGCAATGAATAATCTCTCTGCCGAAGAAATGTGGGACTTTTATACAGCTGTTGGTTTAGGTCAAGCGCCAAAAATTGGTTTCCCTGGCGCAGTTGCAGGCACAGTGCATCCCTTCAAGAAATGGATGCCAACTGATCAAGCACGTATTGCGTTTGGTTACGGTATTTCTGCTTCACTTTTCCAAGTAGCGCGCGCTTATACCGTTTTTGCTCGAGATGGTGAATTAGTACCTTTGACTATTGAGCGTAGTCCAGAATTTAAACCAGGCACTAAAGTACTCTCTCCAAAAACAGCAATTGAAATGCGCAACATGATGGAAGCAGTTACTGAGCCAGGAGGTACTGCAATAAAAGCGCAGGCCGAGGGGTTCCGTGTTGGCGGTAAGACTGGAACAGCGCATAAGTTGGTTGGTAAAGGCTATGGTAATAAATACCGCGCCTATTTTGCGGGATTGGCGCCAATTAGTGCCCCCCGTATTGTTGTTGCGGTGATGATTGATGAGCCGACTGGCGGAAGCCATTATGGCGGTGATGTAGCTGCACCAGTGTTCTCAACTATTGTGAGTGAAACATTACACACATTAAATGTTTTGCCTGACAGCAAAGTAAAGCAAATGGTATTGCAGGATAAGAGTACACAAGAGATTCAAACTGCTAGTGCTCTAGCTCAACCTGTGGTTTTGAAGCGATGAGGGTGGACTTGAAAATAGACACCAATCATTTGATGGACCATTTACACACTCTAGCGAATTCTTCCGCAAAAGTGTGTGCGGATAGTCGCCAGATGATGTCTGGAGATATCTTTTTTGCCTACCCGGTAGGTCTTGGCAATGCTTTGCGCGATGGTCGCCAATTCATTTACGCTGCTTTAGAAGCCGGCGCGTCTGCTGTAGTCTTTGATTCAGTGGGTATGGACAATCAATGGATTGATCATCCACAATGTTTTGCAGTTGATAATCTTGCTGCAAAAGCAGGCGAGCTATGCGCAAAATGGTATGGCTACCCAAGTAAGGAATTAAAAATCATCGGCGTCACTGGCACAAATGGGAAGACCAGTATTACGCAATGGCTATCTCAAGCTTTGGATGCCGCCAATCATCGCACTGCAGTTTTAGGCACCTTAGGCACTGGCTTTCCAGGTTCATTGGTACAAACCGGCTACACCACGCCAGACGCACCTAAATTGCAGACTCAGCTAGCAGAGTTGCGCAATGCTGGAGCAAGACAAGTAGCGATGGAAGTGTCTTCGCATGCATTGCATCAAGAAAGAATTGCCGGGACTGAATTCAATTGTGCTGTGTTCACTAATCTGACTCAGGATCATTTGGATTACCACGGCAGCATGGCTGAATATGCCGAGGCAAAAGCTAAATTATTTCACCAAGCTGGTCTTGAGCATGTAGTGATCAATTTAGATGATGCCTTTGGCCGTGAGTTAGTCATGAATTTATTGGTGAAAGAGGGCTTGAAAGTCTGGGCATATGCATTATCCCAATCTGCATTTAAGGGCTTTGAAAAATTTGGCGATCGTTTGCAAACTATTTATGCAAAAGATGTCTTATTAAGTGATGCAGGCTATAAATCAAGCTTTATCTGGGGTGGAGTAGGAAGCGTTGAACTACACATTCCATTATTGGGTGAATTTAATATAAGCAATGCACTTGCTGTATGGACGGTATTGCTAACGCAGGGGCTTAGCCAGGAAGAGGCTGCTAAAAAAGTCAGTCAATTACAGCCGGTACTTGGCCGTATGGAGCTCATTCGCTTGGGCAAATATCAAAAGACAGATGGCTTGTTAGCAGTGGTAGATTACGCGCACACTCCTGATGCATTAGAAAAAACACTCCAAGCATTACGTCCTATTGCAGAGCAACGTGGTGGAAAAATCTGGTGTGTGTTTGGTTGTGGCGGTGATCGTGATGCCAGTAAGCGTTCGCTCATGGGTACCGTTGCCGAGCAAAATGCCGATCACATTCTGATTACTAGCGATAATCCTCGCTCAGAAGATCCGCAGGTCATCATGCAGATGATTCGGAATGGCATGAAGGCGGATGCACAAAATATTCAAATGATTACTGATCGTGCGGCAGCCATAATGGCCGCAATTCGTCATGCTGATGCGTGCGATATTGTTTTGGTTGCTGGTAAAGGTCATGAGACCACTCAAGAGATCAATGGTAAGAAGTTTGATTTCTCTGACCAAGAGCATATTCGCTTAGCGGCTGGAGGCGGAGTCTGATGTCCATCATGACAAACCTTGCGCAAGCCCAGTCGATGTTGCCTGGAAGTACATTGGTTAATGCCTCTATAGAGGCTGCTCGGGAAATACCTATTTCTCGAGTAGGTACAGACAGTCGTCAGATCGATCGTAATGAATTTTTTGTTGCCTTAGTTGGTGAACGTTTTGATGCACATGATTTTTTATCTGATGTAGCCAGGGCTGGCGCTAGTGCCGCTCTCATTAGTGCTCAAGATAAATGCCCGCCAGATCTACCTGCTATTTGTGTTTCAAATACTCGCATTGGACTAGGAAATTTGGCAAAAGCATGGCGTGCTAATCATCCTATTCCTTTGGCATTGGTTACCGGTAGCAATGGAAAGACCACCGTAAAAGAAATGATCGCCTCTATTTTTAAGGCTGCAGTTGGTGAGCAGCAAACTTTGGTCACTAAAGGGAACCTAAATAACGATATAGGTTTGCCATTAACGCTCTTGAAATTGCGTTCTACGGATCGTCTTGCAGTCGTTGAGCTTGGCATGAATCACCCTGGTGAAACAGCGCAGTTAGCTGCGATTGCGCAAGCGAATATTGCATTAATTAATAATGCTCAACGCGAGCATCAGGAATTCATGGCAACTGTAGCGGCCGTGGCTGAGGAACACTCTGATGCTATTCGCGCTTTACCAGTTGATGGTGTTGCCGTATTTCCAGCGGATTCAGAATTTTCAAATGTTTGGCACCAGGCTGCTGCCGGGCGTCAAGTGATTGATTTTGTACTGTCATCAGCGCAGAGCAAAACCTCAGCTTCAGTAACTGGGAGCCTGTTAAGCAATGGATTGGTGCAAATAAAAACAGCACAAGGCAGCATCGAAGTTCAGTTAAATACTTTGGGTAGTCACAATGTTCGCAATGCTTTGGCTGCAAGTGCTGTAGGAATAGCCGCTGGTGTAAGCCTCGAAAAAATCAAGCAGGGTCTCGAGTCTTTCTCACCAGTCAATGGGCGTATGCAAGCAAAGTTGATTGATTCAAATCACACCTTAATTGACGATAGCTATAACGCTAATCCTGATTCCGTAAGAGCGGCTATTGATGCGCTAAAACAATCGGGCAATTTATCTTGGTTGATTTTGGGTGATATGGGTGAAGTCGGCAATCAAGGTCCAGAGTTTCATCGAGAAGTCGGCGCTTATGCCGCTGAGCAGGGAGTATCAAAACTTTTTTCCCTAGGAGAACAATGTCAGTTTGCTCTTCAAGGATTTAATGAAGTTGCCAGCAAACATGCAACCAAATCTAGCGCAATACATTTTTCTGATATGGATGCTCTGATCGTGCACTTAAAAGATGTGTTGCATGCACAGTCTAGCGGCAGCAATCAACATTTAAATATTTTGGTTAAAGGTTCACGGTTTATGCGCATGGAGCGTGTAGTACAGGCCCTGTTAGAGGAGGCTAAAACATGCTCTTAATGTTAGCGCAATGGTTGCAAGATGACTTTGGATTCTTTAGGGTGTTTAGCTATATCACCTTTAGAGCGGTGATGGCAACATTAACGGCATTGTTGATTGGCTTGGCAGCAGGCCCTTGGGTCATTCGTAAATTGGCTGCCTTAAAAATGGGTCAGGCAGTCCGTACTGATGGACCACAAACTCATTTAGTGAAAACAGGTACGCCAACAATGGGTGGCGTTCTAATTCTGATCGGCATCTTTATTTCATGTATGTTGTGGGCTGATCTAAGCAATCGATTTATTTGGATTGTGGTGATTGTTACTTTTGGATTTGGCTTAGTAGGCTGGGTAGATGACTACCGTAAAGTGGTCTACAAAGATCCCAAAGGAATGGCCTCAAGAGAGAAATTTTTCTGGCAAACCTTAATTGGTTTATTTGCTGCAATTTATCTGGCGTTCTCCGTTTCAGAAGTAAACAACCTCAAAGTATTGCAACTATTTTATGAGTGGCTCAGAAGCGGATTCGCCTTAGATCTGCCTGCAAAGAGTAATTTACTGATCCCATTCATGAAAGAAATTAGCTATCCATTAGGTGTGATGGGCTTCATTATTTTGAGTTACTTAGTAATTGTTGGTAGCAGCAATGCCGTGAACCTAACTGATGGTCTTGATGGTCTTGTCATCATGCCGGTGATTTTGGTGGGAGCTGCTTTGGGTGCCTTTGCCTATGTGATGGGTAACGCGATTTATGCAAAGTATCTACTCTTTCCTTACATTCCAGGCGCTGGTGAGTTAATGATTTTCTGCGGAGCCATGGGCGGTGCTGGCTTAGCCTTCCTTTGGTACAACACACACCCAGCTCAAGTATTTATGGGTGATGTCGGTGCGCTAGCTCTGGGTGGGGCGCTTGGCACTATCGCCGTTATTGTTCGCCAAGAAATTGTGCTCTTTGTAATGGGCGGCGTTTTCGTTGCTGAAACCGTCTCAGTCATGCTTCAAGTGTTTTGGTTTAAGTTCACCAAAAAACATTTTGGCGAGGGCCGTCGTATTTTTCGAATGGCACCACTACATCACCATTTTGAATTAGGTGGCTGGAAGGAGACGCAGGTAGTAGTGCGTTTCTGGATCATCACCATTCTTTTAGTCTTAATTGGCTTGTCTAGCTTGAAGTTACGGTAATCCAAAAGTAAATATGTTGATCTTAGAAAACACTTTTGCAAATTCAGCTTTTATGGCTGATGAAGGCTATCAAGCACCACACCGATTCCTGATATTGGGATTGGGCGAGTCTGGTGTAGCTATGGCTAAGTGGTGCTTACGCAATGGCGCAGAACTACGTTTAGCGGATACGCGAGACCAATCAGCATTTACTGAACGCCAAAATGCTTGGTTAGAGGAGCTTCGAGTTGCCGGTCTCAAAGATATTTGTTTCGGCCCTTTGAGTGATGATTTACTCAAAAATATTGATGTAATTGGTATCAGCCCAGGTTTATCGCCACTAAAAGAGCCTACTCAGTCTTTTTTGACTAAGGCGGAAGAGGCTGAAATTGATGTTTGGAGCGAGATTGAATTTTTTGCGAGAGCAATTTCTTCGTTAAGTCGCATGGCCCAGGCGGAAGAATCTGGCTATAACACTGCAGTATTAGCAATTACTGGCACCAATGGAAAAACAACTACTACTGCATTAACCGGTCAGCTCTGTGAGCGTGCTGGCAAGAGAGTGGCTGTAGCAGGAAATATTAGTCCAGCCGCCCTAGAAAAGCTCATGAGTTGCTTGGATCTGGCAGATCAAATTATAGATATGCCAGACATATGGGTGCTAGAGCTATCCAGCTTCCAATTGGCCTATACCCATACATTCAACGCAACTGCAGCAACAATCCTAAATGTTACTCAAGACCATTTGGATTGGCATGGTGATATGCAATCTTACGCAGATGCAAAGTCAAGGATTTTTGGTGTTGATACGGTATGTATTTTGAATCGTGATGATTCTATTGTGATGGGTCTGCTTTCTGAAGAGCAAAAAGCAAATAAATCGATTGTGACTTTTGGTTCTAACCGTCCAGATGAGCAAGGTGCTTTTGGTATTGAGCATGACTTACGTGCAGGTGGAATTGATTGGCTGGTGTGGGCCGAAGTGGATGAGGATGTGGAGCCAAAACCTAAACGTCGTCGCAAGTCTGCAGCCGTTGAAGAGGATGAGCCATTACGACTCAAGCGCTTGATTCCAGCCGATGCTCTCAGAATTCGCGGTCGGCATAATGCATTAAATGCCTTAGCTGCGCTAGCCTTAGCGCGTGCTGCTCATTTACCGATGAACCTACTGTTGCATGGCTTGCGTGATTACCATGGCGAGCCGCATCGTGTGCAAAGCATTGCGATCGTTAAAGATGTTGAGTATGTGGATGATAGTAAAGGTACCAATGTTGGCGCTACAGTTGCCGCATTAAATGGCCTAGGTAACAACGAATCAGGAAAACGAATTTGGTTAATTGCTGGCGGTGAAGGCAAGGGGCAAGATTTCAGCCCATTACGTGAACCAGCTTTACGTTTTGTTAAAGGCGCTTTCTTAATTGGTAAGGATGGTGCAGCAATAGGTCAGGCCCTAGGTTCTGATATTCAGAGTATGAATTGTGGCGATCTGAAGTCTGCATTACAGGCAGCAGCAGCTAAAGCGGTATCTGGAGATTTAGTTCTGCTATCTCCCGCATGCGCAAGCTTAGATCAGTTCCGTGATTATGTTGAACGAGCCCAAGTATTTGCTGCAGAAGTTGAAGAGTTGGGAATGCAATTTGAGGGAGTTCAGGTATGAACTTAAAAGAAAAATTATTTCCTGAAAATCGCCTTGGACTAAATCGCTTCTGGAGTTTTTCCCGTGGTGGGATTGATAACTTCCGAACTGGCTTGCGAGATGCTGTATCAGGTGTAGAGCAAACCCGTTCGCGCATGATGGATTACGACCAGTTACTCGTATGGGCAATTCTTTCGCTGATGTTGATTGGTCTAGTGATGGTGTACTCCGCCTCAATTACTTTGGCTGATGGGCCTAAGTATGCTAACTACAGCAGTAACTTTTTCCTGATTCGTCACGTCATTTCTTTGGCGATTGCGATTGGTGTTGGAATCTGGACTTTCAAGATTCCAACTAAGGTGTGGGATCGTTATTCGCCAGTCATTTTTGGATTTACTGTTTTATTACTCATTGCAGTTTTGATTCCTGGAGTGGGTAAAGGGGTGAATGGCGCTAAGCGATGGATTCCGTTGGGCCTGATGAACTTTCAACCATCCGAGTTGATGAAATTTGCTGCAGTGATTTTTGCGGCAAGCTATACCGTCCAGCGCCAGGAATATCTCCATTCTTTTGTGAAGGGCATGTTACCCATGGGTATTGCGGTTGCCCTGGTGGGCGGCCTGCTGATGGCTGAGCCAGATATGGGTGCATTCGTAGTAGTTGCTTTGATTGCATTTGGTATCTTATTTTTAGGCGGCATTAATGCCAAGTTATTTGGTGGTTTGATTGCTGTTGGTCTGATGAGTGGTGCAACGATGATTGCGCTCTCACCATTTCGTCGTGGACGTATGTTGGCCTTTATGGACCCATGGCAAGTAGACAATGCTGCTAATAAGGGCTATCAATTAACTCATTCACTAATGGCATTTGGCCGTGGTGAATGGTTTGGAACAGGTCTTGGCGGTAGCGTGGAAAAACTACACTACTTACCAGAAGCCCATACCGATTTCATCATGGCAGTAATTGGTGAAGAGCTAGGCTTTGTTGGTGTAGTAGTGATGATCTTCTTATTTTATTGGATCGTACGTCGAGCCTTCTTAATTGGCCGAACTGCTCTGCAACTAGATCGCAGCTTTGCAGGACTTGCTGCTAAGGGCGTTGCAATTTGGATTGGTTGGCAGGCCTTTATCAATATGGGCGTGAATCTAGGGCTTCTTCCAACGAAAGGCTTAACTTTGCCGTTGGTGAGTTATGGCGGCTCTGGAATTTTGATGAATGCTGTAGCTGTTGCGATGTTGTTGCGTATTGATTTTGAAAATCGCATTCTCATGCGCGGAGGGAAGTTGTGACAAAACCCTCAATCTTGGTAATGGCTGGTGGTACTGGTGGGCATATCTTCCCAGGCCTTGCTGTCGCTGAATATTTGCGGATTTGCGGCTGGAATGTCTCTTGGCTGGGTAACCAGGCTGGCATGGAATATCGCCTCGTGAAGTCTTGCGATTTTCCTTTTGAGGCAGTTGAATTTGGTGGTCTACGCGGGAAGGGATTAAAGGCAAAGTTGATGCTGCCTATCAACCTTATACGGGCATGTTTTCAAAGCTGGAAAATCATGCGCCGAGTAAAGCCAAATGTTGTTTTAGGAATGGGTGGTTACATTACATTCCCTGGCGGTTTAGTTACTAAGTTTTTGAAGCGCCCCTTGGTTTTGCATGAATCGAATTCAGTTGCAGGTAGTGCTAATCGGGCATTAAGCAAAATTGCTATGCGGACTCTTACTGGATTTCCAGAAACGATGGAACATGCTGAGTGGGTAGGTAATCCTATTCGTGAAGAATTCGATCATATGCTTTTGCCTTTGGCTCGTTATGAACAGCGTCAGGGACCTTTAACTATATTAGTGGTAGGCGGCAGTTTGGGCGCTGCAGCCTTAAATGAAAATATTCCTGCTGCCTTGGCATTAATACCAGTAGAGTCGCGTCCCAAAGTGATTCATCAGGCCGGTGATAAGCATTTAGCAGATCTGCAAAAACGATATTTGGACTTGGCTGTAACAGCGGATATTCGACCCTTTATTGATGACATGCCTGCTGCGTATTCACAGGCTGATTTGGTAATTTGTCGCTCAGGCGCGATGACAGTTTCTGAAATTGCAGCTTGTGGAGTTGCGTCTTGCCTTATTCCTTTCCCATTTGCAATTGATGATCATCAAACTGCGAATGCACAGTTTTTATCAAGCGCGAATGCAGCGGTTTTATTGCCACAGAAACTGCTAAATCCACAGGATTTAGCAATGATGATTCAAAACTTAAATCGTTCAGAATTAAAAGAGATGGCATTGCGTGCGCATGCGTTAGCAAAGCCACATGCTACTCAGCGAGTAGCTGAAGTGTGTGCAGACTGTGCGGGGGTAGGTATATGAAGCATATCGTTCAGCAAATTCACTTTATCGGTATCGGTGGTGCTGGCATGAGTGGCATTGCTGAAGTGCTACTCAACTTGGGCTACCAAGTTTCAGGATCAGATTTGACTGAGGGTGCAGTGACTAAGCGTCTCAGAGAATTGGGAGCGCTAATTCATATTGGTCATGATCCCAAAAATATTGGAACTGCCGAGGCTGTAGTGATATCCACTGCTGTTGCAGGCAATAACCCAGAAGTTTTAGCTGCACGCGCAGCGAAGGTTCCAGTGATTCAGCGTGCAGTGATGTTGGGTGAGCTAATGCGCCTCAAGCAAGGTATTGCGATTGCTGGAACGCATGGCAAAACAACTACTACTAGTTTAGTAGCATCGGTTTTGGCTGAAGGTGGTCTAGATCCGACATTTGTAATTGGTGGCAAACTCAATTCGGCTGGTGCCAATGCGCGTCTGGGGCGTGGTGACTTTATTGTTGTTGAGGCGGATGAATCAGATGCCTCTTTCTTACAGTTATTCCCTGCAATGGAAGTAGTGACCAATATCGATGCTGATCATATGGACACCTATCAGCACGATATGGCTCGCTTGAAGCAAGCATTTGTGCAATTTATTCAACGTATGCCGTTTTATGGCGTGGCAGTACTTTGTATTGATGATGCCAATGTGCGAGACATTATTCCATTTGTATCTCAGCCGGTGCTGCGTTACGGCTTATCAGAAGATGCTGATATTCGCGCAAGCAATGTTCGTGCAGAAGGCACTCAGATGCACTTCACTGTTGACCGTCGTACTGTACGTAGACACGGCAATAAACCTGGACCATTAAACATCATACTGAACTTACCTGGTTTGCATAACGTTTGCAACGCCTTGGCTGCTATTGGAATAGCGACAGAATTGGGCGTTAGTGATGAGGCAATTATCAAAGCGCTGTCTGAGTTTAGTGGTGTTGGCCGTCGCTTCCAGCGTTATGGAGAAATTCCTCTAGCATCCGGTGGAAGCTTTACCTTGATCGATGATTATGGACATCATCCAGTTGAGATGGCTGCAACGCTAGCTGCTGCGAGAGGCGCTTACCCAGACCGTCGCTTAGTCTTGGCATTTCAGCCACATCGCTTCACTAGAACTCGTGATTGCTTCGGTGAATTTGTTCAAGTTCTCAAAAATTTTGATGCTTTGGTATTGACCGACGTATATCCGGCAGGCGAAGCAAAAATTCCAGGTGCTGATAGCAAAAGCTTAATGAAAGCTGCTATCGCTGATGATAAGAACTCCAAAACTTTATTAAATACGAGTGCGGTTGCCTATGCCGCAAATGTTGCAGAGATGCTAGAAACATTGAGTCAAGTTTTAAAAGATGGAGATGTATTAATCACAATGGGTGCAGGATCAATTTCTGCTTTGCCGCATTCGCTGTCGGAGGCAAAGAATGTCTAAGTTAGGTGCTAATTTGAGTTCTTGGGGTGATCGCGTTAAGTCCAGCTTAGCTAGCTTGGACCTCAACTCTTTAGGTCGCGTTGGCGTATTACTAGGCGGTAAATCTGGTGAGAGGGAAATCTCTCTCATGTCTGGTAATGGTGTATTAGAGGCTTTGCGCTCAAAGGGGGTTGATGCCCATGGATTTGATACAGGTTTACGTTGCCCCACTGAATTAGCCAAAGAAAATTTTGATCGCGTATTCATTTCTTTACACGGCCGCTTTGGTGAAGATGGAACTATTCAAGGCCTATTGGAATTATTAGGTATTCCTTATACCGGCAGTGGCGTATTAGCTTCTGCTTTAGCAATTGACAAGATTGTGACTAAGCAAGTCTGGATTAGTAATGGACTCGCTACTCCTGAGTATGAAGAGTTAACCGCTGATAGCGATTGGAATGCAGTTGTCCAGCATTTGGGCTTGCCATTAATTGTGAAGCCTGCCCATGAGGGCTCTTCTTTAGGCTTAACAAAAGTTCAATCGGTTGATGAGTTGCCGGCTGCTTATAAGCTAGCCGCTGGATTGGATAAAAAAGTGATAGCAGAGACTTGCATCATTGGTGATGAGTTAACTTGCCCATTAGTTGGTCAGGGTATGGCGGCAGAAGCTTTGCCGGTGATCAAAATTATTCCACCACAAGCAAATTACGATTTTCATAATAAGTATTTCTCTGACGAAACTCAGTACCTGTGCCCGACTGGACTTGCACCTGAAGTCAATGCAGTTGTTCAGGAATTGGCTTTGGCTGCATATAAAGCATTGGGTTGTCGTACCTGGGGACGTGCGGATGTGATGTTGGATCAAAAGACTGGTAAGCCCTACTTGCTGGAGATGAATACTTCCCCCGGTATGACTTCTCATTCTTTGGTACCTATGGCTGCTAAAGCGGCTGGTATTGAGTATGCAGACTTAGTGCTTTGGATACTAAGTCAAACGTTGCAGCAAAAAGAAGGCGTTCCTGCATGAGTAACTTTATGGACCGCTTCGGTGAAATTTTCTCGATGTTGATGTCTCCGCTTTGGAATCATTCAGAGCGCATGGAGAAGTTGAGTCGTTTGTTGATGCGTTGCTTCGCCGTAATGCTAGTGATTGGCATCTTAGTTTGGCTTAGTCAGCGTCCAGTATTTACTTTGAAACAAATTCAAATTGAACCTGTTGCTGGTCAAGTACTAAAACATATTAATAAGCCCATCGTGAAGCAGCAGGTATTAGAAACGGTGCAGGGTAATTTCTTTAGTGTTCGATTGGAAGATGTGAAGCGTGGTTTTGAAAGCATGCCTTGGGTCAGGCATGCGAATGTCCGTCGTGTCTGGCCAAATGGATTAGTGGTGAGTATTGAAGAGCAGAAACCTTTTGGTACATGGGGTGGCGCTGAAAGTCATACTCTCATGAATACCCATGGTGAACTCTTTACTGGGCGTACATCGGAAGTCGGTGACGATGTGCACCTTGTGGATTTTTCAGGCCCTGCAGATGCTGGTAAAGAAGTCATGAGTCTTTATGACAAAGCCAACAATTGGTTTAAGCCGTGGGGCGCAGAGGTAATTAGCCTTGCTCTTACTGAGCGCTATGCGTGGCATGTAAGACTGTCCAATGGGATGAAGGTTGAGTTTGGGCGCGATGAAGAGAGTTCTGATAAAAATTTAACGGAGGAGCGTGTAGCGCGCTTATTTAAGTATTGGCCACAAGTGCAAGAGAAATGGGCAAATCGAGTAGATGCAGTCGATTTGCGATATGCAAATGGTTTTGCAGTTCATCTTGCTTCTGCAAGTGTGAAAAAGAATGATGTAGATGGCAGAAAAAGTGAGTTGAAGCAATGAGGAATGTGAATGAGTAAAGACAATCGCGATATTTTGGTTGGTTTAGATATTGGAACTTCCAAGGTTGTAGCCTTGGTTGCTGAATTAGCTCCTGACGGTCAATTCAATGTGGTTGGTGTTGGTCAAACTGCATCCAAGGGATTAAAGAAGGGTGTTGTAGTCAATATTGAGGCAACTGTTCAGTCGATTCAGAAGGCGCTTGAAGAGGCTGAGGTAATGGCTGATCGCCAGATTGTGCAAGTATTTACAGGTATTGCTGGTAACCATATTGTGAGTTTTAACTCGAGTGGCATGGTTGCTATTCGCGATAAAGAAGTTGGCTCTGGAGATGTGGAGCGTGTTCTAGAGACAGCAAAAGCAATCAATATTCCGACTGATCAGCAGATTCTGCACATCCTTGTTCAAGAATTCATTATTGATGGCCAGGAAGATGTGCGAGAACCAATTGGTATGAGTGGCCTGCGCTTAGAAGTGAAGGTGCATATTGTTACTGGTGCCGTTAGCGCGGCGCAAAATATTGTGAAATGTGTGCGTCGTTGTGGTCTCGAAGTAAACGACTTGATTTTGCAGCCTTTAGCCTCAAGCTTGGCCGTGTTAACCGAAGATGAAAAAGAGCTTGGCGTTGTATTGGTTGATATTGGTGGCGGCACAACCGATATTGCAATTTACTGTCAAGGTTCAATTCGTCATACTGCAGTTATTCCAATTGCAGGCGATCAAATCACTAATGACATTGCGATGGCATTGCGCACACCAACGATTGATGCCGAGGATTTAAAGATAGCTCATGGTATTGCTCGTCAAGAGATGGCGGATCCGGCTGCCATGATTGACGTACCTGGTGTTGGTGATCGTGAGCCACGCCCTATGTCAAAGCAGGCTCTGGCAGCAGTCATTGAGCCTCGTGTCGAAGAGTTATTTACCTTAGTAAGAGGCGTAGTGCGTGACTCTGGCTATGAAGATATGGTTTCTTCAGGAATCGTTTTAACGGGTGGCACTGCATTAATGCCTGGCATGGTGGAGTTAGCTGAGCAAGTCTTTTTGCGTCCCGCTCGTATTGGTACGCCTGAATATCGAGGACATTTGCATGAGGTTTTACGTAGCCCAAGATATGCCACCAGCATAGGTTTGTTGATGGAAGGCCAAGCGCAATTGTTGCGGGGCCGTCGCGTTTCTCAATCTGGCGCGTTGCAAGGTGTTATCTCGCGCATGAAGGAATGGTTTGCAGGGAATTTTTAAGATTTTTTCGTCGTCGTCAATGTAGTACGTATTTACCTAGGAGGGTATATGGAATTTGAAATGTTAGATCAAGAAACAGCTGGCAAGACCATTATTAAAGTGGTTGGAGTCGGTGGCGCTGGTGGCAATGCTGTCCAGCATATGATCCGTC
>CANCQD010000048.1 GCA_947380285.1 Burkholderiaceae bacterium | reverse complement strand
CGCTTTATTCGGGGGTATGTGAGGGAAAGCATCTACTTGTCTTTATAGGCCAATATCAGTAACAATGAAAATGAACGCAGAATAATAAATATACCCTTTAGGAGACCCCATGAAAACATTCCTCAAAAAACTGACCTTATCTATTGCGTGCCTTGCCGCCCTAGCGATGGGTGGTGTTGCTAACGCCCAAAACGCAGACGGGTTTACTGATCTGATTGATGGCGTGAGTTTGAGTGGGTGGAACATTATTGGGAGCGCCAACTGGGTGATTGGCAATGGCATTATCGAAGGCAATAAACCTTCTGGTTTTTTAGTGAGCGCCAAGTCTTACAAGAACTTTGTAATCAAGGCTGAGTTTTATGCCGAGTCTAATACAAATAGTGGTATTTTCATTCGCTGCCAAGATCCAAACAAGGTGAGTCAATACACTTGTTATGAAATCAATATTTGGGATACACGTCCCGAGCAAGCGTATGCAACCGGCGCTATTGTGGATGTTGCCAAAGTTGACCCAGTGCCTAAGGCCGGTGGACGCTGGAACACTATGGAGATTGTTGCAAATGGCTCCAACTTTAAGGTCCTGATGAATGGCATAGTGACGGTAGCTAACGGCCAAGATAGCAAATATTCTGAAGGCCCTATTGCCCTGCAATCTGCTGGTGGCGTCATTCAATTTAGAAAGCTACAAATTAAGCCGATGTAAAAGCAGCTACAAGAATAAAAGCTTCAATAATTCAAAAGCCGCTATTAGGCGGCTTTTTTCATTCTCAGGAAACTGTTTTATTTCGCTGGCGGGAAACCTGCCTTTTGTTCCCACATATTATTAAATACATTAATGATGGGCTTTTCATAAACACCAGCCTTGGTATATGGCTCATCCTTTAGCCACTCATCGACAGCTGCACGACTAGGAAAATCAATTGCAATCAAACTGCCGAGCGTTGTTTTACCATCTTCAGAAGTGAGCGGTCCCGCAAAAGCCATGCGATCCGATTGTTGAGCTAAATAAGCGCGATGCTCTGGTCGAATTTGCACTCGCAGGTCTGCTGTGCCTGGGCGATCCATTAAAAGAATTGCAAAAATCATTATCTCTCCACGATTATTTGATGTTGTTTTGTTGCTTAGTTGTTGTGTTTTTGTGATCTTATACGAATGCTCTACCAAGCCTGCTTCTTGCCATCAATCCAAGTTTCCTTGACTTGAATATTGCGTATTTTTTCTACCGCGGTCTTTCTGGGGTTTGCCGAAAGCACTACTAAGTCTGCCTGCTTGCCGACCTCCAAACTGCCGACCTTGTCATCAGAGAACATTTCATAAGCAGAGTTAATGGTTACTGCACGAATAGCATCATCGATTGAAACGCGTTCTTCAGGACCAAGTACTTTACGCGGCGCCTTTTGCCAGAGGCGACCAGCACCCTCTGCAATGTAATTCAAAGGGCCTACATTAGATACAGGGGAATCGCTGTGATAAGCAAAGCGTGCACCCTCTTTTTGAAACGAGGCTGATGGATCAATACGATTTGCGCGTTCCGGTCCCACGATGTGGTTGTGAAATGCTTCACCCCAATAATCAACGTGCCCAATCGTGAACCCAGGAATGACACCCATTTTGGCCGCGCGTTTTACCTGCTCAGGATTATTAATCGTGAAATGCTCAATCCTCAAACGACGAGCCTTTGGATCCGGATTGCCATCCAGCAATTTACTGTAAGTATTTAAGGTTTGCTCAATAGTCCGATCACCATTAGCATGTGTAGCAATCTGCCATCCCTGATCAAAAATGGGTTTAGCCATCTTATAAATTTGATCATCGGTGTAATCTAAATTACCCCGAAATTGAGTCCCTTTAGGATAAATATAGGGATCGTTTAATGCTGCTGTAATGCCTTGAGTAGAGCCATCTGAAACAAACTTCACACCCACATAACGCAACTTATCGTCGCCATCATTAGGCTTAAGACCATTTGTGCCATTGGTTAGCAATGGGCCATATAAATACGCTCTGACACGCAATGGGAAATCATCGCCATGTACAAGGGTATTAAATAGCTTTATTTCATTGTCTAGACCTAACATCAAACCCAGTGTGATTTCTGCTGAAGTAGTTACGCCTTTTGAGGCAATCATCTTGGCTGTTTTTTGCATGGCTGCCGCTAATTCAGCTGCGGAAGGAGCAGGCGCATACTTCAGGATAGACAGAATGGCCGACGGCTCAACAACTACACCTGTTAAACGACCCTGAGCATCCTTCATATAAATACCGCCATCACCAGGATTTGGAGTTTTATCGGTAATGCCTGCAAGCTCAAAAGCCTTATGGTTCACATACAAAATATGGCCCGATTGATTCATGACTGCAATGGGTACCTCTGTCGAAACTTTATCCAAAACATCTGCAGTTAATTCGGCCATAAAGGGTTGCGTACGCGATGGATCAACACCAAAAGCACCTAACCATTGGCCCTTTGGTAGAGTTTTTAGTCTTGCCTTGAGTTTTTGACTAAGCCTATCAATGGTGTCGTATTGGGACGTGAAATTCGATAGATTGAGCCAAAGCACTTCTGTCATTGCCGTCATCACTATATGAATATGCGGCTCTACAAAGCCCGGCATCAAAGTTTGACCTTTGAGATCAACTACCTTAGTGCTGCTTGCTTGCCACTCTTTGGTCACAGCATCTTTTGAGCCTACCGCCACAATCTTGCCGTTTTGTACGGCTAAGGCCTGCGCTTCTTCATTCTTAGCATTTACGGTAACAATGGGACCGCCATAAAAAATAGTGTCTGCAGCCTGAGCCGCAAAAGCTGTTTGATGAGCAGCAATCAAGCCCGTTGAAATTAGTACAACCTGAATGAAATGTTTCATGGGAAAGCCCTGAGGTGAAATTGACTCTGAAAGAGATAGCTTATCCCAAATTGAAAACAACGCCTATAACCTCAAGTATCAAAGAAAAAACCACCCGAAGGTGGTTTTCTTGATGCTTGGCGGAAGAGGCGGGATTCGAACCCGCGGTAGGCTATTAACCTACGCACGCTTTCCAGGCGTGTGACTTAAACCGCTCATCCACCCTTCCGGAAACCATGATTATACGTTTGCCGAAAGGGTTTGCTCCAAAAGCTGCTGTGTACTGCTTATAGCGACTCTTTGAGCTGGTCCAGGATATGTGGATTTTCGAGGGTGGAGGTGTCTTGAGTCACCTCTTCGCCTTTAGCAATCACACGCAAGAGACGGCGCATGATCTTGCCAGAGCGGGTCTTCGGTAAGTTATCACCAAAACGTACATCCTTCGGTTTGGCAATCGGGCCAATCTCTTTACCTACCCAATTCCGCAACTCAGTCGCGAGCTTCTTAGCCTCATCACCTGTTGGGCGACCGCCTTTGAGCACCACGAATACGCAAATGGCTTCACCAGTCAACTCATCTGGACGACCAACCACGGCGGCTTCAGCAACCAACGGGTTAGCCACTAAGCAAGATTCAATCTCCATGGTTCCCATACGGTGACCAGAAACGTTCAAGACGTCATCGATACGACCGGTAATAGTGAAGTAGCCAGTATCTTTATTGCGGATTGCGCCGTCACCTGCAAGATACAAAGTGCCACCCAATTCTTCTGGGAAATAAGACTTCACAAAACGATCTGCGTCATTCCAAATCGTACGAATCATCGAAGGCCATGGACGTTTTACTACCAAGATACCGCCCTGGCCATTGGGAACGTCAGCACCAGCCTCATCCACAATCGCCGCTTGAATACCAGGCAATGGTAGTGTGCATGAGCCCGGAATCATTGGCGTTGCACCTGGCAATGGTGAAATCATGTGACCACCAGTTTCGGTTTGCCAGAAAGTATCTGCTATTGGACAGTTGGAATTACCAACATGTTCGTAGTACCACATCCATGCTTCTGGATTGATTGGCTCACCAACAGAACCTAAGAGGCGTAATGATGACAAATCGTAGCTCTTTGGATGCACTGCTTCATCGTTGCTCGATGCTTTAATCAATGAACGAATTGCGGTTGGTGCTGTATAGAAAATAGATGCTTTATGTTTTTGAATCATGTCCCAGAAACGGCCAGCATTTGGATAGGTTGGAACTCCTTCAAATACGATCTCAGTAGCGCCAACTGCAAGTGGGCCATAAGTAATATAGGAGTGGCCGGTTACCCAACCAATGTCGGCAGTACACCAGAACACATCGTTTGGCTTGATATCAAAGGTCCACTTCATTGTGAGAATAGCCCACAAGAGATAACCGCCAGTGGAGTGCTGTACACCCTTTGGCTTACCAGTTGAACCAGATGTGTAGAGAATAAATAAAGGATGCTCAGCGCTTACCCACTCTGGCTCGCAAGTTGTTGCTTCATTCGCTACGATCTCTTGCATCCAAACGTCGCGACCAGCCTGCATAGTGACATCAGTACCAGTGCGCTTGCTAACGATGACATGCTTAACCTTAGGGCACTCGCCAGTAGAGAGGGCTTCATCACAAATCGCTTTTAATGGCAATGCTTTACCGCCACGGAATTGTCCATCAGCAGTAATCACTGCTACCGCGCCAACGTCCATAATGCGATCACGCAATGCTTGGGCAGAGAAACCGCCAAACACTACGGAGTGAATGGCACCGATACGGGCACATGCCTGCATGGCAACAATACCTTCGATGGTCATTGCCATATAAATAATGACGCTGTCGCCGGACTTAACGCCCATCTTACGCAGGGCATTTGCCATTTTGCAAACGCGCTCAAGCATCTCTTGATACGTTACTTTGGTAACAGTGCCGTCATCCGCCTCAAAAATGATGGCAGTCTTATCGCCTAAGCCAGCTTCAACTTGACGATCTAAACAGTTGTATGAAGCATTAGTTGTGCCGTCCTCAAACCATTTATAGAAAGGCGCTTTAGATTCGTCCAAAACCTTGGTAAAGGGCTTTTTCCAATAGATATTCTCATTAGCAAGGCGACCCCAGAAACCGTCGTAATCCTTTTCTGCCTCAGCACAAAGCTTGTTATAAGCTTCCATGCTTGGAATTGCCGCATTCTTTACAAAGTCAGCAGGTGGGTTAAAAACGCGGTTTTCTTGCTTTAATGGTTCCATGCTTCACAGCCCTCTATCTAATAATCAATCATCTAAAATCAACTACAAATGCGACAAAATGTCGCAAAATGACAGTTTTACACCCTTAAGACCTTAGAAGATAAGTGAAAACACTTGGGATTTGCTCTATGGCAAACCCTTAAAATAGGGCAAACCTTACTATTAATGTGGAAATAAGCCTAAAACCATGACCAATATCAAACAAAACGACCTCATTCAAAGCGTTGCAGATGCATTTCAGTTCATCTCCTACTACCACCCTAAGGACTTTATTACTGCCATGGGCAAGGCTTACGAGTTGGAACAGGGTCATGGTGCAAAAGATGCGATTGCTCAAATTTTGACCAATAGCCGGATGTGTGCCGAAGGCCATCGACCAATGTGCCAAGACACTGGTATTGCAGTGGTGTTCCTGAAGATTGGTATGAATGTGCAATGGCCTGACGCAACGATGAGCGTCAGTGACATGGTGAACGAAGGTGTGCGTCGCGCTTACCTAAATCCGGACAATATGTTGCGCGCTTCTGTTTTGGCAGATCCCGCAGGCAAGCGTAAAAATACCGGCGACAACACTCCTGCCGTTATCCATTACGAAATTGTTCCGGGCGATGATGTTGAAGTAATTTGCGCAGCTAAAGGTGGTGGCTCAGAAAACAAGGCCAAGATGGTCATGCTCAATCCTTCTGATTCAATTGTGGATTGGGTTCTCAAAACCGTTCCTACAATGGGCGCAGGCTGGTGTCCTCCTGGCATCCTGGGCATTGGTATCGGTGGTACACCAGAAAAAGCCATGCTCATGGCAAAAGAATCTTTAATGGGTCCAGTAGACATTCAAGATCTGATTGCTCGGGGAGCGAAGACTCGCGCTGAAGAACTCCGTTTAGAGCTCTATGAAAAAGTAAATAAACTGGGCATCGGCGCTCAAGGCCTAGGTGGCTTGGCTACTGTTCTGGACATCAAGATCATGGAATATCCAACCCATGCCGCTTCCCTGCCCGTTGCCTTGATTCCGAACTGCGCAGCAACCCGTCACGTCCATTTCCATTTGCATGGCGATGGTCCAGCAAAACTAGAGGCCCCTTCCCTCTCCGATTGGCCTGATGTCACTTGGACACCAGATGTTCAAAAATCCAAACGCGTGAATTTAGAGACCCTCACTGCTGAAGAAGTGGCGAGCTGGAAACCTGGTGAGACCTTATTACTAAACGGCAAAATCTTGACAGGTCGTGACGCTGCTCATAAACGTATTCAGGACATGCTTGCTAAGGGCGAAGAATTGCCAGTGAGCTTTAAGAATCGGGTAATTTATTACGTTGGCCCAGTCGATCCAGTGCGCGATGAAGCGGTTGGTCCAGCAGGCCCCACTACTGCAACCCGCATGGATAAGTTTACTGAGATGATGTTAGCTAAAACTGGCTTGATTTCCATGATTGGCAAAGCAGAGCGTGGACCCGAAGCTATTGAGGCCATTAAGAAACATAAGTCAGCCTACTTAATGGCTGTTGGTGGTGCGGCCTACTTAGTATCTAAAGCCATTCAAACTTCTAAAGTGGTCGGTTTTGCCGACTTAGGCATGGAAGCCATTTATGAGTTTGATGTGAAAGATATGCCGGTGACTGTCGCAGTGAACTCAGAAGGCATCTCGATGCATCATGAAGGTCCACGTGACTGGCAAGCCAAGATTGCTGGTATTCCAGTGAAGATTGCTTAATTGCTTCATTTCTTAACTACTTCATCAGCGACTACTGAGTAAATATTGGCACTTATTGGGGTTTTCGATTCTGGCGTTGGAGGTTTATCCATTTTGGATGAGGCTCTGCGTCAGCTACCCCAACATAACTATATCTATCTCGCTGATTCTGCTAATGCTCCTTATGGTGAAAAGTCCAGTGATTGGATCGCAGATCGCAGCTTAAATCTCTGCAGCTATCTTGCTAGCAAGGGATGTGACGCTATTGTGATCGCTTGCAATACTGCAACGGCTGAAGCCATTAAACAAATTCGGGATGCACTTGCTATTCCGATTATTGGTGTAGAGCCAGGCATTAAGCCAGCAGCCATGCAATCTCAGAATAATATTGTGGGAGTTCTCGCTACTGAAGCAACCCTTAAAAGCGACAAGTTCATTGCTTTATTAAATACTTTGCCAAATGATTGTCAGTTCATTAAACAAGCAGGTGCGGGATTGGTGCAGTTAATAGAGTCTGGTCAAGCCGATAGCGCGGATACCCTTGAGCTTTTGGCTAAACACCTCGAGCCTATTCAGGATGCAGGGGCTGATACCTTGGTACTAGGATGCACGCACTACCCCTTTTTAAGAAAGTCCATCCGAAAACTGCTTGGTGAATCCATCACTCTGATAGACACCAGTGATGCCGTGGTCAGACAACTGAAGCGGCAGATTGATTCACTTCAAAAAGAAAGTGGAAGTAAAGAATTTGGATCGGTACTATTTCTGAGCAGCAAGAATGAAGCGTCGCTATTGTTCATGGCGCAAGATTTAATGTCTGCAGACTTAACTTCACATGCAGTAGAAGCTCGTATCTTAGGTGAAGTGAGATGAGTACTTTTCTGAAAAAATTGGATACCTATATTCCGTTCAATAAAACGGAACGCATCATTATTGGCATCGTCCTCCTACTGCACGCACTACCTGCTCTTGAGTTTTTACACTTTAGTCAGCGCCCACCGCAAATGGATGATGAACGCGTGATGGCAAATCTAGTTAGTCCGGAAGCTGCAAAAAGCCAACAAGCGCCTGCCGCTACTCCGCCAAAACCCAAAGAAGAGAAGAAAGCGGTTCAGGAGAAGCCAAAAGAAAAACTGACGGAGAAGCCTAGCCCAACCCAGGCCCAGCCACCAACACCCGCAAACCAAGCTCAAAGCAAATCTGAATCTCAATCGCAATCTCAGACTCAGAATGCTGCCGTTGCCCCTGCAACCGGTGGTGGTACTAGCGGTACACCCATTCAGACTGACATTGGTAAACTGGTAGTGGTTTATCAACCAGATGCAGATGCTTATTACCCCTCCTTTTCTAAGCGTTCCGGCGAACAAGGGGCAGTTGTAGTGCGCTTAATTATTGATGAGACTGGTAGCGTAGAAGATGTAGCATTACTACAGTCAAGCACATTCCCTAGGCTTGATCGTGCCGCTACGGACATCGGTAAACGCTATCGCTTTAAACCTTTTTTAGTAAATGGCTCACCCCAAAGAATTTCGACCAATCTTTTAATTAAATTTAATCTCAAGAATTAATCAATATGAATACACCATTTGGCATAGCAAATCTCTGGCTTGAGGGCGATCTGATTACCCGATTTGTGGCGCTTGCCCTACTAAGCTGTTCGATTGTGACTTGGGTGATCTTATTAACTCGACTATGGGATTTACGTAACCTGCGCAAACTCAAACCTGAGCTCGAGCAATTTTGGCGCGCCACGTCTTTTGATCAAGGCTTGCAAGCCTTCAGTAATCACGCCATCAATCCTTATTATCAAATTGCGAAGCTGGCAACAAAGGCCTCGGCGCATCACCAAAGCCAATCCACTAATCACCGTGAATTACTGCAAACATTGAACTACTCAGAGTGGATGGCTAGAAGCGTAAAAAATAGCGTTGATACTATTGCTGCCAGCTTACAAAAGGGCCTGACTTTCTTGGGCTCTACCGGCGCTATCGCACCATTTATTGGTCTATTTGGCACCGTTTGGGGAATCTATCACGCCTTGATCTCTATCAGTAGCTCTGGCAGCGCCCAGATTGATCAAGTGGCCGGCCCCATAGGGGAGGCGCTCATCATGACTGCGCTTGGATTGGCAGTGGCGATCCCTGCGGTTCTGAGCTTTAATGCTATCAATCGCGCCAATAAATTATTTGTTGCCGACCTCAATCGTTTTGGTAATGACCTATTGGCCTACTTTGTTACTGGTGCCCGCGTTAATTCCGGGGAATAACGATGTCTTTTCATATTCAAGACGACCAAAACGACGATAGCATCATGTCGGAAATCAACATGACACCGATGGTCGATGTCATGTTGGTGCTGTTGATTATTTTCATCATCACCTTACCCGTCATTCAACAGGCCGTGAAGGTGGAGTTGCCCAAGGCCAATAGTGTACGCAATGAAGTGAAGCCTGAGTCAGTGCAACTATCCATTGATGCGAATGGACAAATTTTCTGGAATAGTACGCCGATTGATTTGAAAACCTTCGATGGGTATGCAGAAAAAGCTGCTCAGAAAGTTCCGCAGCCAGAAATCAATTTACGTGCTGATAAGTCTGTGAAATATGAATACGTTGCACAAGTGCTAGCAGCCTCAAGACGAGCAGGTTTAACCAAGCTGGGCTTTGTGACGGAGCCAAATTAAGGCTTTAACGCGCCTTAGCAGGCAAGCAGATCTCTTCGCTAGTCCGAGTTCCGTTACCCAGATTGCTGCCTAAGATTCCCCCCTGAATTGTCTCGACTTTTTTTAATTTACCGGTCGCTTGATTCAGGGTAAGCAGAGTCGTTACGGTGCCCGCAGGATAAGCAATACCTGCTACTATCTCTGGCTCAAAATGGGCATCGATCAGCATCACAATATTGGGAGGGGTGATGTGAACATTTTTCACCACTTGAGTCCCATTCATGCCCGTTTGGTCTAAATCTCTGCCATCCAGATAAATCTTAGCCTTAGATAGCTTGGTAGCCGCTACCACCTTCATTTCATACTCTTCTGTGAAGTCTTTTTCCGCTCTTTTACAGTCAAAGATAAGCGTCTCGGCAGCGATAGCTAACCGATACGGAGAAACCAGGAAGAGAAATATCAATAGATAGCGTTTCATTACTAAGTATCTGAGTGAATCTGTGTGTATCTGTGTGCTTCTGTGCATCACTCTAATATTGAAGGAATGCGAACAGAGTAACCGTATTACTGTAGCGAGCTAACCAATGATTGGAAGTTCTCTTCACTTAAAGGCTTTCCATAAAGATAGCCTTGATAAAAACAGCAGCCCTCCGCAAGGAGATAATCACGCTGCTCGATAGTTTCTACCCCCTCGGCAACTACCTTTAACTTCAGGGTTTGAGCTAACGATAATATCGAACGAATGATGGCGCGATCACCCTCATCCCAGGCAATATCAAGAACAAAACTTTTATCAATCTTCAGCTCATCAAGGGGTAAGCGCTTTAGATAACTTAGTGATGAATAACCAGTACCAAAGTCATCCATTGAAAATTGAATACCTAGCTCTCTCAAGGTATTCATTGTGCCGATCACTGCATCAACATCCTCCAGCAAGAGGCCTTCTGTAAGCTCTAACTTGAGTAATTTAGGATTAATTTTCGCAATACTGACTGCAGACTTCACCATTTCAATAAAGTTTTCTTTCCTAAATTGCTTTGCACTGATATTTACTGATAAAACCAAATTCTTAGTGCCTTCATCTTGGGACCATCTCTTTAATTGGGCACATGCGCCCTTTAGCGCCCACTCACCAATTGAAATAATGAGCCCAGCTTCCTCTGCTATCGGAATAAATATATCCGGAGAAATCACTTCCAAATCCAATGGACTCCAACGCAACAAGGCTTCCGCACCAATGACTTTGCCTAATTGATCTACTTGAGGTTGATACATCAAGCTCAATTCACCTTTATCCATTGCCCGCTTTAAGCTAGCCTCCATGGTAATTTTTTCGGTAAATTGAATATGCATCGCATCATTAAAGAAACGAATCGTATTTCGACCGGCTGCTTTAGCTTGATACAGCGCCAAATCAGCTTCTTTTAGTAATTCATTGGTACCTTGAGTCTTATCGGAAAACAAGGTAATTCCAACACTCGCGGTAGTAGTGTGAATAATCCCATTCAAATTTACTGGCTCTGAAATACTTTTATGTAACTTGTCCGCAATCAGATTGAGTGCATGCATAGCATTTTCAGCATTGGGTCCCAAATCAGGGATTAAGACAATGAATTCATCTCCCCCAAGCCTCGCAGCAGTATCCATCTCGCGCAAGTTACTTCTTAAGCTCTGTGCTACTGCCATTAACACTTGATCGCCCATATCATGGCCTCGAGTGTCGTTGATTGACTTAAATCGATCAATGTCAATCAATAGAACCGCTCCGTATACATGGTTACGTGAAGCCGCAATCCGAGCCTGGTTCAAACGATCCAGCAAGAGCCGTCTATTTGGTAAGTTGGTTAGCGGATCGTAGTAAGCGAGCTCTAAAATCTTACGCTCCGCTTCTCTAGGATCGCTAGTATTTGAGTAAATACCGATGTAGTGAGTATGAGTTCCATCCTCACCTTTCACGGCTGAAATCGATAGCCATACCGGAATAGTGCGCCCCTCTTTATTTCGATTCCAGACGCTTCCTTCCCACTTCCCTTCGGTTGAAACCGCCTCCCATAAATTACGATAAAAGGCTTCATCGTGGTGTTCAACAGATTTAAAAATAGATGTGTTTTTTCCAACTAGCTCTTCGGCTGGGTAACCAGAAGTTTTCTCAAAAGCCGAATTCACCCTCAATATAATGCCCTGATGGTCAGTCACAATCATGCCATCACCTGACTGGAATGCTACAGAAGCAATTCGCAGCTCTTCTTCTGAATTTTTTCTGATCGTAATATCTTCGGAAAAAATGATTAAGCCGCCGACAGTGTCATTCGAAAGCATCCAAGGCTTGATCTCCCAGCGAATCCAGCCACAACTACCATCGGTATAAATAATTCGCTCCTCATTACAGGATGCAGATTCTCCAAGCAAGCACTTTTCGTGCAGTCGCTTATTCTCTTCAGAAATATTGGGCGCAATCTCGTAATGACTTTTGCCGATAATATCAACGTCTTCTATTTTTCGATCTTCAAGCCAACGTCGACTCGCATAGAGGTATCGCATTTGACTATCCAGCATCACTATGCCAGTCGGGGCATTTTCAATAAAAAGCTGTAATTGCTTATTCACGCCTGTCAATTCTTGCGCGGTTACTTCAACTGCATTTTCTAGCAAGCGACGTTCACGATCTACCTGTTGGTAGGTTTCATTCACGACATTAACAAATGCCAACCAATGCTCAGCATTCATCGCCGCCATTTCAGGCAAATTTCTAAATTGCCGCTTTAAGAGTCGGTGCTGGTTTTTTATCTCAAAGCCCATATCTAAGACTTGCCTTATTCCGACAACAGCGTGAGAGTCGTGGTTTGATTATGCAAGGCGCAGTCAGCCGGCTCAAAGGGAGCAATTTCACCATAAGAATAAAAGCCAAACACTGTTGTTTTTGGACCTAATATCGACTGAATCGCTTCTATTTCTTCGCCTGCAATCTGGTCCATCACTAGACGTCTACCAACGCAGCTAACAACCAAGCAAAGGGAGTCTTGCTTGCTTGCTTCAATATGTAGGTTGTTCGTCATGCTCACAGATGCATCAATTAATGAATCAATGTCCGTCTTCATTAATTTACACAAACTACCTTGCGGCACATCTCCCGCAAAACTTAAACTCATCTCATCCCGATTCACTCCCAGCAAAGTGCGAACGTATGGTCGCCCCGAAATAGTATCTGTTACCGAAAGGGGGAAGCGTAAGCCGCTTCCAGGGAGCTCTGTGGAAAGCTCACCCAAATACTTGATATAGATTTCTAGAGCAGGTCTATTGTCAATCTCATAAACAACGCTTCCTTTGGCTCGAGTTACTTTGCGTTCAGGACCAAACTCCCGCCAACCAGTGGAGCATCCATAGGAGACATCTAGGTCCCCGTAAAAACCAATCAATCCAATCTGATGCTGTTTTGCTGGCCCATTCACCATAACCCAAGAGGCTTTAAAGCGATCGGCATCTCCTGCTAAACCACCGGTAATAGGAACACCTAATCTGTTGAGTGTTTTTGTTAGCTCAGAACCGCTGATCGATAAACCATCTGAAAGTACAAACATATGCTTTGGCTTAGAGTCGTCAAATTCTTTAGACAAGCGACTAACTGCTGACTCAACATCTTCATCACTTTCAATAAAGACATTTCTGACTAAAACTCGGGTTGCTGAAAATGAAATGGCTGACAAAATAATATCTCGATCAGATATTCGGTCTCCGCAAATATTTCCAGAAGAAGAGCAACCTACAATTTCAGCAGATGGGAAAAAAGATCTGATCTCTTCGTAACATTGAGTCTCTTTAAAGAAAGGGTGCTCAGCATATGCGATTACCAGATTGACCTCAGGGTGCAGAGATAGGTCGCCCCAGCCCTGAGATTCGGTCCACCTGTAGGTATTCACTTTCATTAGTCCATTTTATACAACGAAAGCCACTTTTTTTACCTAAATTCAAGTATAAAAAGTGGATCGCGCGCTTTACCAAAGCGAAATGGAAGTAGTCTTCATGGTGCCCGAGGCCGGAATCGAACCGGCACGACTTTTTTGAGTCGGCAGATTTTAAATCTGCTGTGTCTACCGATTTCACCACTCGGGCTCGCACTAACAATAAAGCCGTGCTAAATAAATCAAGACAAGCGAAATTTTAGCATGCAAGCCCCTTTTTAGCCCCCCAAACTCCTTTTAGACCTTTATCTAATGCTGGGCCTGATAAAGCATCTAAAATGTTTCCATGAATTTTCCAGCAAAATCATCTGGGTTTAGCAAGCTTGTGCGGGCCAGCCTATGGATAGTAGGCCTATGTCTGACAGTAGGTGCAGCATTCACTGCCGCCTATATATATTCCGCACAATCCCATATCTCGGGCAAGCGGACTATTAAAAGCCTTGGCGATTCCATATCCATCACTTTTGATGAAGCCGATATTCCCCATATTAAGGCTAAAAGTCAGGCGGATGCCTACTTTGCCTTAGGTTATTTACATGCGAGTGAGCGTTCCTGGCAATTGGAAATGAATCGTCGTATTGCTAGTGGGCGACTTTCAGAAATCTTAGGCAATGACACGGTAAAAATTGATCGCTTTGTTCGCACCTTAGGTGTCAAGCGTGCAGCAGAACAGCAATTTGATCGCTACCCTGTTTCTGCCAAGCGACTACTGCAAGCCTATGCTGATGGCGTAAACGCTGGCAACGCCCAATTAGGGTGGGCTCTCCCGCTGGAGTATTTATTGTCAGGATCAAAACCTGGACATTGGTCTCCGACTGATAGTGTTGCCTGGATGCTGATGATGGCATATGACCTTGGCGGAAATTGGCAAAAAGAGTTGCAAAGACTGGAGCTCTCTCAATACCTCACAACCAAACAAGTCTGGGAGGTGATCCCACCATATGAGTCCAGTGAGCCAGTCAGCAATATGGATTTTTCTAAACTGTATCGTGACCTTAAGATCTTTAACCCCTCCCTTGGCCAAGTTGAAGGCAAACCTCAAAACTTGCCTGCAACAGAGCTAAGTCAATGGGATCAAATGGGTGGAAAAGATGGCATCGGATCCAATAACTGGGCTCTGAGCGGAAGATTAAGTGCTACTGGCAAGCCATTGCTGGCTAACGACCCCCACCTAGGGCTGTCTGCCCCAGCCGTTTGGTATTTTGCCCATCTTGAAGCGCCAGGTCTCAATATTATCGGCGGAACTTTGCCTGGCATACCGGCCGTTGTTTTGGGAAGAACGGATAAGTTTGCTTGGAGCTTTACGAATACAGGCCCCGACGTTCAAGATTTATACATCGAGCAAATTGACCCAAAGAATCCTGGAATGTATCGAGGTCCCGATGGCCCCCTTCCCTTTAAAGTGCATCAAGAGATCATTGATATTAAAGGGGCTCCTCCTCTGACGTTCCTGGTTAAAGAAACTCGGCACGGACCCGTCATCTCTGATTCTTATGCAAGAGCTAAGCGTACGATTGACACTGATCGTTTTGCCCTTGCACTGCGCTGGACTGCGCTCGATCATGAGAACCAATCTGTTGCTGGTTTATTAGATATGAATCGCTCTGCAGACCTTGATCAATTCAAGCAAGCACTTCGAAAAAATTACGCCCCCATGCAAAACGTAGTGATGGCAGATAACGAAGGCAATATTGCTTATCAAGCAGCTGGTGTTGCCCCTAAAAGAATTTTGCATCAAGGACTATATGGTGTGGCACCAGTACCAGGCTGGGAGCGGCAATACGACTGGAATGGCTATGTGCCCTTTGAGCAACTTCCCGCTAGCAATAATCCCGAACAAGGTTGGATTGCAACAGCCAATCAACGAATCATTGCTGCCAATGATCCCAACCCTCTAACGGGCGACTGGGATTTACCAACACGCTACGACCGTATCGCTGATCTCATCAAAGCGAAGAATGTTCATACCTTAGAGGATATGAAAACCATGCAAGGGGACACCTTATCGCTTGCAGCTACACCACTATTGGAGTTATTTAAATCTAGTCAAGGTTCACATCCATTAAGCGCCAAAGCCATGGAAATGGGCAGAAGCTTTGATGGCGATATGAAAGTAGATAGCGCAGCCGCCCTGCTCTTTAACGCTTGGGCTGATCAACTAACACGCAATCTTTTTGCCAGATTAGGTTATCTGTTTTCAGAAAACTATGGGGCACGTAACTACCGCGCCCCACTCTTGCTACAAGTTAAAAATCCCAATAGCCCATGGTGCGATGATCCCAAAACACAGCAGATTGAATCTTGCCAAGATTCCTCCAATAATGCGCTTGATAAAGCTTTGATCTATTTAAGCAAAGAATATGGTGACGATCCCAAAACTTGGGCTTGGGGTAAGGCGCATATTGCCATCTCAGAACATCGCCCGCTTAGCAAGATACCGCTTCTTGGCGACCTATTTAATATCAAAACTCCTTTCCCCGGGGATAGCTTCTCTATTAATGTGGGCAGACTAGAGTTACTGCAGTCCAAAAATCCCTATGAAACATTGCAGGCACCGAGCTTAAGAGCGATCTATGATTTATCTGATCTTGAAAAATCCCTCTTTGTATATCAAACAGGTCAATCGGGGTGGGTTCAAAGCAAGCTATATCGAAATATGAACCCTCTTTGGGCAAAAAATGAATACCTACCTTTGCAAATGAAGCCGGAGAAAAGTACTCGTCAGCTTGAATTGAACAATAAATAGGCATGCCTTCCTTTATTGGCGATTACAGACATTGGCGTTTAAAATGGTTTATCAATGTCAATAGCCATTACCAAGGAATTCATCACATGAAAATTATCGCCACCCTGCTCGCCATTTCTTCCGTCTTATTGACAAGCGGTAATGCGATGGCTGCCTGGCAAGAAATTGGTAAAAATGATCAATCAACCGTTTTCGTAGATACCGCCACCATTCAAACACAGGGAAATCTGGCTCAGATCCTGTCGATGTTGGACTTTAAAAAACCTGGCCAAGATCCCGCAACCAAAGAGACTGTCAACTCCATTATTGGTTTGAATGAATACGATTGCAGTACTGGAAAATATCGTCCGATTGAGTTCAAAGTATTTACCGGCAATCGTGGCAAAGGCAAAGTAGTCGTAGATCAAAAAACGCCTGACAGTGTTTTTGATGTCATTCCAAATGGCTCATGGGCCGCTGGAGTATT
>CANCQD010000047.1 GCA_947380285.1 Burkholderiaceae bacterium | reverse complement strand
CAAACCCAAGACTTTATGACGGCCCATTGGGCTCATCTGCCGCACGAACTACTCGGCAAAGTTTCAAACCGCATCATTAATGAAGTGCGTGGCATCAATCGTGTTGTATATGACATCAGTGGAAAGCCGCCGGCAACAATCGAGTGGGAGTAGAAATTAGATTAAAAATAATGAACTGAAAAGAAATTAAAGTTACAGCAAATTAACTATGCAATGTCATAGTTTGCACAAACCAAAACTCCTCACCCAAAAATAAGCGCTAACAACTTGATTACTTTTGATTTTATAGTGCTAGGGGGTTAATGCGACTTCCTTGCATGAAGTCGAGCCACTAAGATCACTGCGCCCATCAGAATCATTACAAATGCAGAGAGATGAGTTGCGACCATCGCATGTATAAATTCGACTAAAGATCTCCATTCATAGACTGATTTGCTCAAAAGGGACTCAAGACTAAAAACTTTGGAGAGCCTTTTCTCAAATGAAGTCAGGCCAAAGTAATTGGTGGTCAGCAGGACTCCATTAAGCAGTAGCAATAGTCCAAAGACTATTTCAACCAGGAATGAAATCCGTCTATATAGCCTTGTATTCTGATCTTTCATGTTTGCAGCAGAATCCTATCGCTTAATTGCCTCGGTATTATGGTCAAAATGGGGCAACTTGATACTTGCATCAAATGCTACCCAAAACTACTAGAGCTAGCATAAAGACCTTATGATAATCGTGATATTGCCCTAAGAGCTAATACTAATTAAAATAAGTTCTCTAAATAATAAATCTACCATTGATTTAATAACTTCTTGGTTCTTATGAACATGATAGTACTTGTCCAGTAGTTGTTAATGACACTTTTTCATTCCATATTTACCCCTGTAGTCCTCGAATGGATGGCGCGATTTTGTTTCGGCTATCCCTTTGTCATGTCATGGTATTGGATTGCAGGCTCTTTGATGTATTGGTTTATTAGAGAGCGCCATCGGCCAAAGTACACATCACCACCTGAGTTACCTGACACTCCGTTAGTTTCTGTACTGCTCCCTTGCTTTAATGAGGCAGATCAACTGTACGAAACCATGGCTGTATTAATGGATTCCAAGTATCCAAATTACGAGGTGATTGCCATTAATGATGGTTCAAGCGATCACACTGGAAAAATATTAGATCAATTAGTCAATCAATACCCAAAACTACGTGTTGCCCATCTTGTTGAAAACCAAGGTAAGTCCACTGCATTAAATGCAGGATTATTGATGGCTCGTGGAGATTTATTGGTATGCATCGATGGCGATGCCTTACTAGACCCCCATGCAATCAACTGGCTTGTTTTTCGATTCCTAACTAACGACAGAATGGGTGGCATCAGCGGTAACCCGCGTATTCGTAATCGGTCAACCCTATTGGGTAAGCTTCAGGTGGGTGAGTTTTCCTCTATTGTTGGCATGATTAAACGCACCCAGTCTTTATATGGAACCCTCTTCACCGTATCCGGGGTAGTTTGCGCCTTCAAAAAAGTAGCCGTGTTGGAAGCAGGTCTATGGGCACCAGCAGCAATGACGGATGATGTTGACCTGACGTTTAGGATTCAAGCAAAAGGATGGGAAGTAGGGTTTGAGCCGCATGCGCTTTGCTGGATTTTGATGCCTGAAACATTCAGAGGATTATGGAAGCAAAGATTGCGTTGGTCTGAGGGCGGCTCTCAAGCAGCTATTGGGGCGACTATGGCAATTCTAAAATCGCATCCATTCGCTTGGTCGCTACTCTTAATTTGGACTAACTTTTTCATCAGCACATTCTGGGCATTTTGTATTGTGATTTGGTTCACCATATTAAATGTCAACCAATTTTTTAGCGGTGATGCTTTATCAATTTATCAAAATTTTCTCCCGCACTCCTGGGGAATTATTTTAGCGAGTACCTACCTTTTTCAGTCTTTCATTGGCTTATTGCTTGATCGCCAATATGAAAGAACATCACTGAGATCAATTGGCTGGATTATCTGGTATCCATTAGTGTATTGGTGTGTTCAAACCTGTAGTTGCGTAGTTGGATTTACACAAGCTTTATTTCGCCCCAAAAATATTAAGGGCACATGGGTTAGTCCAGATAGGGGCGTCAGATGAAAGACAATTCTTTATCCAGCTGGCCACCGATTATCAATTCTGACCACATTCCTGTGTGGGTCAAAATGCGTGATATTTTTCTCACTATTGGGGCGTGGCTCATCATACTCGCGACTTTCCACAGTCTACTTTGGCTCATTTTCGATTACCTCTCCGATCCAATTTTTGAACTGAGAACTGTTGCTGAGCCCCAGTGGTCTCAAATTTGGCAGAGAGTATCCACGTTTTTTTATATCGCTCTTGGATTGGTTTTATGGATCTGCTTTCTGGCAATCTCCAGAAGGAAAATCATTAACAGCACTAAATACATCAAGACTTTTCCGCCTTCAGTAGAGATAAAAGAACTTGAAGCGGACTTAGGGGTATCTTCTACAGATATTGAGTACTGGCATAAACTGCGTTCTGTGCAAGTTTTTGTTAATGATAAGAATCGCGTTTATAAAATCATTCCGTCCCAAAAGATCTAAATTGCGATTTATCAACGCTATCTTTCCTGCTACCGCTCTACTGCTTCTATCGCTGAATTTTGCCTATGCGCAAACCCCCGCCGCACAAGCTGAATATGAGAAAGCCTTAGCACTCAACAAATCAGCTAATTACATTGCTTCTGCTCAGATCCTCAAATCCCTCATGATTGCTCACCCTGAAATTGAGCGCTATAAATCCGATTACATCGCAGTAGCAAGTAATGCCAAGCTTTGTAATGAGGTAATTAAGCTTAGTAATAAAAACTATCTGACCCATTCACCTATATACGTCCAAGAAGCCATCTTTTCTTGTTTCGCCAGTTCTGAATCTTTTGCTAAAACGCAAGAAATTGCCAAGACAATTCTAGGAAAGTCTGGCAAGAACGAGGCTATCGAATTAAAAATGGTAGTCTTGGCTAGGAATCAAAAGGATTCTGCTGCTGCCCTTTATTGGAGCGCCCGCTTCATCAAAGATTTCCCAGAAAATCAATCTGCTTGGGAGCTGCGAGCTGGAGCATTGCAAGATATTGGCGATCGTTATGCCGCTCTATTGATATATGAAGATATCAATCGCTATGACCCTAAAGATCCCGGCACCCAACGTGAAATTATCCAAGTATTACTAGACATGGGCATCCCTCATTTGGCTTTATATCTCATTGATCAACAGTCTTGGAATACTACTAAGGATCAAAAGCTACGCGCAATGCACAATTCGGGAGCGCAAGACTTGCGGTGGACTATTGCAGATTCTGCCGTCGCGCCCAATCGCTTTGTCGCTGTTGATAAAGGCATACAAGCCCTAACTGAATCTCTCGCTTATGCCAAATCAATAGGGGCCAGTCAGGATCAAATCACTTCGATTGAATATGATTTCATCGTAGCCTATAACAAACGAAATGAATGGGATAAATCCCTTGCGGTTTATGAACAGCTCATTGCAAAAGGTAAGGTAGTTCCTGACTACGCTTTAATAGCAGCTGCATCTAGCTATAGCGGTAAACAGCAACCCGTTAAGGCTGGAGAAATTCTACAAAAGCTTTACGACAAACACCCAGATGATTTAGAAATTGAGTTAGCACAGTATTTCAACCTAACGGATCAGGACAAATACTCTGCCGCTAAAGTCGTATTGGATAAATTGACTACACAACTCAAGGCTCGACCTAAATATTTACCTAAGCGGGACTTTGACTATACAAGTGCCATCATTGAATCAGTCAACTTTGAGTCCTATCAAGAAAAGTATCAAGCAGCAGATAAAAAACTGATGCCGCTACTGAGTGAAATTCCTTCGAATGCGGATTTACTTAAAGCTGCTGGCGGAATACGAGAAGCCCAAGGAATGCATGAGGCGGCTCAGGGCTATTACGCTATTGCGGCTAAGCAAGATCCGCAAGATGTCGAGGCCAAAGTAGGATATGCCAATGCCAGGATGAGCCAAGGCGATATACCCACATTTTTGAATACCGTAAATGAGCTAAAACCGGGCTATGCAGATATTAATGCCGTTAAAAATGCAGTTGAAAGGCTTGATGCATATAAAGAAGGTTACGTCACAGGCAATTTTGTTTTGGGAAATGGTCAATACTTTGGCCAAACCAACAATAATCGGACCAGCGATCTTCGCGTCTATAGCGCACCAATTGATGATAACTTTCGTGGCTTTGCCCGCTACCGTGATTTAAATAGTGGCCCTGCAATACCAGTGACCGCTCAAGGAGTGGGGGGTGGTGTTCAGTACACCGGCTTAAACCAAGAGGCGGAAGTAGAGGTTGGTAGCGCTGGATATCTTCGTGCTGAAGGTACTCAGACCCTCAATGATCATTGGGCTGTTGGCGCCTCTTATGAAAAGAATGCTTTTTACTTAATGCCGGGCTCTCTCTATGCGACTTCAGGAGGTAATGTAGGTGGAATGAATGTCAAGTGGAAAAATGGTGATGCTACAGATGCCTTACTTGGATATCGCTATTGGGCGCTCCCCAATAACAATAAACAAGAAATTTACGGCAATGTGAATCAGCGCCTCCTCACTGAATATAACTATAAAGTTGATATTTCTGGCTGGGTTGGAAACCAGCAAAATACAAATTCAAATGTCAGTTACTTCTCCCCGATTAATCAAACTGAATATTCCAGTACGCTCAATCTTCGACTCTTGCAGTGGCGTGATATTGAAACCAAAAAATATGATTTTTGGCATCGCTTCTTTGCCTCATATGGGTTTGTTACCCAATCTGGGTATATCTCCTTGCCAATGAATAACTACGGTTATGGTCAAGACTTTAATGTTGGGGATAAAAGAACGCTCAGTTGGGGTGTTGGTAAAACCAGCTTTCCATTCAATGGCGCAAAATCGAGCTATATCACCGGATACCTCAACTTTGAGTCGCGCTTCTAAATGAAAAAGATTAAATACCTTCTTTGTGCTTTTGCCTTACTAAGCAATCTTGCTTGGGGTGCTAAGGACTTCAAGGTCTTGAGCTTTCATGACATCGTTCCAGAAATGACGATTACTTCCGAGCCTGATGATGTGACTGTAGATAACCTCATTAACTACTTTTCCTGGCTAAAGGCAAATGGTTATTCGGTGATTTCGATTCAGGATGTAGTCAATGCAAATAGTGGTGGCAAACCATTGCCAGATAAAGCCATCATTCTTACTTTCGATGATGGCTATAAAAGCTTTTATACCTATGTCTTGCCACTATTAAAAGCTTTTAACTATCCTGCGACTTTAGCGATTGTTGGTTCATGGCTTGAGGTGCCCGAGAGCGGGGCTGTTAGTTATGCCGGTAAGCAGGTGCCGCGCTCAAAGTTCTTATCTTTAAAAGAATTAAATGAGATTATCAATAGCGGCTTAGTTGAAATTGCTTCCCATACCTACGATTTACATCATGGAGTCATCGGTAATGCTCAAGGTAATGACATGCCAGCCTTGACTACTTTTGAATATAACCAGAAAACCCATCAATATGAAACTGAAGAACATTATCTCAACCGAATTAAGTCAGATTTAACCAAAAATAATGCTTGGATTAAACAGCATACAGGCGCGACCCCCAGAATTATTGTGTGGCCATATGGCAGATATAACAGTGTTGGGCAGCAAATTGCCAAGAGTCTTGGCATGGATATCGCGATTACCTTGGATGACGGAGAAAACATTGAATTACAGGCAACCGATAACATCCGCCGTATCTACCTGATCAACAATCCCAAAATTGATGAGTTTGTGGCTAACTTGCGCGAATTTCCTCCTGCCCTTGAGCGCGTCATGCATGTCGATCTTGACTATGTTTACGATAAAGATCCAGTCCAACAAGAAAAGAATCTGGGCTCTTTAATAGAGCGTGTTCTAGCTTCAGGAGTGACTACCGTTTACCTTCAAGCATTTTCAGATGATGATGCGACTGGGGTAGCCAAGAGCCTCTATTTTAAGAATAGTTATATGCCAGTCAAAGCGGATCTTTTTGGAAGAGCCAGTTGGCAGCTTAAGACGCGCGCGGGGGTGAAGGTATTTGCTTGGATGCCGCTCTTAGCTTTTGACCCTGGCCCTGAAAAACTGCGTGCATTGGATGTCGTGCGATCAAGCGATGGTAGTAAAGGTATTGGTTACTTAAGGCTAAGCCCTTTCTCGGACCGATCACGCCAATTTATCAAAGGAATCTATACCGATCTGGGTCGTTATGCCAACTTTGAGGGAATTCTGATTCATGATGACGCGACCCTCTCAGACAAAGAAGATGCAAGCCTGCCTGCTCTGCAGTACTACGCTAAAAATTGGGGGTTACCACCCAATGTCGAAGCCATTACCCAAAACCCTGCCGACAACAAAAAATGGTACGAGGCAAAAACAAGAATGTTGACCCAGTTTTCTATGGAGATGAGGGATGCAGCTCAGCAATACCGCAAGCCTATTAGTCTTGCGCGCAATTATTATGCTGAAGTAGCCCTCAATCCAAACGCAGAGGAATGGTTTGCGCAATCTATTCCGAATGGTTTGCAAAACTACAACTGGGTTGCGCTGATGGCAATGCCTTATATGGAAAAAGCCAAGAATCCTAGTCAATGGCTTAATAACCTTATTGATGTCACTCAAACTTATCCCAAGGCCAAGCAAAAACTTCTATACGAATTACAGGCAAAGGATTGGCGCACAGATAAACCCATTCCCACCAATGAAATCAGTTCTTGGATGCGCAATATGAGAATTAAAGGGATTCTGAATTTTGGATACTATCCAGATGACCAGTTTACAAACAGTCCCGATATAGAAATACTGAAGCGAGAGCTTTCAGCAAAGGCAGCACTTCAGTAGCTAGGGATCGGAGTCATTATTAGGGCATATTTAGGACATATATTTTTGCAGCCAATCCCTTCTTTGACTGCCCCTGCTTAATGATATTGAATAGCAAGAAGTGTAATGTCGTCTGACTGGGGTGTTGATTGGCAATGTAGATCGATATCAGTCAGCAATTTATTAACAATTTCTTCGCTAGTCATTTGAGAGTTCGATAACAATCGACTAACTCGATTGATTGAATAAAGTTGGCCTTCAATATTTTCGGCCTCAGTGACACCATCGGTATACAGCAGAAGCGTATCCCCAGTGTTTAACGTTGTACTTCCTTCATTAAAGCTATTGACCTCATGAATCCCCAAAATCATATTTCTGGGGCCGGGTAGGGGGATGAATTCTTGATTGGCGTTTGCGGTTAATGGAGCATCATGACCAGCATTAATGTATTGCAATACACCAGTATTTACATTCAGGATTCCGATAAACATAGTGACAAACATATTGCTGTCATTATTTTGGCAGAGTGCATTATTAACGATCCGTAAGGACTCCACTAGCCCTGTAGCCTTGGTGATATTGGAGCGAAGCAGCGTCATGATTTTCATCATAAATAATGCTGCCGGTACCCCTTTGCCAGAGACGTCGCCAATTGCTAATGCAATGTGGTCTGAATCAATTGAGAAGGCATCAAAGAAGTCTCCACCCATTTCTTTTGCAGGCCTAGTAAATCCATGAGCCCGAATGCGCGTGTGTTCAGGGTAAAGATTTTCGCCTTTTGGGATCATATTCATTTGTATGGCCCCCGCGATAGTTACCTCATTTTTCAGGCTCTCGTGAATCTTCTTTTCGACCTGTCTAAGACGTTCAATCTCTTCCTCGGCTTTTTTGCTGTCAGAGGTATCGCGCACCATGCCTAAAAACATTAATTGACCGCCGATGATCATGCTGCTGGTGATTAAATCCATTGGAAATTTTTCACCATTGTTACGCACGCCAATGACTTCTCGTTTGCTGTTTTGAAAAGCGAGTGTTTCATGATTCTCAGGGATATTTTGGATTTTGTCCTGAAATTCATTGGCGTAGGATATATCCAGTAGTACTTTGAAGTGTTTGCCGATTGCCTTATTAAAGGGTCGTTGAAATATTCTCTCTGCCGCTGGATTAAATTTAACAATCACACCTTCTTTGTCAATCATGATCACACCATCCAGCATGTTATCAATGACATCGGCGGCTTGACTATGCGCCTCTTGTAATTCTTGATTTAAGGTATTCGTTCTTGCTCGAATGAATTGGGCTGTAATAGTTGCAAAAGTGGCTGTGACGATCACCGTAATTGTGTGCGACTCCCAAAGGGTCAATTGCCCCTTAAAAATAGTTTCCTTTGCTAGCTCATATAAAGCCATTAATGTCGCGACGAGCAAATAGGTTCCAACCAATTGCTTGATTGAGAAGGTGGATCTATGGGGGGATGCTTTGGGTGTCTTAGTCATTGATTTGTATACTAAATGACATAGCTTCTAAGGCGGGAATGCAAGTAGGATGTGGGCATTGTCATTAAAGTGTCATTATCTAATTAGATACTTGTAGAATTTAGATTCTCTTTATAGAGAAGCATAGCTTACATTAGTCCCTTTCACTTAATTTCACTAAATTCACACCATGCCTATAGACTTTGCCGATAAAGATAATCTCAGACTCATTATGATTGATGGTCGACTTGATAGCGCCGGGTCTGATGAGATTGCCATGAAATTTGCAGCGATGTCATCAGGGGCAAAGCCGGCAGTAGTGGTGGATCTATCTAAAGTTTCCTTCCTCTCGTCCATTGGGATTCGGTTGATTATTCAAAATGCAAAATCCCTCCAAAACAAGGGTGGGAAAATGATTTTGTTTGTCGGAGACAACGAGCAAGTAAGCACTACATTAGATTCCACGGGCATTAGTGCTTTGGTACCGATGTTTTCTGAACTTACTCAGGCTGAACAGGCCGCTGTAGCTTGATCATCTGATTCTTTTTAATGTGAAAATGGGGGCGCCCTTGTCTCAATTTGCTATCAATGCAGATCGTTCAGAAATCAGATCGGCATCCAGTTGGCTTGAAAAGACCTCCTTGCAGTATGGGGTGCCAACAAACAAAGCCTTAGTCCTAGATCAATGTTTGGATGAGATTTTGATGAACATTGTGATGCATGCTGGGTCAACTGCAACCCAAACCCCTGTAGAGCTTGAATTTGCTATTAACGGCGCTGCTGTAGGTAAGGAGGTTGCCATTACTGTGAGTGATTCTGGCAAGCCATTTAATTCAGCCATGGCATCTCCAAAAGCCATAGCAAGCACCCTGGAGGAGGCTGAACCCGGTGGATTAGGTTTGGCCATCATTAAGGGGCTTTCAAGCCGATTGGCTTATGAGTTTAGGAATGGCCGTAATTTTTTAACATTTGCCATTTTGGTTTAAATGCATCAAATTGGTGCCATCCGCACCCCATAAGACGTCAAAATTCTGTCATAGTTTTGTCATAAATTCTCAATAGACTGCAGTGTGTTCGCAGTGAGAAGATCAGTCGAAAAACCTATTTTGAGGTTTTCTAGCTTGTTCTTTAATAGAGGCGGTATGTAAAAATCTTTCTATTATTGGTGATATGAAAAAATATAAGGTTCTCTTTTTGTGTCACCACAACAGTGCTCGATCAATCATTGCCCAAGCGCTTGCGTCGACTCATTTAAGTGGCAAATTTGAAGGATTTTCAGCTGGACCGGTTCCTGCAGATTCTCTGAGCCCATATGCAGTCGAATTGATTCAAGAGCTAAATTACCAAGGCGAGTCTTTAGAGCCCAAAAGTTGGGATGTATATACATCTCCAAGCGCTCCCAAGATGGACTTTATTATTTCCTTATCTGATAGAGCAATAGGTGAGGGTGTGCCTGTGTGGCCTGGAAGTCCAGCTACTGCCCATTGGGATTTTTCTGATCCAGCGCATACTCATGGTACGAATATGGAAATTAAAAGAGCTTACGTATCATTATTGAATGGCTTGCAAGCACGAATAGATATTATGGCTGCACTCTCTTTTGAGAGATTAGATAAATATAGACTCCAAGATGAATTAAAAGCGATTCATCAAAATTTGCGGTGAAATTAATTACTAGATCTGATGCTGGTTTTCTAGACGGTTTCCTACTCCTTGCGTTTTATTTTTCTGGATAGGTCTTAAATTAATGCCGTTTGTGAAAAAAATTGCCAATTATCTCTCTGTAAATTGGAGCCAGATTGGGCTTAAGTCAAAAAAATGGAAGGCTATTGTAGTTTCCATCATTGTTGTCTTTTTGGCGACTCTTACTCTCTGCCTTACTGCGTATTTTGATTTGCCTCCGGGTTCACAGGTTTTGCATTATTTACAATCAGAATCTGAGAATCAGGCTGATTTACTCGATGTCGTTGCTATTGCGGATTTCTCTGGGCCCACTCGGATGATTGGCCAAGATCTCGCTCAGGGATTTAAAGATGCGGCAAGCGCAGGTAATATTTCAAATGATGTGCGCCTCATCATCAGGGATGACCGCGGTAATGCAAATGCAGTGGCAGCCTTGGCTGATAGCGCTGCAGCAGGGTTTAGTACGCTAGCAGTAATAGGTCCAACCCAGGCTCAGGGATATCAGGATATGACTGCCTCTTTGGAGGAAGGAATGGTCCCAGGATTGGTTCCGATTAGCCCTCCAGTCATTCATCAAAATGAAAAATGGATTTTTGCTCTACAACCAAGCCAAGAAAGACAAGGTGAGTTTGTAAGTAATCTACTTTTGAAGATCCAAAAAACGAACTCGACAGCATTTATTACTCTTGAGGGCGATACGAAAAATGGTTACGCCAACGGATTTCAAAAAGTCTTTTCTAAAATTGGAAAAAATAACTTTGCATTAAAAGCGTGGCCGAAAAATGGTGATAAAGAGGTCATCGCGCAATTGCTCAAGTCTATTTCCGCTTATGATTTCGTTGCCTTTTCGTTGCCAACAGATGAGGCTGTTCAGTTGGTAAAGGGGCTGAAGGATGAAAATTATGCAGGCCAGTTAATAGGCTTTGGCGGCGCAAGTCTTCCCACTTTCCCCGATCAATTTCGCGAGTTTCCAAAAGAACGTCTAGCTCCTGGGTTTTATACCAACGGGTTAATGAGTGTGACACCATTCCTTCCAAGCATGGCCGATGAGCGTGCGCGCGAATTTATAAATGTCTACCAAAAACGGCGCCAAGAAAATCCTTCTTGGGCATATGCCTATGGATATGATTCTGGTTATCTATTAAGCGCCTTTATTGAAAAGTTAAAGCGTGAGACTCCCGATTGGAAAAAACTTCCCCCCGAAGAGATTCGTAAAAGTTTCCAAAGCTATCTATCTTCCTTGAATGGCAGTCAAGGCAAGGAGGGGGCTTTCACTGGCCGTATGCGCTTAGATCAGAATCAAGAGCGCGATATTCCGCCAACATTAGTTTCCTTTCGGAACGGCAAGCAATTACCTTATTTAATGCAGTATGGAACCGACGCCGCACGCTTCAACTTTGCTGAGAAAGTTTCGGACAATAAAATTCAAGTTGATAACCGAGTATATGATTTGGTCCCCGTCATATTTACTGGACTCATCCCACGAGAAATCAGCTTTATTAATTTAGAAAAAAGAACGTTTACCGGGGAAGTCGATATCTGGTTCCGCGGAAGCTTGGCTATTGATGCTGACGATATTGTTTTCCCGGCCCTGTTTACTGATAATCCCTCATTTACCGTTCTGGAGTCCTCTGACAGTAAGCATGAAAAGTATCGACTTTATCGTTATCGTGGGGTCTTCAAATTTGAGGCATTAGCAAAGGATTTAGCCTTAGGTCAACTACCTTTGTCGATTGCTTATCGACACAAAACACTGGACTCTTCGCAATTGCGTTTTGTGATTGATGAGGGGAATATTGGCAGTGCAGCCTCAATCATCAAAGGCATGGAAAAGGCTGAGGTCTTAGCGCCAGAGATGGACTATCGCGCAGAAACTACCAGTCTCGCGATTGATACGGATATTGTGAATTCCTTAGGAAACCCTGCATCAGCTACCGGCGAAAGAAGTTTTTCAGAATTTAAGGCGTCTTATGGGTTGCGCAATAAGAATGCCATGCTTGGATCCTATTTGGGCAGCAAGTTGGATTGGAGAATTTCCAGCAGCATCGCCTTTTTCTTTGCCCTGATCGCCTGCATCCCTTGGCTAATGGAGTCGTATTTTAAAACTCGTAAAAAGCTAGGCCGTTTAATCACTATTGAAGCTGGGTTATTGGCTGTCTTTTTTGTCGAAATCTGTTTATTTTTTAGTCCTGCCCTAGACAAAGTAAATGCAATCTTGTTGGTTACTATTCAGAATTCATTTACTGCTTATTACTATTTTGCAATTGCCGCTACTTTGAATCTCGCTGTGGATTGGCTTATCCAAAGGCAAAAGTCAAAAAAGACAGCTCTTCAGGGTTCTTTAAGAGTGCTGCTTTCAACAATAATTTATTCAACTTTTTTTGGGTTCTATTACACGGATGTATTGAACCGTGACATTCTTCCTGTCTTGGCTGCCTCCTCAGTCATTCTTACCGTAGTTGGCCTAGCCCTGCGAGAATTAATTTTGGATGCTTTGGGTGGAATAACGATTGGACTTGAGGGTGCTATTAAGCCTGGAGATTGGGTGCACATCAACGCTAAAGATCACAACATTGACGGAATGGTCGAAGAATTGGGTTGGAGGAATGTACGAATTCACTCTAGGGATGGTTTAGTGCACTTCATTCCAAATTCAATTCTCATTCAGCAAACAGTCACCAATGCTTCCAGTGATGGTGGATTCTCAAGAGTTGAAATTCCATTTGAGGTTAGCACTTCTGCTAATTTGGAGCAGCTGATTGAGTCCATCAGATTGGCTGTCATTGATTTATTAAAGGGCAACGATTTTGTGGATCATGCTCGGACTATTCGTATCGTATGTGAAGAGATTGAAGCCGATGGCGTTCAGTTAGAGGCTCATATTTTCTATCGCGCCGATCAATCGCGAGATCATTTGTCCACATCCGTTCTAGAGTTAGTGAACCGATTACTTCGCGAGCAAAACGCTTTACCGTTTATGTCAATTGCTGTTAGGGAGCGTTCCAATTAGAGCGCAGGAAGTATATTGCTTTAGTGATTGCGCCCTCAACGATGTATACGCCGCACTACCGAGTTACTGATATAAAAATTGCGAAAATATCATTAATCTATATAAGTCATTGTTTTATGAGTATTTTTTATAAAGTAAATATCGTGCGTCAGTAGAAAGTCGAAGATTTTCCAATTGATAATGAATAGCAAAAGTAAGGTACCGCCTCTAAAATATTAATTGCCCCACAAATAAGGATATTGTGAATGAATCAAGATGCAAGAAAAGGTCAGCCTGACGACTCTGGCTTTATTGAAAAAAGTTTAGAAAAGTTGATATTTAATAGCCGCTGGATATTGGCTATCTTTTACGTATTTCTGGTCTTTGCACTCATTATTTTGGCTATCAAGTTTTTACAAGAATTTGCTCATTTTAGTTTGAGTTTTTGGAATGCATCAGAGGCAGAATTTTTAACTAGTGTATTGGCGCTTGTCGATAAAACACTCTTAGCAAACCTATTGATTTTAGTTATCTTTTCAGGTTATGAAAATTTCGTCTCTGTTATTGGTGCAGCTAAGGATAGCGATGATAGGCCGCGTTGGATGGGGGAGGTTGATTTTGCCGGTCTGAAACTCAAACTGATTGGCTCAATTGTTGCTCTCTCTGGAATTAATCTTCTTGCTGCATTTCTGGAAATTTCCACCACCAACAAAGAAAACTTAGGCTGGATGATTGGCATCCATCTTGTATTTGTTGTTACCGGTGTGTTATTCGCGTTGTCTGAGCGCGTGATGATCCATAATAAATAGAGCAATCTTGGGCCACAAATGAAATCATTTGGTACGCCTATTTGTTTTATAGGTAATTTTTTACAAAGTAACTATTGGGCGGGGATAAGGCGCTATCGGTTTTAGAGCGCCTAAATTAAAACCACTTGATCCTCTGAGTGGAGTTGCTATTTTAAAATTCTTTTCTTCTCTATAGAGCCGTCCTCATAAGTTAAGAGAACAGCATAGGGTTCTACGATCGAAGCTCCTTTGAGGGGCTTATCCCCAATAGGTATTTCTACTCGAAAACCAAATTCCTTGTCTTCCAAAACAACGACTCTACTCAGGTGATTGATTTCTTCAACAACAAACGATGAGTGCCGAGGCATTAGAAATTGTCGAAATAAGGAAAGCATAAAACATTATAATAGTAATAACTTTATTTGTTCCACTCTTTAATATTAGGGGTGTACCCCTAAACCTAAGGTGAATTATTTATTAGAAATGAGTTCATTTTGTGGAGATTGGAAGGTAAGATGGCGTCACATTCTTATCCTTAGAGGGATTATCGAAATTAAATGGTTCCGTTGGCAAAAAAATATATCGAATTTGCTAGATTCGTAGAGGACATTAAATTTAAACATGCCCTCAATTCCAAAGAATTGGATATTTTGTTGGTCATTGCCGCCTCAACACTGGATGATAAAAAGCTAAAAGTAAGACAACTATTGGACATGGAATATATTGCATCTCCCGCAACCATTCATAAGTGTATGAAAATACTTATCTCAAAAGAATTAATTTGCGTAAATAGTTGTGAAAAAGATGCACGTATTAAATACCTTTCCGCGACCAATAAAGGAATGAAATTTCTTAAAGAAATTGGTAGAAAAATGTAATTGAGACGCAATGCTGAATATTTGCATCATCTTTCAAGCCCATTTTTTTATTTGTCCCATATCATTTCCCCTGGAGAAGTCAAAGACTTAAGTGCGACCGGGTTATGCCTCGAATTAGATGACTCTTTTGAACCCACTGATTCAGTTTGTAATTAGCCTGCATTTAGTTCGCATTTAGTGATCGTGAAGCGGTCTTTTGGGTGAATATATGCCTCCCTAGTGTCATAATGAAGCCTAAATATATCGACTATGATGCCTTTGGATTGATGAATGAATGAGTTGCGCCAAACTGCCCTAGAAATACTGGCGCTGACCAATGTGCAAGTCAAAGTCAATCAGCTTTTTCAGCTTTTTGATGATTACCAAGCAGGGCGAATTACTCTCAATCTAGCTCAAGTATTTCAGTATCCTGACTTGGATATTCCAGGGCGCCCAGTAAAGCCTGAATTAGTGCTTCCTAAGTTGGTTCCCAAAAGAAGAATGGATACGCCAGAAGGTAGGGCGGGACTATTGCATTCACTTGCCCATATTGAATTTAACGCCATGAATCTTGCTTTAGATGCTATTTGGCGATTTTCTGATATGCCCAAGGAATACTACGAGGACTGGCTTCAGGTTGCTAAAGAAGAGGCCTATCACTTCAGCTTGGTCAATGAGCATTTACATTCACTTGGATTTTCTTACGGAGACTTCCCTGCGCACAATAGTCTGTGGGAGATGGTCGAGAGAACGACTGACTCAGTTATCGCTAGAATGGCGCTAGTTCCGAGAACAATGGAAGCAAGAGGCTTGGATGCGGTACCAATGATTCGCGATCGTTTCATACAAATCAAAGAGACTAGAGCCGTTGAGATTCTTGAAATTATTCTAAATGATGAAATAGGCCACGTATTGATTGGCAATCGTTGGTTTAATTTCCTTTGCACAAAAGATCATCTTTCCCCAATTGCGGCCTACCGAGAGTTAGCAGCCAAATATCGTGCGCCCGTTTTAAAGGGGCCGTTTAATATAGAGGCGCGCAAGCAAGCAGGTTTTACAACTGAAGAATTAAATCTTCTTGAGGCTTAGTAAATGAACATGAAGGTATTAAGCCTCATTCCGCCAATGACGCAGCTTAATACGCCATACCCTTCCACGGCTTATCTCACTGGATTTCTGAGGTCTCGCGGCATCGACGCCGTTCAAGAAGATCTCGCATTGGCTCTCGTACTCAGCTTTTTTACTCCTGAGGGGATGACTGAGATTCGTGCTGAAGCGCTTCATATGCTTGAGGAGAATCGTAGTGCTAGCGTCAATTTTTTCTTAGATTATTTTGACTCTTATCAGTCCACTATCTCGCCGGTGATTCGATTCTTGCAGGGTCGTGATAGCACCTTAAGTCATCGTATTAATACGCGCGATTTTTTACCTGAGGGCCCTCGCTTTGCATCGCTCGATGCATTTGAAGACGAGGATTCTACAGACTCATTGGCTTGGGCCTTTGGCGCCCTCGGCTCGCAAGATAGAGCTCGTCATTTGGCCACTTTGTATCTCAATGATTTATCTGATGTGCTGCGTGATGCGGTTGACGATCGTTTTGAGTTTGTGCGCTATGCAGAATCACTTGCAAGCAGTCAGCCTACCTTCACACCTTTAGCCCAGGCACTCAAAGCTAGCCCAACACTGATGGATTTGCATTTGCAGGTGCTTGCCAGTAAAGCGATTGAGCGCCATCAGCCTGGCTTGGTACTTTTGTCTGTGCCTTTTCCAGGGGCAATGTACGCAGCTTTACGCATAGCCCAAGTTATTAAAGACACTCATCCAGAAATCAAGATCGGATTGGGTGGTGGTTATGTCAATACAGAGCTACGAGAATTATCGGATTCTCGTATTTTTGATTATGTTGACTTCATCACGCTAGATTCTGGAGAGAGGCCGCTCTTGGCTTTGCTTGAGCATCTTAAGGGGAAGCGCTCTGCAGAGCGATTGGTCCGCACTTTTATACGCAACGCAAGCAATCAGGTGCAATATTTAAATTGGCAAGAGCCCGACGTGCCTTTTGAGGAGGTCGGCACCGCTACTTGGGATGGCTTGCCTTTAGATTCCTATTTATCGCTTCTGGACATGTTAAATCCCATGCATCGTCTTTGGAGCGATGGCCGCTGGAATAAGCTAACAGTTGCACATGGCTGTTATTGGAAAAAATGTAGCTTCTGTGATGTCTCTCTCGACTATATTTC
>CANCQD010000046.1 GCA_947380285.1 Burkholderiaceae bacterium | reverse complement strand
ACCTGATGATGGTGAAGAAGAGTTGTTCGCGCATTTCAGCGCAATTACTATGCCTGGGTTCAAAACCCTCAAGGAAAACCAAAAGGTAACGTTTGACATTACCCAAGGTCCTAAAGGCAAGCAAGCTACCAATATCCAAGCGGCTTAATAGTCCTTAGATCATTATTAAAAACCCAGGATTCGTTCCTGGGTTTTTTTTCGTCTGCAATTTACCTCACTTAGAATGCAAAACATGCATAACTATCCAAACTTTCTACGCAATCTATTTGCCACCCTGCTTTTTACTAGCTCAAGCTTTGCACTGGCACAGGTCAATGTTGGTCTATCCACTATTGAATTGAAAACAGGGATCTACCGTATTCAGGCTGAACTGGCCGATACACCAAAGGCCAGAGAGATCGGCCTCATGAATCGCACCAATATGCCAACCAACTCAGGAATGCTATTTATTTTCGAACAAAAAGCTGGCCATTGTTTCTGGATGAGCAATACCAAAATTCCACTCTCGATTGCGTTCATTGCAGATGATGGCAAGATTGTGAATATTGAAGAGATGCAGGCTGAAACCACCAATAACCACTGCCCCAAAGCAGCTGTACGTTATGCGCTTGAGATGAACAAGCAGTGGTTCTCTGAACGAGTACTCGTACCAGGCAGCGTGATTAGCGGCTTACCCAAACGGTAGATCTCTTGGCTAGTTCCTTAATATGAACTGGGCAGCCACTTTTACAAACTCAGACTCTTTTTGATTGAATCCGTGATAAGCCTTTGAGCCACAATCATCTCCCTCACTAACACCGCCGTTTATTGAAATAAATTGAGAGACGACTTGCTGAGGGCGACTTTCGATAATTCGCTCTGAAGTGGCAAATGGCGTGGAGGCACAACCATCATCCACATGATGAATGGCCAGCACTGGTACTTTGACATCGGAATCTACCATTGCGGATCTATAGGTACCGGCAACAATAACTCCAGCCAAAAGCTTTTCTTTTTCTTTTCCGCCGTTAACAAATTCAGTGACGCTGACCGTGCCCATGCTGTGACCAAAAATCCACACTGGCAAGTTGAGCTTGTCCCTGTAATAAATTACGACATTCAAAATTCTTTGCTGATGGTCTCTGATGGAGCGAGAATTTCGCATACCTGCCCCCAAATCGTATGGCGTGTCGACCAAGACAGAATCTATTCCATATTGAGCCCAGAGATCTTTCGACCTAACAAAGGTATGAAAGTTGGGAGTTGAACCATCATCCCGCAAATTTAAGACCCCGCCACCGCCAGGAAACAATAAGACAACTGCTTTGGCATTTTGAACGGGACTCAGCAAGGTTCTAGTGGGGGCATCGTCCTTGTATTGAACATCGAAAACCTGCGCGTAGGTAACGGAGGATGCAAACACCCCAATAGTAGCAACAATGTGAATGAGCTTCATTGATGAATTCTTACATACTTAGGATGCAAAAAAACCACCCGCAGGTGGCTTTATTTGACGTATCTTCTTGTTACTCAAAATGGCAAACGTAGTGCACTGGTTGCTCAGCGCGAATAATGAAGTAACCGCCCTTTTCCACTTCCCAGCTTTGGCCAGCCTTAAATTCTTGCTCGGGAGCGCCGTTGATACTTACGAAAGCATTACCATCAACGACTTCCATGATCTCTTTGGTGCTTAAATCAAAACGCAAGGTGCTGGGCAATACAACGCCAACCGACTTGCGAACGCCATTAGGCAATGTCACGGTATGAGAAACACACTTGCCATCAAAAAAGACATTGGCTTTCTTGCCTACGGAAACTTGATCAAATTGCATGCTGATTCTTTCTAATCTATTAGGTTCTAATTTATTGTTTATTGTTTATTTTTTATTTTTATTTATTTCTGGGCGCGCTTACGTCTTGCGGTTTCAGCAATGCGCATACGTAAGGCATTGAGCTTAATAAAGCCGCCAGCATCTGCTTGGTTATATGCGCCACCGTCATCATCAAAAGTTGCGATATTTTGATCAAACAAGGTATTTGCTGAATCACGTGAAATCACTGAGACAGAGCCTTTGTAGAGCTTCAAACGAACAACGCCGTTTACCGCCTGCTGTGTGTGATCAATCAAAGTTTGCAGAGCTACACGCTCTGGTGCCCACCACAAGCCGTTGTATATCAGGCTTGCATAGCGTGGCATCAAATCATCCTTCAAGTGAGCCACTTCGCGATCCAATGTAATGCTCTCTATGCCGCGGTGCGCCTTTAGCAGGATTGTGCCGCCAGGGGTTTCATAGCAACCGCGACTCTTCATGCCTACAAAGCGGTTTTCCACGAGGTCAAGGCGACCGATGCCATGTTTACCGCCAATGCGATTTAATTCAGCCAACAACTCATGTGGCTTATAGGCTTTGCCATCAATTGCCACTGGGTCGCCAGCCTTAAATTCAATCTCAATAATTTCTGGGGCATCTGGAGCCTTCTCTGGAGAAACCGTCCAACGCCACATTGACTCTTCTGCTTCGGCATTTGGGTTCTCTAAATGACGGCCCTCATAGCTGATATGCAAGAGGTTGGCATCCATTGAATAAGGCGAACCGCCTTGCTTATGTTTCATCTCAACCGGAATACCATGCTTTTCTGCGTAAGCCATTAACTTCTCACGAGAGAGCAGATCCCATTCACGCCAAGGAGCAATGACTTTAATGCCTGGTTCTAAAGCGTAGTATCCCAACTCAAAGCGAACTTGGTCGTTACCTTTACCAGTGGCGCCATGTGACACAGAATCAGCACCAGTTAAGCGGGCGATTTCAATTTGACGCTTAGCAATTAATGGGCGAGCAATCGATGTGCCCAATAAATATTCACCTTCGTAAATCGTATTAGCGCGGAACATGGGGAATACAAAGTCACGCACAAACTCTTCGCGCAAATCATCAATAAAAATATTTTCCGGTTTGATACCAAACTGCAAAGCCTTGGCACGGGCTGGCTCCAGCTCTTCGCCTTGGCCTAGATCTGCGGTAAACGTCACGATCTCGCAGCCATACGTATCTTGAAGCCATTTTAAGATCACACTTGTATCTAGACCACCGGAATACGCTAAGACTGCTTTTTTAATATCAGACATATTTTCTTTTTCAATCAAAAATTAACTAGAAACTTACTAAGACAAACTACTCCATACAAAATTACTTAATCCAAGCGCCCGCAGAGCAAATACTCCATCAAGGCTTTTTGAACATGCAAACGATTTTCCGCCTCTTCCCAAACAATACTTTGCGGACCATCAATTACGCCAGCCGAAACCTCTTCGCCACGATGTGCTGGCAAGCAATGCATGAACAAGACATCTGGCTTAGCTAAGGACATCAACTCTTCATCGACCATCCAATCTTGGAAGGCATTCATACGGGAAGTATTTTCATCCTCATAACCCATGCTGGTCCAAACATCTGTAGAAACCAGGTCAGCACCTTTGCATGCATCTTTCGGATCAACACAAATCGTCAAGTGTTTTGCAGAATTGGGTGACAGACGTGCAGTATCTAATTGATAACCCTCTGGCGCCGAGAAGCGCAACTGGAAATCTAAACATTCAGCGGCCTGAAGCCAGGTATAGGCCATATTATTAGCATCACCTACCCAAGCCACTGTCTTCCCCTGGATCGGGCCACGAGCCTCCACAAAAGTAAAGATATCAGCCAAGACTTGGCATGGATGAAATTCATTTGTCAGGCCATTAATGACTGGTACGCGTGAATTAGACGCAAAACGCTCAATGATGTCTTGGCCAAAGGTACGAATCATGATGATGTCCGTCATTCTTGAAATCACTTGAGCAGCATCTTCTACAGGCTCACCACGACCTAACTGAGTATCTCGAGTGTTTAGGTATACCGCATGGCCACCAAGCTGATGGATGCCCGCCTCGAAAGAAAGACGGGTACGTGTGGAGTGCTTCTCAAAAATCATCGCCAAAGTTCGGTCATGTAGAGGGTGCCAAGTTTCATAGCTCTTAAACTTAGCCTTAAGCCAAGCTGAACGCTTAAGCAAATAGTCATACTCTTCACGAGTCAGATCAGAAAACTGCAGATAGTGCTTTACCTTACCGGGCACTTGAGGCTTTGCCAGCGATGTCATAGTTGAGCTTTCTACTAAAGTTTTGGCTTGCATTTTTTTCTTCATACTTTCGGCTGCACGAAAATAGATCCTAAAGTCATCTTACGGCCAACTCAGGCTGTTAAGCTAGGGGGCTTAGTAATACTATTTTCCACAACCATCATTACGCGAACTTGAACCACAAAAAGCTTTTCATTCAAGGCATTACCACTTCTGGCAAACCATTTCGGCCCAGCGATTGGGCGGAGCGTCTGTGCGGGGTAATGGCTACTTTTCGCCCTCCCGGTGATTCCGGGGACCCTCGCTTCACTTATTCGCCCTATGTCAGACCAGTGCTTATTGCAAAAGTGAAATGCGTTGTTATTGATACCAGACTACGGGACCTAGATCCCAGAGCGCTAGACTTTGTCATGAACTTTGCCAAAGACAACAGCCTACCGATTGAAGAGGCATGTGAGTTCAACCCAACAGCCCCATCCCAGCCTTAAAAACAAAAACCCGCTCTGATGAGGAGCGGGCTTAGATCGAAACTACTTCGACCAGCCTAAAACTAAAACTGTATTACGCTGCCATCGCCTTAATAGCTGCAGACAAACGTGACTTCTGACGAGATGCAGTATTTTTATGAGCAATCTTTTTGTCAGCAATCTTGTCGATTGTTGCTTGCGTTGCTGCGAAAACTTTTGCAGCAGCAGCTTTGTCACCAGTTTCAATTGCTTTACGAACTGCCTTAATGGAAGTGCGGAGCTTAGAACGCAAACTGGAGTTATGTTCGTTTTGTTTTACTGCTTGGCGTGCACGCTTGCGCGCTTGTGCTGTATTGGCCATCTTTAAACCTTGCCTCTATAAATTGCAAAATGCGATTAGTTAAAAATCTTGCGGACTTGCCAGATACAGAAGCAAGCTCGCCAAAACCCAAGATTTTACCTTAAAGGGGCAAAAAAGCCCAGCCGACCGATAAATAGGTGAAAATCGGCTCATGAACCTGCTATCTGCCGCTGCCAAGGTTAGTTCCCTAACTATGCTGTCCCGTATTACGGGCCTGCTCCGGGAGACCCTGATTGCCCGTAGTTTTGGGGCCTCCGAGTGGACGGACGCCTTTAATGTGGCTTTTAGGCTACCAAATTTACTGCGTCGACTCTTTGCCGAAGGAGCCTTTTCTCAAGCTTTCGTGCCCATTTTGGGAGAAATCTCCAGCAAAGGGGATCAAAAACAGGCTCAAATCCTCGTTAATGCGGTCTCTACCCTCTTATTTTGGGCTTTGCTGCTAACGGTATTGGTAGGCGTGATTGGCGCCCCAGCCCTCATTTTGATCATCGCCACAGGCTTTAAAGGTGGCCCGGCATATGACGCCAGCGTTGTGATGACCCGAATTATGTTCCCGTATATCGGCCTAATATCACTGGTTTCGCTTTCGGCTGGTATTTTGAACACATTCCAGCGTTTTGCTATTCCTGCATTTACCCCAGTTCTTCTCAATCTGGCATTAATCGGGAGTGCACTATTCTTAGCGCCCCATCTTGATCAGCCCATTTATGCCTTGAGCATTGGTGTTCTCATTGGCGGTGTTTTGCAATTAGCGATACAAATTCCTGCTCTGTCTCGAATTGGCTTATTGCCTCGTATAGGCTTGCTGCCCGGCGCCATTAAGACGGCCGTCACCAATCCAGACGCAAGACGCGTGTTGCGTCTGATGGGACCGGCAGTATTTGCGGTTTCAGTCGCACAAATCTCCCTCATCATTAATACGAATATTGCTTCTCGCCTACAAGCAGGAAGCGTTTCTTGGCTGTCTTATGCAGATCGCTTGATGGAGTTTCCAACTGCCCTGCTTGGTGTGGCGCTAGGTACCGTGCTTTTACCCAGCTTAAGTAAAGCCAACGCCAAAAATGATTTAGTACACGCCGGTGAACTATTGCTTTGGGGATTACAGCTGACATTTTTACTGGCAGCGCCATGCGCGCTTGCACTATTTATCTTTGGAGAACCGCTTGCAGCTGTCTTGTATCACTACGGCAAATTTAATGCACTAGATGTCGTGATGACACAACGCGCATTGGCCGCCTATGGAGTTGGACTCATTGGTTTGATTCTTGTGAAAATTTTGGCTCCTGGCTTTTATTCTCGTCAAGATATCCGTACCCCGGTCAAAATTGGATTGCTCGTTTTAGTAGCTACTCAGTTAGCCAACCTAGTCTTTGTACCTTGGCTTGGCCATGCTGGACTTGCCCTATCTGTGGGCACAGGTGCATGCCTGAATGCCGCGCTATTATGGGTTGGCCTTCATCGACGCGGCGCCCTACCTAGCTCTGCTTGGGCCAAGTACCTAGGTCAATTATTCCTAGCGCTCATTCCCTTTGCAGCAGTGCTTTTTTATGCTGCCGGTGCGCATAGTTGGATTGAACTTCAAGCAGAACCGTGGCTTCGTATTGGTTTACTTGCCTTATGGCTTGGTATTGCTGCCATTGTTTACTTTGCGTCCCTCGCTTTAGTTGGAATTCGCTGGCAAAAATTCTTACGTCATGCAAAATAGCTTGTATGCCAACACAACAACTTGACTATTTCACCTCCCTCGTTGCCGAAGATGAACACTTCCCCTTAACCGAGGGAGCGATTGCTGTCGCACAACATGCCTATCCCGATCTCGACGTTCAGGGTGTACTGGATAAACTTGATCAACTGGGAAACCAGTTAAAGTCGCGTATCTCCCCAGATACTTCTCCAGTTCAGCGCTTACAAATTCTCAAACATTTCTTTTATGCCGAGTTGGGTTTTGGCCCAAACCCAAATGATTTTTATGCGCCTGAAAATTCCTACCTACATTACGTTCTCGAGAATCGCAGGGGTATCCCAATTTCATTAGCGATTCTAATGATTGAACTCGGCAATCAAATTGGTTTAAAGATTCGGGGCGTTTCATTTCCAAATCACTTCATGATGCGTATCTCTTTGCAACAAGGTGAAGTGATCATGGACCCGCTCACTGGAGAATCACTCTCCAAGACTCAGCTGCAAGAAATGCTCGACCCTTACTTGGATGCTAAAGGTTATCGCGGTGAGCTCAGCTTGCCTCTCAATATCTTTCTGAGGGCTTCTAGCTCAAGAGAGATTCTGTCACGCTTTCTGAGGAACCTCAAAATGATTTACTCAGAACATGAGCGCTGGGAGCGCCTGCTAGGTATTCAAGAGCGTTTGGTGATCCTTCTACCAGACTCCGTTGAGGAGATTAGAGATCGAGGATTAATCTTCGCGCAGTTGGAATATTTACGTCCGGCTTTAGCGGATATGCATCGCTACCTAAGCGAAATGCCAGAGGCTGAAGACGCAAGCGATATTCGCGAGCATATAGCCACCCTCGAAAGTCAAACCAAGCTGCACTAAGGTCAACTTGCTTTGACTTTAGTTGTTCTGCTTTATTTAGCTTTTCTTGCGCTGAAAAATTTTGTATGCAGCTGCGAATAAAACTGGCACAGCAGCAGCACCAACTCCAACCAGCACAATTACATTGAGATTCTGGCGAATGATGGGAATATTGCCAAAGAAATATCCAGCAATCACCAAGCCAAAGACCCACAGCAGAGCACCAGTAATGTTAAATAACTGAAAGCGCGAGAAATTCATCTCAGACACGCCAGCAATGAAAGGCGCAAAGGTGCGAAATATTGGCAAGAAGCGCGCGAGAATGATGGTCTTGCCACCATGCTTTTCGTAAAATGCATGGGTCTTTAATAGGGCGCCCTGATCAATCCAGCGCGATTTACTACTAAAGACGCGTTTGCCAATCCAGCGACCAATAAAATAATTCACGGTATTACCTGCGACTGCAGCAATTAACAGACCAATGCACAAGGTCCAAATATTGAAATGCTCCGTTGCACAATAAGCACCAGCAATAAATAAGAGAGAATCACCCGGCAAGAATGGCGCAACGACTAAGCCGGTTTCTGCAAAAACAATGGCAAACAATAGACCATAGGCCCAAGGGCCGTATTGCTGAATCACCAGATCTAGATGTTTATCAATATGCAGCAATAAATCGCTTATTTGCAAAAGGGTATCAATCAACTGAGGCTCCAAATATGGGTTTGTTGCGGATATTAACAGGCTCTTATAATTAGACATGCAAACTGAACCCTACATTCAGCCTGCGCATACTCCAGAACAAGTCCCTACGCTTTGTATTGTTGGTCCTACTGGTGCAGGCAAAACCCATCTCGCCATGTCCTTGGCTGAGCATGCCAAATCTATTGGGTTAACCATTGAACTTATCAGTATGGATTCTGCTTTGGTCTATCGCGGTTTGGACATTGGTAGTGCCAAACCAACCAAGGCAGAACAGGCTGCCGTCATTCATCATTTGATTGACATCATCGATCCCACCGAAGTGTATTCAGCCGCTCGTTTTGCCAATGATGCAAAACATCTATGCGCAGAAATTCGTGCTCGAGGAAATATTCCGGTTGTTGTTGGCGGAACCATGTTGTATTGGCGTGCATGGGCGTATGGCCTCTCTTCACTTCCCCCAGCAAATCCAGAAATTCGCGCCCGCTTAGATGAAGCAGGTAAAGCTGTAGGCTGGCCAGCAATGCATGATCAGCTTGCCAAAGTTGATCCCGAAACTGCAGCGCGCTTAAAGCCAAACGATTCTCAACGAGTGCAGCGTGCTTTAGAAGTTTTTGAAATTACCGGAAAACCCATGTCAGCATTACTTGCTGACTCACCCAGCGAAGATGGCAGAGAGGGTTCCGCTATTCCACCATGGATTAATTTAGTGTCACTAGAACCCAGTGATCGCAAACGCTTGCATCTAAATTTAGAAAAACGTTTTGATGAAATGCTCGCCGCAGGATTTATGGATGAAGTAAGAGTGCTTCGTGCGAATACTGGATTACACGCAGATCTGCCAGCTATTCGTTCGGTAGGCTATCGTCAAGCCTGGGAATTTCTCAATGGGGAAATTGACGCTGAAGAGATGCGCTACAAAGCATTGGCTGCCACTAGACAACTTGGCAAGCGGCAGCTCACATGGCTGCGTGCAATTGAGGGAAGAAAAACATTTGACCCCTTCAACCCCGAAGAACTGAAGGCGGCTTTGGATTACTGCAAGAAGAATTTATTCAGGTAAATAGGCTGGCAGCTTAAATAACGATAGTCTGTGGTGCGTCTTTCGGACGCTCAACGACTTCGCCAACAGTCCAGGCCTTGAGGCCCTGAGAAGTTAATGATTTGATTGCAGTATCTACTTGGTCAGGCGCAACAATCACCACCATACCAATACCGCAGTTAAATACGCGCACCATCTCTGCATCAGCAACGCCACCCTTCATTTGCAACCAACGGAAGAGCTCCGGCATTTGCCAGCTATCGCGATGCAACACTGCTTGAGTATTTTCTGGGAGGACGCGCGGAACGTTATCCACCAAACCGCCGCCAGTAATATGAGCCATTCCTTTTACATTGATTTCAGAAATTAATTTCAGCAGAGGCTTCACATAAATTTCTGTCGGCGCCATTACAACATCGCCTAATGAGCGACCACCCAAATCATCACTTGGCTTAGCGCCAGCACGTTCAATAATCTTACGCACTAATGAGTAACCATTCGAATGCGCGCCACTGGAACCAATTGCCAATACTGCATCACCCGGAACAATTGTTGCACCGGTAATGATTTTGGATTTCTCAACCGCTCCCACTGCAAAACCAGCTAAGTCATATTCACCTGGTGGGTACATGCCAGGCATTTCGGCAGTTTCGCCACCAATTAATGCGCAGCCAGATAATTCGCAACCCAAAGCTATACCACCGACAACTGTCGCCGCAGTATCCACAGTCAACTTGCCGCAAGCAAAGTAATCTAAAAAGAAAAGGGGTTCAGCTCCCTGGACCAGGATGTCATTCACACTCATTGCCACCAAGTCTTGGCCGATGGTTTCATGACGATTCCACTCGAATGCCAGCCTTAGCTTGGTCCCAACGCCATCCGTACCAGCAACTAAAACTGGCTCTTGATAGCGCTTAGGCACCTCAAAAAGGGCTCCAAAGCCACCAATTCCAGCCAAAACACCCTCTCGCATGGTTTTCTTGGCGAGCGGCTTAATGCGGTCAACTAGATCGTCCCCAGCATCAATATCGACGCCTGCATCACGGTAGGAAAGGCCTTTTGAGGAAGAATTAGTAGATGAAGTCATGTCAGCGCTGGAATATTAGTAAAAAATGCGAGTAGATCAGTAGAATCATTGAATTCTAGAGGATTACTCGTAATGGCTGAAATTTTTACCCCTTTTCTGGCTGCATTCATCCTAGCCTACATCCTGCGGCCTGCTTTTCTATGGCTAGAAGGGCGTCGACTGCCAGCGCCAGCTGCCGCTGGGCTGACTGTCATACTTGGATTAGGCGTAGTCATTGCGATTTTGAGCCTCTTCATTGGGTTACTCAAAACCGAGATTCCCCTCGTTAAGGCGCAATTGCCTGATTGGATAGCAAACACCCAAGCTTGGCTTGGGCCTAGATTAGCAGACCTTCACCTCAATGTTGATTGGGGTGTTCTGAAGGCATCGGTCTCTCAAAAAATTTCAACGCACATTAGCGATAACGCAGATTCACTAATGACCACCACTTTTGAGACTGTCCTGATGTCCGGCAGCTCGGTTATAGCCGCATTCGTCAATTCTATTTTGATCGTGTTTGTGATGTTTTATTTGCTCATTGATTGGAATCACTTCTTTGGGCTTATCAAAAAAATAGTTCCTGTCAGAGCACAGGAGACAGTCCATCACTTAGCAATGCATACTGATGGACTGCTCTCGCAATATTTGAACGGTATGGTGATTGTGATTTCCATCATGTCAGCTTTTTATAGCATCGGTCTTACTATTATCGGCATCAAAGGAGCGGTTGCTCTAGGCATCTTTACTGCACTCATGATTGTGATTCCATACATAGGTATTACGCTAGGTCTCACACTGGCAACCTTATCGGCGCTTCTTCAATTTGGTCCGGGCTCTGAAATTATTGGTGTACTGATTTTATTTGGCATTGGCCAGTTCCTAGAGGGCTTCTTTTTGACGCCCCGCCTGGTTGGCGAGCGGATTGGCTTGCATCCAGTAGCCGTATTATTTGCCTTGCTACTATTCGGAAAATTATTTGGTTTCTTTGGTGTTTTATTGGCCCTACCTATTAGTGCTGTGAGTCTGGTCTTGGTTCAATACCTCTGGTCTATATACACACAAAGCGTCTGGTATCAAAAGTAAACCTGGTAGTAATGAATACATCCTCACTTCCAAAACAATTTGCGCTTGATATCAGCCATTCACCTAAAGCGAGTTTAGAAAATTATCTTCCCGGAAAAGATCTTGCTTTAATTTCTGCTCTGCAAGATATTGAACGCTCTTGGAAAAGAGTTGATACTCAAAGCTCTGAGAACCCCTTAAATCATCGCTGGATTTATTGGTGGGGGCCAGAGGGCTCTGGACGATCTCATTTAATAAATGCTGTTGGAAATGCAGCTGATTACGCTGGTTTAGAACATATCCCCCTCACCCCATTCGAGCCCACCTCCTGGGTTCGCCTTGAAGAAAGGATGGGCACAATCTCCGAAAGCGCCACCCCTTCAGTGATTACCGTAGATGATGTTGATTGTTTAGACGATCGTCTGGTAGGGTCACTTTTTCGCATCCTCAATGTGGTTCAGGCGAGTAAGGCGATTCATATTTTTATGGCCGGCAACGCTGCCCCGGCCAATTTGAAGCTTCGGGAAGATCTACGAACCCGTCTGGGCTGGGGTCTGATCTTTCAGACACAACTTTTGGACGATGATGAGAAAATACAGGCATTAGAGGAAGCGGCCAAAGCACGGGGTCTTGTTTTATCGCCTGATGTGTTGCCATGGTTATTAAGTCGGTTTTACCGAGATATGCCCAGCTTAATGGCTTTGATTGATGCATTGGATGCCTACTCACTTGAAACAAAACGTGCTGTCACCTTGCCTCTTGTACGAGAGCTTGTGCAGCCTAAATAATTTATTAAATATTTCATTCGTGACCCAGTTAGCCCTTTTCGATTTAGACCACACTCTTTTGCCCTGCGATAGCGATTACGAATGGGGCCAATTTTTGGCTCGTATTGGAGTTGTGGACGGCGAATACTACGCACGAAAAAACGAACGCTTTTATCAAGACTACAAAGATGGCAAGCTCGATATTCATGAGTTTTTACGCTTTGCCTTAAAACCACTTTCAGAGCATTCTCGCGCGCAATTGAAAGAATGGCATGAGGCATTTATGCAGGAAGTGATTCACGGTCAGCTCCGACAAAAATCGATTGACCTTGTAAAGCGCCACCAGGATGCTGGAGACCTTTGTTGTGTTATTACCGCTACCAACAGTTTTGTTACGCGCCCCATTGTTGAGAGTTTTGGCATTCAGCATCTGATTGCTACAGAGCCTGCTACCGAAAATAACGAACCCTTAGCCAATTACACCGGCGAAGTCAAAGGCATTCCGAATTTTCGCGAAGGCAAGATTCAAAATTTACATGACTGGCTATCATCTCAAAAGCTGTCTTTAGATACTTTGTCTCATAGCTATTTCTATTCTGACTCGATGAACGATCTTCCTTTGCTCGAAAAAGTAAGTCATCCTGTTGCCACCAATCCAGATGATCGCCTTCGCAACGAAGCCAAGCAGCGTAACTGGCCCATTCTTGAATTGTTTGCATGATCACTAAATTTATAAAACGTATTTTGCGGCGCGACCCGATGGTCAAACACACACAAGCCAATAACACTGGCGCCCCAAAACGTATTCCAAAAAAAGCACATCGTATTGATCCTCACTTGCTCTCGAAGAACGCAGTGAAGGTGACGCATACATTGCAGCAAGCCGGCTATGAGGCATTTATTGTTGGGGGCGCAGTAAGAGATCTTGCTCTGGGCATCAGCCCAAAAGATTTTGACGTTGCAACCAATGCAACGCCAGATCAAGTACAAAGACTCTTTCGTAAAGCGCGCCTGATTGGTCGCCGCTTTCAGATTGTGCATGTCACCTTTTTTGGCAAAGGCCACCCTGAAATCATTGAGGTATCGACCTTTAGAGCGCTATTGGATAATGCTGGAGATCACGTGGCTGAGAGTGGCCGGATCCTACGGGATAACGTCTGGGGCTCTCAAGGCGAGGATGCTGCAAGACGTGATTTCACAATCAATGCGATGTATTACGACCCTTCTTCTGAAACCGTTCTTGACTATCACGGTGGAATGGCTGATATGCAAAAGAAGACCTTACGCATGATTGGTGATCCGGCAAAGCGCTATCGCGAAGATCCCGTTCGCATGCTTAGAGCGGTTCGCTTTGCGGCCAAGACTGGCTTTGAATTAGACAGCGCTACACGTGCACCCATTGCAAAATTGGGCACCCTCCTAAACGATGTTCCCTCGGCCAGACTTTTTGATGAAATCCTAAAGCTCTTGATGTCCGGCTACTCCTGGGCAGCAATCCAGGGGCTAAAAGATGCCGGCCTGCACCATGGTTTACTCCCGCTACTCGATCACATCCTGGATAAGGGTGAAGAGTCTAAGGGGGCTAACAATTTTGTAAAACTTGCTTTGGCCAATACTGATGACCGTATCCAATCTGGTAAAAGTGTGTCTGCTGGCTTTTTATTTGCCACCCTACTTTGGCCCGACTTGCTGAAGAATTGGAAAGCCAATTCTGCTAAAGGAATGGCTAATATTCCCGCTTTACAAGATGCGATGGATGACACGATTGCAACGCAAAGTAGTGGCATGACTATTCAACGTCGCTTTGAAAGCGATATGCGTGAGATTTGGTCAATGCAGCCCCGCTTTGAGAGACGCGTAGGTCGCTTTCCCTTTCGCTTGATCGAATCCCCTCGTTTTAGAGCGGGTTATGACTTCATGTTGCTCCGCTGCGAAACTGGAGAGCTGAATCCAGCAATTGGCCAATGGTGGACAGACTTTATTGCAGCAGACCCTGCAAGACAAGATGAGCTAATGGTTAGCGCTAAAAATGAATCCGGCAACAGCCTAATCCCTGCCAAAAGACGACGTCGTAGAAAGCCAAAATCAATAGTGCCCCCAGAGAGTGCGGCAAGCTAAGCAGACTTAGAGAAATTTCAGTAAAGTAGATTCATCTCTAGTTTGGAAATCTATGGCACGGGTATATATCGGATTTGGTGGCAATATCGGCGACACGCGTCAGCTAATTACTGATGCCATTGTTTGCTTGGCATTGCGGTCTGAACTACAAATTCTGGCAAAAAGCTGTTTTTACCAGAGCGCCCCCGTTGAAGCTACGGGCGGCGATTATATTAATGCCGTCATTGAAGTTGAAACTGAGTTAAGTCCATACGGTCTTTTGCACGTTTGCCAGGCTATCGAACAAGAATTTGGTCGTGAACGACCATATGCAAACGCTCCTCGGACGCTCGACCTCGACATCCTTTCTTTTGAAGGGGTCACTCAGAATGAAACAGAGTTAATACTTCCACATCCTAAAATCATCGAGCGCTCTTTTGTACTTCTACCCCTCCTGGAGATAGCACCTGATCTCCTTTTGCCTAACTGGGGTGAACTCAAAGCCTATTTACCGAATGTAGCCCACCAAAGAATAGAGAAACTCCCTTGCAGAAACTGCAATTGCGGAGAAAAAAACGTTTATAGCCAAACGGCTCATTAATTCATTAAACTCACGCCATGGGTTACTTACAGGGCGATAAGCCAATCACAATTACCAAGCTCCTCGCAATGCATGCTGAGGGTGAAAAAATATCTATGCTCACCGCATATGATTCAACTATGTCAGCGCTTCTAAATCGCTGCGGAGTTGAAACTATTTTGATTGGTGACTCACTGGGTAATGTGATTCAAGGACATTCCAGCACAACGCCAGTCACCGTAGAGCAAATGGCGTATCACACCGAATGTGTAGTCCGGGCCAACACTCATGCATTCATCATCGCCGACCTGCCATTTGCGAGCTACGGAGATCCTGTCCAAGCCTTAGATTCAGCCGCCCATTTGATGCGTGCTGGCGCAGATATGGTGAAACTCGAAGGTGGAGGCGAATGGCAAGTTGATGTGATTAGTCACTTAGTAGAGCGAAGCGTTCCTGTCTGCGCTCACTTAGGCTTACTGCCGCAATCCGTTCATGTCTTAGGCGGCTACAAGGTCCAAGGCAAATCCAAAGATGCCGCTAGCGTCATGCTTGAGCAAGCGCTTGCATGCCAGGCAGCTGGCGCTCAAATGGTGGTGTTGGAAGCTATCCCTTCGTCATTAGGCGAAAAGATTACAGCCGAACTTCACATTCCGACCATTGGCATTGGTGCTGGGCCAAATTGCTCTGGTCAAGTATTGGTTTTACAAGATATGTTGGGCATCAGCCCAGGCAAGCCACCGAAGTTTGTCAAAAACTTTATGGATGGTCACCATTCTGTCGAAGCAGCCATCAAGAGTTATGTGCGCGAAGTGAAGTCCGGGAAATTCCCCGGACCCGAGCACGGCTTTGCTGGCTGATTGCTAGCCAGCCCAAATTCTCACTAGTTTTTAGCTAAAGAAACTCTTTACGCCGTCAAACCAACCCTTTTGTTGGGGGCTGTGTTTGTCACCACCTGACTTTAGACTGTCATCAAACTTTTGCAGTAATTTCTTTTGCTCATCCGTCAGCTTAATCGGCGTTTCCACTAAAACATGCACAAAAAGATCGCCAACCAAGGTGGAGCGTAAGCCTTTAATCCCTTTATGACGCAAGCGGAATGTCTTACCAGTCTGTGTACCCTCCGGAATTGGAAACTCAACACGTCCGGAGAGTGTTGGCACTTCAATTTCGCCACCGATAGTGGCAGCCGCAAAAGAGATTGGCATTTGTACGTGCAAATCACTGCCATCACGCTGAAACACTTTATGAGGTTGTACGCGCACCTCTACATAGAGATCGCCAGATGGTCCACCGTTAATACCGGGTTCGCCATTGCCAACTGAACGAACACGCATACCATCATCGATACCCGCTGGTATTTTGATCTCCAGTGTTTTTTGTTCTTTGTGTTTTCCACTGCCATGGCAAGTTTTGCACGGTTTAGGAATGTACTCGCCAGTGCCGCGACATTTTGGGCAAGTTTGCTGCATAGAGAAGAAGCCTTGTTGCACGCGCACCTGGCCATGACCATCACAAGTAGTGCATGTCTCAGCCTTTGACCCAGGCTCAGCGCCAGTACCATGACATGGCTTGCAATTACTCCAGCTAGGCACACGAATTTGGGTTGTATACCCTTCAGCAGCCTGCTCAAGACTGATATCCATGTTGTAGCGTAAATCTGCACCTTTATAGACTTGGGGGCCAGCGTGACGGCCACCGCCTTGACCAAAGATATCGCCAAATATATCGCCAAAGGCATCGGCAAATCCGCCGCCGCCAAAACCACCCCCACCAAAACCACCACCCATTGATGGATCAACACCAGCGTGCCCATACTGATCATATGCAGCACGCTTGTTAGGGTCTGTTAGGGTTTCGTAAGCTTCTTTTACTTCTTTGAATTGAGCTTCAGCCGTTTTGCTATCAGGATTGCGATCTGGATGATGTTTCATCGCCATCTTGCGATAAGCCTTTTTCAGCTCATCATCACTGGCACCTTTTGCTACACCAAGCACTTCATAAAAATCGCGTTTACTTTTAGGCACGGCCTATTCCTCTCAACAACCTGAATGACACAAGTCGGCACGAGGCCGACTTGTTATTTAAGTACATCAAAACTACGTTAATAAATGTCTGATTTCAGAATTACTTCTTGTCATCAACCTCTTTAAAGTCAGCGTCAACAACATCCGCATCAGGAGCAGTACCAGGAGCTGCACCACCAGGAGCGGCACCTGCAGCAGCGCCACCAGCTTTAGCTTGTTCAGCAGCCATGACTTTTTCGCCCA
>CANCQD010000045.1 GCA_947380285.1 Burkholderiaceae bacterium | reverse complement strand
TTCTTGGTGGCCCGGGGCGGAATCGAACCACCGACACAAGGATTTTCAATCCTCTGCTCTACCGACTGAGCTACCAGGCCAAGACTTGGGATTATAACGAATTGAATTGGGGTTCCATCAAATTTCCCTGGGTCACCCTTGATTGGTGGGTTTTACTGAATTCTATGGGGTGGCTGCCCTTGTTAAATAGGGGCTTAGCTCTCGCCCTTATTACGAGACGTGTCAATTCCCAGGGCCTTCAGCTTGCGATACAAATGGGTTCGCTCTAGACCGGTGTACTCCGAAATCTTAGTCATGCTACCGCCCATGATTTGCATTTGATGTTCAAAATACGCCTTCTCAAACAAGTCTCTAGCCTCTCTAAGAGGGAGATCATAGTAAGTTTTTGCGATTCCGCTAATGAACTCGCCCTCAATTGGCGAAGCAACTAATTCGACAACCGTCGGCTTTGGTGTGGCCATAGCGCTAGGGCTTGACTGAACTGCTCGCTCTTGTTCTGGCTCAATATATTTAGGGGAGATCTCCAAAGCTTTGCTGACTGTCTTCAGAAGCTTTTGTAGGGCAATCGGTTTTTCTAAAAAGTTTAGTGCGCCAATGCGAGTGGCCTCAACAGCAGTATCAATCGTTGCGTGGCCAGACATCATGACCACTGGCATAGTAAGTTGTCCTGTGTTGGACCACTCTTTTAATAAAGTAATGCCATCCGTATCAGGCATCCAAATATCTAGCAAGACTAAGTCAGGGCGCATTTGCTCGCGAATAGTGCGCGCCTGAATAGCACTCTCTGCAGAGTAAACGGTATGGCCTTCATCAGTGAGAATCTCATTGAGAAGCTCACGAATTCCCATCTCATCATCAACAACCAAAATACTAGCCATGCTTAGACTGCCTCTTTTGCTAGATTCATAAACAATATCGATACTTGCGCACCAATTACTTCTCCATCATGCATCCGGTTCCGAATTTCAATTCTGGCAGCGTGATCATCAATAATTTTCTTGACCACAGCTAAACCCAATCCCGTACCTTTGCTCTTTGTAGTTACATATGGCTCAAAGGCTCTTGCCAATATCTTAGCTGGAAATCCAACTCCACTATCACTTATTGTTAATCGCACCGCGTTTTGAACTTCGCCATTGTGTTCACCATAAGGCGCCAACTCCGTTTTAACCTGTACAGGGCTGTTGGGGTGAGGGCCTTCTAGAGTGGCATCTTGAGCGTTTTGTAACAAGTTATGAATAACTTGCCTCAACTGGGTAGGGTCCCCCATGATTTCTGGGCAACCTGGATCTAACTGGACAAGTAAGGGACTGCCCTCATAAAGACCCAAAATTTCTGAAGTGAGGGTATTAATGGAGACTGGCTTTAGTTGTGGTGTTGGGGTCTTCGCAAAATCCCTAAAATCATTCACCATTTCTTTCATGGCCTGCACTTGGCCAATAATAGTCTCGGTGCTGCGATTAATCATTTCTTCTTGTTCTGGGCTTAGCTTGCCTGCAAGCTTATGTTGCAATCTTTCGGCTGAGAGCTGTATTGGAGTTAAGGGATTCTTAATTTCATGAGCAAGGCGTCTTGCTACCTCGCTCCACGCAATCGATCTTTGTGCGCTCACCACATCTGTAATGTCATCAAAAACTACCATACGCAAGTCACCAGTAAGCTCTGTACCGCGCACAAATAAAGTCACTCCAGGTTCATTTTCAAATTCATTAGTGCTGTGTAATTGGATTTGTTTTTGCCATACCGGTGCATTAGCCTGCGTAGACTTTTTCTCTGTCCCACCCTCGCTAAGCACTGCAAGCTTCATGGTTGCAAAGCCTTCTTTAATGGCTCCCTCAAACTCCAGCAAAGCCGGATTGCTGCCAAGGGGCTTCCCATCAAGCTGAATAAGATCTTGATTAAAAATTCGGTCTGCGCCTGCATTACTGGAAACGACGTTGTAGTTTTTATCAAAAATACATACGCCTGCAGTAAGGCTTCCCAATACACGCTCTAAAAATGCCTTGGATTCTTGCAAAGAGGTGCGAGTGTCGGCCAGCTGCCTAGTCATGACGTTAAATTGCCGCGTAAGCATGCCAAGCTCATCGCCAGTATCTAACTCTGGTTTAGGCGACAAATCACCCTGGGCAACCGCCTGAGTGCCCCTCAGAAGCATCAGGAGAGGTCGAGCAAGCTGTCTGCCCAATAAGAGAGCCAAAGTAATGGCCACGAATACTGCAAAGAAAAGAGTCAAGGTTAGCGTCCCTACAAACATCTTACGTAGGCCAGTTCGCCCTAATGACTTCTCTTGGTATTCACTATATGCAGATTCAACTGCAAAAATATTCTTTGCTAACGGGGTTGGAATGAGGCGCACTAGCTGTAAAAAATACTTATCGTCCACATCCTTACCTGCATCCAATTTGCTCTGAATTGGCTTTTTGCGAACAATCGGAACAATTGCTCTGATCCGATAACCGCGTTGCCCGCCCTCCATTTCAATTTGATCTAAAAAGGTAATGCCTTTCTTTTTAAATGCCTCATCAACTACCTCGGCACTGGGCGCAGGAAAGTATTTTTTGGGCCTTACCTCGCTGGTTAAGATCAAAACGCGCTGCATATTAAAAAGGCTAACTTCTTGAATGCCAAATTGATTGCGAATCTTCATCACTGTGGCAGCAACCTGCTCAGCAGTAGTGCCAGGAGGTATCTGCACAATCTGCTCAGCTATAAAATTACCTTCACCCAAAATTTCTTCTTGAGCAACTCGCAAAGTAACGCGCCCCAACTCTAAACCTGAGTTAAGCGCCGTCTCGACCTTTACGTCAAACCAACTCTCAATACTGCGCGATACGAACTGTAGGGAGACGCCGTACAAAATTAAGCCCGGAACAATACCAACCAAAGCGAAGATCATCGCCAGCTTTGCAATCAAACGTGTACCAAAGTGCCCTCGATACCATCGCACACCAATTACTGCCACCAAAACCACAATGACTAAAGTTAAGCAAATGCCAATGACCACATTAGCGGCGTATAGCCAAATAAAATAATTATCAAAAAATTCTGTATTGGATGAGGCTATTGCCAATAAAACTAAAAGCAATAGAGCAAATGCTCCGATCGCGCCGATCGTGATCGAAATTATCTTTTTGCTCCAAGCCTTTGATGTAAAAAAGCTTGCGTCTAGCAGGGCAGCTATCAGTCTCATCGCTTAATTAGATTAGGGCCATTGGAAGAAAATGGAAAACGATACCAGTCACTCGAAACATTCCAGTCGCGATTATTAAGTGCATTTACCTGGAATGGTTTTGGCAGCTTAGTGAGATCCAAGGTCATGCGCAGGGCGCCCGTGTAAGACCTGCTAGGATCAATTTGGGCATTGTCTATTACTCTCCATCCCCCAACACTACCAACTGCTTGCAATGCCTCAGCAATCGTTTTAGCGGAAAAAGTAAAGCCCTCGGACGCGATTCGATACTGCTGCGTCAGCGGCTGAAAAGATAGACGGGTTTGCCTTTGTACAAGTGCGGATTTTTCATCAAACCAATACCAACGCGCTCGCGTTAAATCAAACTCAGTCTGAAAATACAGAACCACGCCCTTTTGCACCGCATCTTCTAGTCCTGGTGATAACTCTATCTGAAAACTTGCATTGAGAAGCCAATCGTTATCAGCCTTCTCCAACTCAAAGGACTTAATCTTGATACCTTCTGCGTTAACGGTTGTGGAAAAAAAACCCAATACCATCAAGCACAGAAATAGGAATTGTTTAATGCTTCGGCTCATGGCCCATTTTTCTTAAACAAAGCATAGTAGAAACCGTCATTTAACTCGCCTGGCAAAAGCTGTCCTGGAGCGCCTAATCGTACCGCATTGGGATGCTGGTCAGCAAACCAAGCCGCCTGCTCTTCACCTTCCTCGGGAAATATTGAGCACGTTACGTACAAAAGAGTGCCTCCTGCTTTGAGCATCTTCCATGCTTGACTCAAAATAGCACGCTGTCGTTCTTGAAGAGCTCTAATATCGGCTTCGCGCCTCAGAAATGGAATATCGGGATGACGAGACACTATTCCAGAAGCTGAACAGGGGGCATCGAGCAAAATCTTGTCATAAAGAATGCCGTCCCACCAGGCTGCCTTAGAGGCGTCGCCGCGTAGCACTTTTACCTTGTCGGAATGCAAGCGAAGGCGATCGAGATTACCTCCAATTTTTCCTATCCGGTCTCCATCTAACTCCAAGGCCTGCATTGAACAATCTGCAAGCTCCAATAAATGTGCTGTTTTTCCACCAGGAGCAGCGCAAGCATCTAGCACTAACTCTCCCTCCTGGGGGCTTAATAAGATTGCGGCCAACTGCGCTCCCGCATCTTGCACAGATACGGCCCCGCTATAAAAACCAGGCAGGTCTGATACAGGTACTGCATCGGGCAACAAGAGGGCTGAAGGTAAGTGAATACCGGCCACATCATCTATTGGCGCTGCTGAAATTCCAGCGTCGGACAATAGGGATTGATATTGCTCGCGCGTATATTGCCTTGGATTCACACGCAGAATTAGTGGCGCACGCTTGGCTTGTTGAAACAAAATAGATTGCCATGCTTTGGAATAATGACGTTTGAGATTTGCTCGCCACCAAGCAGGTACGTACATTGGAATTGGATCGGGTGGAAAAAGTTTTTCACCCTTAGGCGGCTGAACCAATAGGCTTACCTTACGCAAGACTGCATTGACCAAACCTTTGGCATACATTGTTTTGTCATACTCGCCACACGCCTTCACTGCCTGATCAACAATCGTGTGTGCTGGATAGCCTTTGCCCTCCGCAATGTCTTGCAAAAATAAGGCAATTGCAACACTTAATAAATGATCAACTTCGGGAGGCGGCGTCTTTGGAATAAATTCCTTAATCAATTCATGAGAACGGACCCATTTACGCAAAGCGTCAAAGCTCAAACTCTGAACGATCGGTCGCTCATGTGCCTCTAGCTGATCCAGAACCTCTGTAAGAGATCTTCCGCTCATTACCTCGCTGATCGCTTGTGCGGCAATTGTGATTGCTTCAGAAAGCGGGAGACTGCGTGGTGTTTTTTGATCAGTCAAATTAATTTGCTCCGGGATATGCCCCGTTTTTAGCCATGCTCATTAAGCGTGCCACCCGCTCTTCAGTAGGTGGGTGGGTTGAATAAAGTTGTGCAAGGCCGCCAGCACTCAAAGGATTAAGGATCATCATCTGCGCAGTTTCGGGATGCTGCTCAACGGCTTGAAATGGAATGCCTTGGGCATAGTTATGAATTTTTTCTAATGCGTGTGCGAGTGCCTCTGGATCAGAGCTAATTTCTGCGCCGCCACGGTCTGCTTCGTATTCTCTGGCGCGAGAAATACTCATTTGAATCAAGCTCGCCGCTATCGGGGCCAAAATTGCCACCATCAAGCTGGCTATCGGATTATTGGGCCTGCCCTCAGAGTCGCGCCCACCAAAAAACATAGCAAAGTTGGCCAATGCTGAAATAGCACCGGCCATAGTAGCAGCAACGGTCGAGATCAAAATATCACGATGACGAACATGTGCTAGCTCATGGGCCATGACGCCACGTAATTCACGATTGGAGAGAATTTTCAGAATGCCTGTTGTTGCTGCAACCGACGCATTCTCTGGATTACGCCCGGTTGCAAAAGCATTAGGAGCATCCTCGTCAATCAAAAATACTTTAGGCATTGGCAGGCCCGCTTTCTCCGACAACTCTTTTACTACCCCATAAAACTGAGGCGCAGACCTTTCATCAACCTGCTGCGCATTGGTCATTTTCAACACCATGGTGTCAGAAAACCAATAGCTAAAAAAGTTCATGCCAACAGCCATCAGCAGGGCCATCAACATACCTTGCTCGCCGCCCAACATACCACCAACCACAATAAATAATGCAGTAATTGCTGCCATCAAAACAGCAGTCTTTGCAAAATTAAACATTTCTACTCCTTTGTTTGAAAGCGCAACAATTTTTCACCGACGCCAAGTGGCTGCAAACACGCTTTGGCATCTATTTTTTTACCGCCAGGTTTTTGCATTTCTAAAACCTCAAGCACCCCTTCTCCACACTGAATATATACGCCATCATTACTAAAGCCCAGAACATCGCCTGCAGTATTGGCAGGGCTTGCGTCTTTAGTATCCGCAATCTTTGAATTCCAAAACTTCATTGCCAGTCCATTGAGATTGCTGCTTGCCCCTGGAAACGGATTAAAGGCCCGAATGCGCCGATCAATTTCTTTAGCGCTTAATGACCAATCAATTTCCGCCTCACTCTTAAGGATTTTTTCGGCGTAAGTAATACCTTCGGTTGCTTGATGCAGTAAATGTATTTCTTTACCTTGCTGCAAGGAACCTAAAACTTCAACAATTAATTTGGAGCCGAGCTGCGCTAATCGATCATGCAAGCTGGCACTAGTCTCATCCGGTGCAATTACAAGATCGGCAACTAAAAGGGTATCTCCAGTATCTAAACCGGCATCCATTTGCATGATACAAACGCCTGTTTTTAAGTCGCCCGATTCAATGGCTCTCTGAATCGGCGCTGCGCCACGCCATCGCGGCAGCAATGAAGCATGAATATTAAAGCTCCCAAATCTACTTGGCCTTTCTGTTATATCCAAAATCTCTTGGGGCAAGATCAAGCCATAAGCAACTACCACCATAGCATCAAACTCTATTGACGACAAATGCTCATATGCCGCTATTGCTTGGGCCCGTTTTTGAGGATCAATACTCGTGCGCCTCAATGTTGCCGGCTGCAACACAGGGATATTGTTTTGTAAGGCAAACTCTTTAACGGGGCTGGCCTGAAGGTGCATACCTCTTCCGGCGCGACGATCAGGCTGAGTTAAAGCCAAAACAATTTCATGGCCAGCATCGTAAATTGAGCGCATTGCTTGCGCAGCAAACTCAGGGGTTCCAGCAAATACGATTTTCATTGGTGCGCTTAACGCTCACCCACTAATTCTTTAGCACGCTTTTTCATTTTTTGCGTAATACGGGTTCGCTTCAGTATTGATAAATACTCAACAAATACTTTTCCTTGCAAATGATCTAACTCGTGCTGCAAACAAACGGCCAACAAACCATCAGCATCAACTTCAAATTCTTTGCCATTGACATCCAAGGCCTTCACTCGGATCTCTGATGGCCTTTCAACTTCGTCATAAAACTCCGGAACAGATAAGCAACCCTCGCGCCAAGATTTGGTTTCCGAGCTAGCCCAAATAATCTCCGGATTAATGAATACCATGAGTTCATTTTGCTCATCAGATAAATCAATCACCACGATACGTTCGTGAACGTCCACCTGGGTTGCAGCCAAACCAACGCCTGGAGCGTCATACATAGTGTCAGCCATATCAGCAACAATTTTCTGAATGCGCGCATCCACCTGCGCCACCGGTTTAGCAACCTTATGCAAGCGGGGATCTGGATAACAAAGGACAGTTAATAAAGCCATATAAGAATTATCCAACAGAGCTATCAGTCTGTCCTGATTGATCTAATTTGCCCACAGGACAAAATTGGTTTATGCAAACATCGCCCGCGCCATATTCAGTCACCCGAATCGATCGCGGAAGCCCGCACTACCCACCCCGCCTCCAGGATTTATACGATCCGCCGGCGTCACTCTATATATATGGTGATATCGGCCTTCTAAAGATGCCGATGATTGCCATCGTAGGCTCTAGAAGCGCCAGCCCAGAAGGCTTAAAAAATGCCCGCCTGTTTGCTCAAGCGCTCTCCAAAAAAGGCTTGATGGTCGTTTCTGGCCTTGCAAAAGGAATTGATAGCGCTGCTCACCAAGCCACGCTTGGGCTTGGGGCCAATCACCACACCATGGCCATATTAGGCACTGGCATAGACGTCGTCTACCCCCGCCAAAACATAGCCTTGTCTAGGGCCATCAGCCAGCAAGGTCTTTTGTTATCAGAACTCCCGCCGGGGGTAGGGCCAAAAGCATTTCATTTTCCAAGGCGAAATCGCATTATTGCGGCCCTAGCGCTTGGGGTTGTGGTGATAGAGGCGGCAGAAAAATCTGGCTCCCTCATCACAGCCCGGATGGCTGCAGACCTTGGGAGGGAGGTTTTTGCGCTTCCTGGGCCTATTCATAGCGCAAATTCTGCTGGTTGCCATCTACTTATTCAGCAAGGCGCCAAACTGGCCTTTAGACCGAGCGACGTTCTTGAGGAGCTTTATTTTTAAGAAAAACTGTATTTAAATAGCCTAAAAGAGGGTTTTTATCCTAAAACTGGGAATTTTGATCTGCCCAAAACTAGCAAAAAATAGAGGTTTTTGGACTTTTCCTAATTTATCGGTTAATAATAAAAAAGGGGTATGCAACTGGCCAAGTGCGATTTTGGTTTAAATTGACCATCCGTTTTATCCCAAAAAACATCATTTCTAGCTCAAATTTAGGCAAAACGCGTGGCAACTAAAGCAACTACCAAAAAAAGCGGCTCAAAGACTATAGTCGGCAATCATCCAAAGGCGCTCATCATTGCAGAAAAGCCCTCTGTTGCTAATGACATTGCCAAAGCCTTAGGCGGCTTTACAAAATATGAAGATTATTTTGAGAGCGAGGATTTCTTAATCTCTTCTGCAGTGGGTCATTTATTGGAAATCGCCGCTCCAGAAGAATTTGACGTGAAGCGAGGCAAATGGTCTTTTGCTAATTTGCCGGTAGTACCCCCTTATTTTGATTTGCGTCCTATTGCTAAAACAGAGTCGCGCCTTAAGGTATTACAAAAACTCATTAAGCGAAAAGACGTCACCGCGCTCATTAATGCCTGTGACGCGGGACGTGAAGGTGAATTAATTTTCCGCTTAATTGCACAACATGCCAAAGCATCTCAATCTATTCAACGCTTATGGCTGCAATCTATGACGCCTGCCGCAATTCGTGAAGGCTTTACGAACTTGCGCACCGATGAAGATATGAAGCCCCTGGCTGATGCCGCCCGTTGCCGCTCAGAAGCAGATTGGTTGGTTGGCATCAATGGCACGCGTGCGATGACTGCTTTTAATAGCAAAAGTGGTGGATTCTTCTTAACGACAGTAGGCCGCGTGCAGACTCCAACCCTTTCTATTGTGGTAGAGCGTGAAGAGTTGATTCGTAAGTTCATCTCCAAAGATTATTGGGAGGTAAAAGCGGAATTTATCGCCGCCGCCGGCATCTATGAAGGCCGCTGGTTTGATCCGAAATTTAAAAAAGATGTCGCTGAACCCGACGCACGTGAGAACCGCCTGTGGAGCGAAGCTGCAGCACAGAGCATTGTTGCCGCATGTCGTGGCAAAAAAGCAAATGTCACTGAAGAAGCTAAGCCCGCTACGCAGCTTGCTCCTCAATTATTTGATTTAACTAGTTTGCAACGAGAGGCAAATGCGCGCTTTGGTTTCTCTGCAAAAAATACATTGGGTCTTGCACAAGCTTTATATGAGCGCCATAAAGTATTAACGTATCCGCGTACCGATGCAAAAGCTCTTCCCGAGGACTATCTCGACACCGTCAAGCAAACCATGGAGAATCTTGCCGAACATTCGCTAGACTATCGTGCCTTCGCTAAGCAAATTCTGCAAGGTGATCCAAAAGATCCAAAATCGAAAGCCGGTTATGGCTGGGTAAAGCCAAACAAACGGATTTTTGATAACTCCAAAATATCTGATCACTTTGCGATTATTCCAACATTAGAGACGCCCAAGACCCTAAGTGAGCCCGAAGCCAAACTCTACGACTTGGTTGTGCGTCGCTTCTTAGCAGTGTTTTATCCCGCTGCAGAGTTCCGTGTCACCACCCGCATTACAGAGGCATCTGGACACCACTTCAAAACTGAAGGGCGCGTTCTTGTAAATCCTGGCTGGTTAACCGTATACGGCAAGTCTAATCAAGCCGATGATGAGTTGGTTCCGGTCCAAGAAGGCGAGTCAGTACAAACTGAATCTATTGCAGCCATACCATTGAAGACCAAGCCACCCGCACGCTATACAGAGGCCACCCTGCTCTCTGCTATGGAAAGCGCTGGCAAATGGGTTGATGATGATGACATGCGTGAGGCCATGGCCGAAAAAGGCTTGGGTACGCCAGCTACACGTGCTGCCATCATTGAAGGGCTGCTCGCTGAAAAATATATGGTGCGCGAAGCCCGTGAGCTTATTCCAACGGCAAAAGCTTTTCAGCTGATGACCTTATTGCGAGGCTTGGATGTAGAGGAGTTAACTCGCCCTGATTTGACCGGCAGCTGGGAGAACAAACTTTCTCTCATCGAGCAAGGCAAAATGAATCGCGACACCTTCATGCAAGAGATCGCACAGATGACCCAGCGCATCGTCAAGCGTGCGAAAGAATATGACAGCGATACCATTCCGGGTGACTATGCCACAATGACCACGCCGTGCCCACACTGTAAGGGTCCGGTAAAAGAAAACTATCGCCGTTTTGCTTGTGAAAAGTGTGGCTTCACCATTAGCAAAACCCCTGGTGGACGCGCATTTGAATACCCTGAAGTTGAAGAGCTATTACGCGAAAAAACGATCGGGCCTTTACAAGGCTTCCGTAGCAAAATGGGGCGCCCTTTTGCAGCCATTATTAAGTTGAGTGAAATTCCAGAGGACGATAAAGACTATCCAAACGCAGGCTTCAAGCTAGAGTTTGATTTTGGAAACACACAAGATGATGAGACTGAAGCGGTCGATTTCACAGGTCGTATGGCGTTAGGTGTTTGTCCAAAATGCTCTGGTGCAGTATATGAAGACGGCATGCGTTACGTTTGTGAGAACAATACCGGCCCTAGCAAATCATGTGATTTCAAAACTGGGAAAGTGGTCTTGCAGCAGGAAGTTTCAGCTGAGCAAGTTCAAAAATTATTAAAAGAAGGCAAGACAGATCTGCTAGCCAACTTTAAGTCGAACCGCACTGGGCGTGGCTTTAAGGCTTATTTAGCCTTAGATTCAGCGGGTAAAATTGGTTTTGAATTTGAAGCCAAAGCCCCTAAAGCCGAAGGCGCCGCTCCGGCAAAGAAACGCTCTGGTGCAAGCGCTGCAACTAAGTCTGCAGCAAAACCTAAGCGCGCAAGCAAGGCAAAATCATCCTCTAGCAGCTGAGCACTAATTAGCTTGGCCGCCAGAGCGGACCACAAAATTCCTCTCGACCCTAGGGCGGTAGCTAAAAATATTCCTGGGCGCCGAGTGAGGGCGCCGATGATTGGTAGACGATCTCCAGCGACGCAGCGCACACCAACAAATTCACCTGCTTTTTTTAATGCGCGAAGATCACCTTCTGGATAATTCACCAAACCTCTCGCTTGTTCGCGATTAAAGTCATCGCTCGTTTCTCTTGGAGCAAGATCATCCTCGCCTTCATCAAAGCTTGAGCCCACAATCCATTGATAACTACCGTCTTCGAGTAGATCGGCAGGCAGACAATAGCCATCTCCAGAGATGCCCACACTGGGTAATTTTTGAACCCAAGGATCATTTTCTTCAATCGAAAAAATGCTCAACTGCCCGCGCACAGGCTTTAAAGGCAAACGGATACCAACGGTAGCCATTAATGGCTTAGCCCCCATAGCACAAGCAATAACCACCTTGTCGGCCGAGGTGATTAATTGATTTTCTGCATCCAATAAATGCCATTTATTTTCAGCTGCCTCCAGACGATTAACCCGCACATTCCAAAGGCAGGTTAGGCGCTCTTGATGTTGTAGCAGCTGCTTGCTTGTTTCAAATAAATTTAAGCCGGCCGCGCGCGGTAGCCAAACTCCGCCTTGATCAATTCCACAAACCCTAGCAGCCTCTTGGGAATCCATAGCAATGGCCATATCTCGGTCAAGACCCAAGGAAAGGAGATGCGCCACCGTTTGGGTGTGATCAACATTTTTATCTTTTTTGTTTGGCTGAAAAATCCCATGTTGTTGCCAAATATTTTTCCAGCGCGCTTCTGCAAGCAAGAATGCAATGCGAGTTAGGCGCAATAAACGGGGTGAGCCCTTGCCAATATGCGGATGTGCAATGGCATAAGCGTGGCTTGAACAGGCGGTAGCTGGGGATGATGCGGCATCAACAATGCATACGGCTTTGCCACGTAAGAGCAACTCATTTGCAATGGTTGCCCCACAAATGCCAGCCCCAATCACCACGATTTCATGGTGTTGGGGTTTGGTCATTTAAATAAATCTAGATATAGGTGTTACTAAAAACTTAAGCGTTTAAGCGTTTTTCAATCTTGGTACGCATCTCTGCTAATTCCTTAGGCAGGCGCTCACCAAGATGCTCAAACAACTCTGTATGCAACTTGAGTTCGTTTTTCCAGTCGTCTACCTTAGCGGTAATTACGCTCTCGAACTTCTCAAGAGAAAAGTCTAGGCCATTCCAATTTATGTCGTTATGTTCAGGTGAAATACCAAATACAGTTTCAACGCCTTTTGCTGTGCCGTCTGCACGACCCAAAATCCAAGCAAGAACACGCATATTTTCACCATAACCAGGCCAGACAAACTTACCATCGTCGCCTTTACGGAACCAGTTCACACAATAGATCTTTGGCAATACGGCGCCTTCGGCTTCAAGCTTCTTGCCGATGTTGAGCCAATGCTGGAAGTAGTCGCTCATGTTGTAGCCAGCAAAAGCAATCATCGCAAATGGATCGCGGCGAACTACGCCCACCTGCCCAGTGATAGCAGCAGTTGTTTCAGAGCCCATCGTTGCGGCCATATAAACACCCTCTACCCAATCACGCGCTTCGCTAACGAGAGGCACAGTGGTTGAACGGCGACCGCCAAACAAGAATGCATCAATCGGAACGCCTTCTGGATCATCCCACTTAGGATCAACAGCTGGGTTATTGGTGGCAGCCATTGTGAAGCGGGAGTTGGCGTGAGCGGCTTTACGACCTGCAGCACCATCAGCCGGAGTCCAGTCCTTACCCTGCCAGTCGATTAAATGCGCTGGCGGTGTTTCTGTCAGACCTTCCCACCAAACATCACCATCATCAGTTAAACCAACGTTAGTGAAGATAACGTCTTGATTTAGGGAATCAATGCAATTTGGATTTGTTTGACGATTTGTTCCTGGAGCAACGCCAAAATATCCAGACTCAGGGTTAATCGCAAACAGGCGAGTTTTACCAGTGACAGGGTCTTTGCGTGGCTTAATCCATGCAATGTCGTCACCAATCGTTGTTACTTTCCAACCGTCAAATCCTGCCGGAGGAATCATCATTGAGAAGTTGGTTTTGCCACAGGCAGATGGGAATGCTGCAGCTACGTGGTATTTCTTTCCTTCGGGTGAAGTAACGCCCAAAATCAACATGTGCTCAGCGAGCCATCCTTGTTCGCGGCCCATGTTAGAAGCAATACGCAAGGCAAAACATTTTTTACCTAACAAGGCATTGCCGCCATAACCAGAACCAAATGACCAAATTTCACGGGTTTCTGGATAGTGAACGATATATTTGGTTTTGTTATTTGGCCAAGCCATATCCTTTTCGCCTGGACTCAAGGGCTTGCCTACTGTATGAATGCATGGAACAAACTCACCATCCGTACCTAGCTGATCAATTACCGCTTTACCCATACGTGTCATCAGGCGCATGTTGATTGCAACATAAGGACTATCAGACAACTCAACACCAATGTGTGCGATTGGTGAGCCAATCGGACCCATAGAAAAAGGGACAACATACATAGTTCTACCGCGCATTGATCCATCAAACAATGGATTCAATGTTGCACGCATTTCAGCTGGATTTACCCAATTATTGGTTGGGCCAGCATCTTCTTGTTTTGCAGAACAAATATAAGTGCGGTCTTCAACACGCGCAACGTCGTCCGGATCAGATAAAGCTAGAAATGAATTTTTACGTTTAGCAGGATTAAGGCGCTTAAAAACACCAGCCTTCACCAACAACTCACACAGCTCGTCATACTCTGCCTGTGATCCATCGCACCAACGAATAGCATCAGGCTTTGTGAGGGCAGCAACTTCGCCAACCCACTCAATTAAACGCTTGTTTTTTACATAAGCTGGCGCATTTACATTGATCTGGCCGTTAGTAGTTGAAGTCATATGTTTCCTTATGAAAATTGAATTTTTTAATCCATCGATTTTATCATTTTGGGTGGGCTTTTATAGCCACCCCAACGGGGCACAAACCCTTTACTTGCCAATACAGAATTGACTGAAGATTTTGCCTAAAAGGTCGTCTGGAAGCAGCTTTCCGGTAATTTCACCTAAGTGCCTTTGGGCCAAAGAAAGCTCTTCTGCAAATAATTCAAGCGAATTATTGCCATTTGCCGCAAATTGCTCCGATTTTTCAATATGTTCAGCTGCACGCTCAATACAGTCTAAATGCCTTCTGCGGGCCAAAATAGCGCCCTCTTGAGGGCCTGCCCACCCCACAAGCTCCAAAATCTTCCGCTTAAGCTGCTCAACTCCAGCCCCAGTTTTAGCGGAAATCAGCAAGGCCTCCCCTGGCGCCGTTTTTAATGGCTCCTGCAACAAGTCCGCCTTATTTACAACCTCAAGGACTGCACATTTAGGGGGTAATTCTTTCAAGATCTGAGTTTTTAGATCATCCTGCTGATCGTCCGACTGTGCATCGGTTAAAAAAATCACCAAATCCGCCAAGCGTATAGCATCCCAAGATCTTTCGATCCCTTTTGCCTCTACAACATCTACTGTTTCGCGAAGACCGGCTGTATCAATAATGTGCATGGGTACACCATCAATGGTGATGCTTTCTTTAACTCGATCTCGGGTTGTGCCCGCAATAGAGGTCACAATTGCCACCTCTTCACCCGCCAATCGATTAAGCAAAGAGCTTTTTCCGACATTGGGCGCACCAGCAAGCACCAGCTGAATGCCGTCTCGCAGAATTTTTCCCTGCTTAGCACCAGCACGCAAGGTTTGTAATTTTTCTTTAACTGCAATTAGGCGTTGACGTGCCTGAGCATTTTCTAGAAATTCAATTTCTTCTTCTGGAAAATCCAGGGTCGACTCAACCAAAATTCTGAGTTGAGTAATTTCTTCAATTAAACGATTGATGTCATCAGAAAAGGCGCCCTGCAATGAACGCGCTGCGCTACGAACAGCCGCTTCGCTTTGTGCGTCAATTAAGTCTGCAATCGCCTCTGCCTGGGTTAAATCAATCTTATTATTTAAATATGCACGGAGAGTGAATTCACCTGGTTCGGCAATGACAAGGCCCTCATCTTTGCCCAACTCGAGGCAGCGCCTCATCACCAACTCAAGAAGTTGTGGACCGCCATGACACTGAAGCTCTAAAACATCTTCACCAGTAAAGGAGGCCGGCCCAACAAAATAAATTGCAATGAGCTGATCAATGGCCTCGCCATGCTTGTTGCAAAGCGTTAATAGCTTCGCCTGTCTTGGGGGTAGTTTTTTTTGAAAGAGGGCGCTTGTAAGGGAGGCCAAACTTTGTCCGCTGATGCGAACAACACCAACACCTGCCTTGCCTGGTGCAGTTGCGACAGCAATGATTGGCAATTTTCTCGTCATCATTGCTGTCTACCTATTACAAGCTTTTCTGCGGCGCGCGATTACTTGGCGGGCTTTTTTCCAAACATTTGGTTTATTTGCCACTGCTGTGCAATTGACAACAGGTTGTTTACAACCCAATACAAAACCAAACCGGAAGGGAAGAAGAAGAACATCACCGAGAAAACAAGCGGCATATACATCATAACTTTTGCCTGAATTGGATCTGGTGGCGTTGGGTTTAATTTAGTTTGCACAAACATGGAGGCAGCCATAATCACCGGCAAAATGTAATACGGGTCGGGCACCGAAAGATCGTGGATCCATAAAACCCATGGCGCTCCACGCATCTCCACTGATGACAACAAAACCCAATACAAAGAGATAAATACGGGGATCTGAATGACGACCGGCAAGCAACCACCCAAGGGGTTAATTTTTTCCTTGCGATACATCTCCATCATGGCTTGATTCAGTTTTTGTGGTTCGCCCTTGTACTGCTCTTTCATGGCAACCAAACGTGGCTGAACTTCCTTCATGCGCGCCATTGATTTATAGCTAGCAGCAGACAGAGGGAAGAACACCAGCTTAATTAAGATGGTCAACAAAATAATCGACCAACCCCAGTTGCCAACATAAGAATGAATATTGTCCAAAAGCCAAAAAATAGGCTTAGCTAGGATAGTTAAGTAGCCATAGTCTTTTAGCAGCTCAAATCCAGGGGCAATTGTCTCTAAAACGCGCTCTTCTTGTGGTCCCACAAATAATTTGGCTTTTTCAACCACCGTAGAGCCGGCTGCAACCACTCCAAGCGGTGTTTGCATACCAATTCGGTAAAGGTTGTTATCAATCCTGCCAGCATAAATATCGCGCGCAACCCTGTCGCCTGGTATCCATGCGCTTGCAAAGTAATGTTGAACCATTGCAATCCAAGCCGGCTCCCCAGCAGCAACCTGCGTTGGAATGGTGATTTTGTTTTTATCTATTGCTGTGAATTCCAGCTTATTGAATTTTTCTTTATCTGTGTAAGCTGCTGGGCCCGTAAAGGTGCTGGCTGAAAAAGCGCCATCAAAGGGGCCAATTTTTTGCTCTTGCGAGGCATCGCGCACAATCTCTGTGTATAGAACAAGTGGGTTAGGATTGTTGCTTGTTTGAGTAACGCGATGACCAACATCAACCACGTAGCTACCCGGGCTCAAGATAAAAGTTTTTTCAAGTTTGACGCCATTACGCTCGCTAGCAAAAACAGCAAACGGTCTACCTGAACCATCTTTACCAGATTGAATTAGTGTAAATGCGCTTGTGTGATTTGGAAGGTCGTTATTTAAAGAAATTAAACCCGAGCGAGCAAAATATTTATGTGTCGGTGTGTACTGAAACAACTCAACAGGTTTATTTTCTGCGGTTAAGGACTTCAACAACTTGGCGTCAATAACGTTGGCGCCGCTTGCGCTTATTTCCAATACCAACACATCGTTTTGTAAAGTGAATTTTTCTGCGCCTTCAATAGCGCTGCCTCTTACAGCCGGGGCTGCAGCAACAACTGGTGCACCCGATATTTGCGTGGGCACATCCACTTTATTGCTTGCGGTAGCCTTGTCAGCAACCGCTGTAGTGCTTGCTGGAGCCCCCCCAAACAAGGACGGCTTGCCCTCATGAACCTGCCAATTGTTGTAGAGCATGAGACCCGACATCGAGAATACTGCCCAAAGAATTGTTTTTTTAAAGTCCATTTACATTCACTTAAGTTGGTGTTTTGATTCTTTT